>CAZPTF010000031.1:5753-20837 GCA_964589015.1 uncultured Anaerolineae bacterium
CCGGCGTCGTGAGCCGGTTGCCCGGCCGCTTCAGTAGCGGAGGAGCGCACCGATGTGCCCGGCCTCCTCAAGGTCTCTGTTCTCGTGTACGGTTTCGACCTGAATGCCATCTTCCAGGGCCTTGTGGATGAGACCATTCACTGCATCGGCCACGTGTTCCACCTGACCGCTGCAGAATGGGCATGCAGTTGTGCCTTCCACCATGGTGTAGCCGCACTGGCTACACCGGAAGCCTTCCGCTCTGTAACCATTGGCTACGATCAATATCTTGGCGCGGCCATCTTGCACCGCAGACATGGTGTCGGCCAAACCGATGGCGCCGAGGCCGCCTTTTGCCGCCGCCGTAATCAATTCGTCCACAAGGTGTTGCTCACGTTCGGGATCGACCTCTTGAACGATCTCGAGAGACCGTTCCAGGACCTCGTTTTCGGTAGCAGTAATATCGACTGGGAATGTGCCGATGATGCGCTCCTGCCAGATTTTGGGCAAAAGCCCCTTGAACAGATGGATGTTGTCGTCGGTTCCGGCCAACAAAAGTCTCGTACACCTGTTTGTTTCGCAGAATTCCACCAGCAGCCCTGCGCCGTCACGCAAGTTGCGCTGCGCAACTTCATCGGCATGGCGCTGGATTCTGGAAGCCGCTCTGCCACCTTGCTTGTGTCGCTCCGGCAATGGGCCAAATGTTCCCGTCGTCTTCTCCAATTGACCCGCACTGAACAGAAACAGCCGTGCACCTTCTCTGTCCACCAGTGCCACGGCATAGCGCCCCGATAGATCGGCAAGGCGGTTCAACGGCTCGATATACGGCCGGTTCAGCACATGAATTTGATCCTTTACGGCGATGGGCAGCGAATAGACTCGCCAAAAACCTGTCTGTGCAGAGGAGAAGATTGCCAGGCTTTTCCCTTGCCATTCATATTCGAAGTTCAGGAAGCGCTCGATACGCGCAATATCATCTTCGGGGATGCTGCTCGAGACCTGTTTAATCAGATTGCGCCACGTCAGACGGTACTCATCTTTCGAGTGTTGGCTCGGGTCTACATTCAAGTACAGACTGACCAGTGGACTCTCTTGGTCCGCCAGCCTAACCAATTCTTGAAGGACT
Organism: uncultured Anaerolineae bacterium; assembly: GCA_964589015.1. Taxonomy (GTDB): domain Bacteria; phylum Chloroflexota; class Anaerolineae; order DAOTYC01; family DAOTYC01; genus CAZPTF01. Next base: position 6,859 of record CAZPTF010000031.1, read on the forward strand.
TCTTGTGTGACCATGTTAGCCCCCTCTCTTGTTTGCGTGCCCTAACGATGAACCTGCTATGCGCGAATATGATTATTCGCTGTTCAAGTGCTTTCAGCTCAGAAACGCGATTCGAGTTTCTCGATCACCTCCTGCCAACGTCGATCGCTTTCATCTCCGATTTCCCGAATGGTTTGACATACTTCTTTGAAGATTCCTGCTCGGACTTCTTCCATCTGGATTTCCAGTTCTTCCTGCAATGTCTCCAGTTCTTCTTGCAGGCTCTGGATCCGTTCGGTCATGTGTAAGACGACCTCGACCCCGGCCAGGTTGATGCCCAGATCACGCGTCAAGCGATTGATCTTCTGCAACCGTTCCACATCTCGTTGAGAATACAGCCGGATATTCCCTTTCGAGCGACTGGGCGCAATCAGCCCTGCGTCCTCGTAGTGGCGTACCGTCTGGGGATGAAGGGCCACCATCTGGGTGACTACACTGATGAGGTATTTGGGTTCGTCAGCATGTTCTTCATATTGCGTCATGGGAAGATCATCTCCTCATTTCGGTTGTTCGCGTTGGGATCACTTGTCGGCTGGTCGTTCTTCGATACGTACTTTGACTGAGTATTCCTTGCCGTCACGAAGCACGACGAGAACGACCGTGTCGTTGACCTCTGTCTCTCTCGCCAGGTAGTTGATCAGGTCGTCGAATTTCTTGAGGGGCATGTCTTCTATAGACTTGAGTATGTCCCCTCCAGTGAGGACAGGCAGGCCAGCCAGTCGCACTTCGTGATCTCCTCCGCGGAGCCCGGCCTTTTCTGCCGGGCCGTCCTCTTCCACCGTATACACCAGAATGCCTTTATCGACCGGCAGGTCGAGGGCTTCCTGGAGATCGGAGGTAATGCTCTGGCCAGTGATTCCGAGCCAGGGATGTGCATAATGACCGGTCTCGATGAGTTTGGGTACTACCTTGCGGACCATATCGACCGGCACAGCCATGCCCACACCTGACGATGTGCCCGACTGGCTGAAAATCGCGGTGTTGACACCGATCACCTTGCCACTGGAGTCCAACAGTGGGCCGCCCGAGTTCCCGGGATTGATCGCGGCGTCTGTTTGAATCAGCTCGGCGATGCGAAACCCGCTGTCGCGACGGTTCAGTGTACGACGCAGGGAACTGATCACGCCGGTCGTCACCGTACGTTCCAGTCCGAATGGGTTGCCGATCGCAATGGCCCTCTGCCCTACTTGCAGGGATTTCGAATCTCCCAACTCAATGGGCTGCAGCATCTCAGGAGGCGCAGTGATCTTCAGGACGGCCAAATCACTCCCAGGGTCAGTGCCAATCACCTCGGCGGGAGCGGTGGTTTCGTCAGCCAGAGTCACCAATATCTTGTCGCTATCGGCGATCACATGGTTGTTGGTAACAATGTGCCCCTTCGTGTCGAATACGAAGCCAGAACCATTGCTGCTCTCCAGGGGGTCTTCGTTGTTGATTGCATCGATAAAGACCACTGATGGACTGACACGCGCGTAGATGTTGATGATGAGACGTTCTTCTGCTGCGGCCTCGGCGAGGAGCTCTGTTTCCACGAGAGTGGGCGTGACAATAATGACCAGCGGGGTTGGCGCTTGTGTGGGCGACATGGTTCCGAACGGGAAACCCACGTTTTGGGAAGTTGGGGTGAGGGCACAACCCAGGAGTATCACAACCGAAAAAGCGAGTAGTCCAATGCTTAGCTTGTTGTTGCCTGTCATGAATATCTCTTTCTCGTGATATGTTTCCGCGGACGTCAGTATGTACCGGCGGACGGTCTGCCTACCGGCGTAGTTCGGCGAGCTCCTGGAATTCGGTCTTTTCCTTTTCGGTTAGCGGGGTGGGAAGAACGAGCTGTACTTTGGCAAATAAGTCACCTCGCTCGGATGGACTGCGCAGCACGGGCATACCCTGCCCATGCAAACGAAATGTGCGTCCATTCTGTGTTTCTGCGGGTATCCGTAGAGACAGCTTGCCCCCTTTCAGGGTTGGTACCGTGACTTCGCCGCCCAATGCTGCTGTATAGATGTCGACGGGAACGTCACAATACAGATCGTCGCCCTTGCGCTCGAAGGTCTTGTGCGGCAACACGCGGACCTTGAGCAGCAGGTCGCCTGCCTGTTGTCCGGCTATGCCCTTGCCAATCTCGCCTGCAACGCGTATCTTGGAGCCGGTCTTGACGCCGGGTGGAATCTTGACCTCGATGCGGCGGTTGTCCATTTCCAGAATACGCGTCGATCCGTTGAAAGCTTCTTCCAGAGTTATATCGATCTTGTGCTCGTAATCCGGTGCGCGTCTTGGCGGCGCATTCCGATAGTTCGTTTGCCATGCGCCCGCTGTTTGCCCTCTGCCCATGCTACCGAACAATGACTCGAAGAAATCCGAAAAACCGCTGCCGGCCTGTCCACCGAAAAACTCACTCGCATCGCCGTATTCGACGTGGGGGCCACCCGAGCCATAGCTGCTTCGTCCAGTTCCACCGGCGCGCGCGAAGTGCTCAGCCCAATCGAAGCCTCCGGCCTGAGCGCCTGCTTGCTGGTAGCGCTGCCAATCCACCCCAAATTGATCGTACTTCTGACGTTTTGCGGGATCGGTCAAAACCTCGTGAGCTTCATTGATCTCCTTGAAGCGCTCCTCCGCTTCAACGTTGCCTGGATTGACGTCCGGGTGATATTTGCGCGCCATTTTGCGGTACGCCTGCTTTATCTCTTTCTCTGTTGCATTCTTGGAAACCCCAAGAATCTTGTAGTAGTCTTTGTACTCCATACTCTCTCCGGTGTGCTATCGGTTTGTCCAATCAGATTCCTGATTCACGATGTCAGGTCGAGTCTACAACAATTCTAACAGTTTAGTGTGTGCATGTCAAGGTTTTTTCCCTGGATTTTGGTGCTGTGCCCCTTGTACTGTCCGGCCAGTGTCTTCACCGCGCATTTCGGCTATCCAACCACGAAAAAGTCACTCGCTCAGGCTCAATGTGTTGCCCACGGAAGTCTGTCGGGGTCTACATTGCCTCCGGAAAGGATTACGCCGACTCGCTGACCGCTCAGGTCGAGCTTCTTCTCCAGCAGCGCGCCGGGTACCACGGCGGCGGAAGGCTCGATGACGATCTTCATCCGCTCCCAGATATGGCGCATCGCTGCAACGATCGCCTCTTCGCTTACGGTAACGATCTGCTCGACCCGGTCTTGGATGATCGCAAACGTAAGATCTCCCAGCGAGGTGAGCAAACCATCAGCAATGGTATCAGGGTGGACGGAGGGGATGATGTGGCCGGCATTCATCGACCGGTAGGTGTCGTCAGCTCGCTCCGGTTCTGCCGCAATGATGCGAATACCTGGAGCCATTCCGGAGGCGGCGATGGCGGTGCCACTCAACAACCCACCCCCTCCAACTGGTGCCATAACGATGTCCAGGTCGGGGACGTCCTCGAGCAGTTCTAATGTGGCGGTTCCCTGCCCGGCAATCACGCATGCGTCGTTGTATGCGTGGATGAACGTCGCGCCGGTCCGCGCGACGACCTCCTGCAGGGTCGTTTCGCGGGCTTCGAGGGTAGGCTCGCAGAACACGATTTGACCGCCGTAACCGGCGACTGCCGCTTTCTTGACTTCCGGAGCGTTGCGGGGCATCACGATGAAGGCAGCAACGCCACGCTGCTGCGCGGCTAGCGATACGGCGGCAGCGTGGTTACCTGACGAATGCGTGGCAATGCCTTTTGCCGCCTGCGCGAGCGACAATGATTGTATGGCATTGCAGGCCCCGCGGAATTTGAAAGCGCCGACCTTCTGGAAATTCTCACATTTGAAGAAGGCCTGTACACCAAACATGGCATCGAGACTCGATGAAACCAGAACAGGCGTGCGCTGCGCATAAGGTCCGATGCGTTGGGCCGCAGCTTGGATGTCAGCAAGTGTGGGTACGTTCATCTGTCGTGTATCTCCTTTGGAAGAGAGTGGGCGAAACGAAGACCCGTCTGCTCTGGTCTTCACCTTCCCGCCCTACTGCTATAGAGGATACTTAGGGAATCACACCTTGTCAATTTGCCCTTTGTGGCTTGCCCACGGGCGTGGTATAATGGCTCAACTTTGGAGAAACGGTGCGCGATGCGATGAGACGGTGTATATGCGCGACAAACGGTCGCCTGTCGAATTCTTGTGGTTGCTCCAGTCAAATGTGGGGCGGCAGTCTCAGCGCATGCCGTTGTGCGTTTGTACGACCCAGGTGTCTAATCGGCGCCTGGGTCGTTTGTCAGGTGCTGTCGGTCGGGTTCGACGTGATTTTGGGCTGATTGGGTTACGGGGAGGGATGGAGGACGATGAAAAGGGCCAGAGCACTTTATCAACTGCAATCCGTGGAAGCTGAGATCGACAAAAAGGGACGGCGCTTGAAGGCCATTGACGTCTCTCTGCGCGACGATGAGGCCGTTCGCTCTGCACAGCATAGCGTCGACGAGCTCGTGCGGCGCCACGAGCGGCTTGGGGCAGAGATTCGCCGTCTCGAGCTGGAGAGCCGGGGATTCCAGGAAGAGATCACGGCTGCCGAGCGCAAGTTATACGGAGGGAGAGTCACGAACCCGAAGGAACTTGCCAGTTTGGCGGATAAGATCAAGAATCTGAAAGCACGGCGGGCCAAACTCGAAGATGATTTGCTCGCAGTCATGGTCGAGAGCGAAGAGACCGAGGCTGGTTTGGCCACGGGACGGGATGCGCTGGTCGAAACCACAGCGAAACGGCAGGTCGATCAGGCTGGACTGAGCGAAGAACGTGCTGCCCTGGAGAAAGACCTGGCGCGATGTCGGGAAGAACAAGCGGCATTGCGCAGCACGATTTCTCCGGCGGATTTGGCGGCCTTCGAAGATGCACGCCGCCGCAAAGGCGGACAAGGCGTCGTGATGGTCGCAGATGGTGTTTGCAGAGGGTGTGGTGTTTCGATTCCGACCAGTATAGCCAGATCGGTTTCCGAAGACGATGAGCTGGTCTTCTGCGGTAGCTGTGAGCGCATTCTCTGTAAATAGCGCTCGCTGGTGTGCCCCTGATTCTCAGGGACAACCACCGCGCACGCTTTGGAGAAGGCAATCCAGCCTGCGTCTCCTCGATCCGGGCAAATCTTGATCGCCCCACCGGATGGATTCCCCGCTCAACGCCGGCGCAGTCGGGCCGGCATGACGACCGCTACGCCGATGAGCGACATTGGCAAGCCTTTCGAACGATGATATAATGGAACGGCTTACACCGATCGAAAGGAGCCGTAATCTCGACACCAGCAATGGCAAGAATAATCCTGTTCACAGGCAAGGGAGGAGTCGGGAAGACGAGCGTGTCGGCTGCGACCGCTCTCCGGTGTGCCGAGCTGGGCTACCGGACCATTGTGGTCAGCACCGACGCGGCTCACAGTCTGGGCGATTCCCTGGATAGAGAGTTGGGGCCGGAGCCTGTCGCTGTCATTCCGAATTTAGAGGCGCAGGAGATCGATGTGCTCTATCAGATGGAGAAATACTGGGGCAGAGTACAGGAGTATTTCTCCTCAGTTCTTTCGTGGCGCGGGATGGATGGGCTCCTGGCCGAGGAGACCAGTGTCTTCCCGGGGATGGAAGAGCTGGCGAGTCTCCTCCAGCTCGTCAAACTGCACGATGACGGCGATCATGACGTCATCATCATCGATTGCGCGCCGACGGGAGAGACGCTGCGTCTGCTGTCGTTCCCGGAAGTCGGACGCTGGTATCTCGATAAGATCTTTCCGTTCGAGCGCAAGGCGTTTCAACTGACCGGACCGCTGCTTAAACGCATCGTCGATATCCCCATCCCCGACGACGCGGTCTTCGAGACGATCAGGGAGCTCATCCTGCAGTTGGACAGAATGCATGCGTTGCTTTCCGACAGTGCGAAGTCCACCGTCAGACTCGTGTTGAACCCTGAGAAAATGGTTATTCGTGAAGCGCAGAGAACCTTCACCTATCTGAACCTGTATGGGTTCAGTACGGACGCAATCGTCTCCAACCGCGTGATCCCGAACGCCATCACCGACGCCTATTTTTCGGCCTGGCGTGAGTCACAGGCCCGCTATGGAGAGTTGGTGAGGGAAGCGTTTTCGCCTTTGCCCATCTTCACCGTTCCGCTGATGGATGCCGAAGTAGTTGGCCCGGACATGCTGAGGCGGATGGCTGCTGCGATCTACGAGGAGCAAGACCCGACACAGATCTTCTATTCCGGCAGAACCCAGGTCATCGAAAAGGCCGGAGATGGCTACCGGCTGATCCAGCCTTTACCTTTTGTCGCCAAAGAGGAAATCCAGCTGGCGCGGGCGGCCGATGAGCTGATCGTGCGTATCGGCAATCAGAAGCGGAATCTGATTCTTCCACGCGCCTTGGTCGGGCTACGTGTGCTGAGTGCAAAACACGAAGACAACCTCCTGACGATTACGTTCGGGCGAAAGCCGGAGGAAGAAACGCTCAATGGTTGATCGCGCGCGGGACGATAGCGGGATGCAGCCAGACCCTGTCGAGTTGGTGGAGCAACCCGCGCGGAGGCTGATCAGGTTGCCGGACGGCGTTGTGGCCGCGCTTCTGGCCTTGCTCAGCGGCTCTATCTACGTGATGACCCTGGCTCCCGGCGTCGTGGCCGGTAATAGCGCCGAATATCAGTTTGTTCCATACATTCTGAGCATTACCCATTCCACAGGTTACCCTCTTTATACCTTGCTTGGCAAACTGTTTACCTTCGTGCCGCTTGGTTCGATTGCCTATCGTATGAACCTGTTTTCAGCGGTCGCAGCGGCGGTTGCGGTCGCATTGGTCTATTTGCTGACGCGGCAACTCACGCGTTGCCAGATGTTTGCGGCTGCCGTTGCGTTGATCTTTGCTTTCGGCGCCAGTTTTTGGGGGGCGGCACTCATTGCGGAAGTGCATGCGTTGAATGTGGTGTTCGTCGCGCTCGATGTCTGGTTGCTGCTGCACTGGCAAACCCGGCAAAAGCAGCTGGCCGGCTCCGCTGTTGCGTGGCGTGAACTCCGTTGGTTCGCTCTGGCCTACGGGTTGAGCCTGACGCACCATCGCATCACGCTGTTATTGGCGCCGGCTTTTGCGCTTTTTATTCTGTTAACGCTGGCAGCTCGCCCGAAGGGTGTGGCGGCGGGCAGCGCGCGACAGGAGCAGACAGGCCGTGCTGGATGGCTTCAGGTAATGCTGACGGTGTTGTGTGTGCTGCTTCCCTTGCTGCTCTATGCATATATTCCGTTGCGTGGGCAATATTACCTCGCCCAGAGTGACCCCTCGGTGACGGAGATCTACAAAAATCGTGTTCCCGAGGCGATCCTGCGTGGTACGGTGACGGCGCATTACCGGCAGAACTGGGAAGGCTTCCTGAACCTGGTGACAGGCCGGGACTATGCGGTCGATGTCGGTATCGACTCCTGGGAACAGTTCGGTGATCGGCTCGCCGTGTGGTTGGCAACTCTGTTCGAGCAATTCACTGCGGTGGGTGTCCTGCTGAGTGCGATCGGTGCACTTGTCTTGATTGCACGTGATTGGCGGCGAGCGATGCTGTTCGTTGTCGGTTATCTGAGCGTGACAGTCTTTGCGATCGTCTATGTGGGTCACGGGCAGATCTGGTATTACTTCATGCCGGCGTATGTGTTTCTCGTCGGCTTCATGGGCGTGGCGTTCGACGCAATCTGGAGGCTTCTGGAAAATCGGCGCACCGCAGAAGACGATGAGCCGGTGAGTCCGAAGCCATATTGTCTCTATGCGCTCCTGTGTCTTTTTCTGCCCCTCGCTATGCTACACAACAACTGGCCAATTGTGGCGCTGAACGACTATCATATCGACCAGGACCGGGCGGAGGATGTACTTTCGCAGGATTTGGAGGCGGGCGCAGTGCTTATCGGTCCCTGGGATATCGTTTCCGCCGTGCGGTACTATCAGTATGCCGAAGGTGTCCGTCCTGACCTGGTAGTGATTCACGCCGACCCGGCTTATAGCAGCGGGCAGAAGATCATCGAGCAGTGCATCACACTCAACCGTCCGTTGTATTTGCTGGGCCCGACCCCGTTGGCTGCCAAATTGGCGCGAGCAGCGCGAGAATGGGTGACCGTGACGCCGCTCCCCTATCTCGGCGTTGCAGTGGCTGGCGAACCGTTGGCGGAATTTGCGGGAAAGTTCGCTCTGGTGACGGGCAATGTTCAACCCAACCCCGTGTACATCGACAGCGACAGCGGTGCAGCAATTCACGTGCAGGTGCTATGGAAGGCGCTTTCTGCGATCGACCGTGATTACAAAACCTTCATCCATCTAATTGGTCGCGATGGCCGCGGTATTGCCCAAGTTGACGAATCGCCCGCAAGCGTTTATTATCCAACTTCCAGGTGGCAATCTGGCCAGATGTTCCGGGGCGACTATTGGCTCGTTTTACCTCCTGACACTCCGGTTGGGACCTATCTGCTGCAGTTGGGGTTGTACGACGACGAAGGTGAGCGCCTCGCTGTATCGTCCGTCGATCTGGATAGCGACGTGGTGGAATTAGGGTATATCGACGTCGTATCCGAAAACTCGTAGGGAGCGCAATGACTCAAGAGCCTGTCTGGAAGCGGTATCTGACTGACTACAACGAGGGGCTTGGACTCGTATATGAACGGTTCATCCTCAACGACTACCTGATGGAATTGCAGGCCCGCTACGATATCGAGGATGTGCTCGAAGCGCCGCTGTACGGTATGGCCGGTGTTTCCGGGATAAACAGTATCGCACTCGCCCGCGCAGGGTGCCAGGTGACGTTGGTCGATGACAACGCGGAACGATTGTCCGGCGTTGCACGTATCTGGGGGGAGCTGAACCTGCGCGCCAGCTTCGTGTCGCAAGAGCCGTTGATCAAGTTGCCTTTTGCCGAAGAGCGGTTCGATCTGGTGTGGAATTGGGCGGCCCTGTGGTACCTGAAGAACGCAGCGCCATTGCTCAGGGAGTTGGTGCGCGTCTCGCGGCGGCTGATCTTCATCGCGATGCCCAACCCCTATCAGGTCGGTTATATCGTGCGGAAGCGCTTTGTCGAGCCGGAGTTTTTCAAGACGGTTGACGAACGTTGGGTCGATATGGGGCTGATTAAGTCGGTCTTAGCCGCCGAAGGGGTGGAGATCATTGACGAGGGCGTGTTGGATGTGCCTCCCTGGCCTGATACGGTGATGCCGGCCGCCGATTTCCTCAAGAAATTGGGGATCCGCTCCAAGAAATTGGAATCACGTTTTACCGGAGACGATTGGACCTGGAGTACGATGGACTATTATCTGGGTCGAAAACCCGAACTGCGCGATCGGGTGATGCGGTATGCCTGGTTGGACAGGTTGCGCGTGCCCTGGCGGTTCAAAGTAATCTGGGCGCATCATCGTTATGTGTTGGGCATCCGGGCCGAAGCGGGTTGAGCCCGAAGCGCGGCCCGGGTGGTAGACTGTCATTATGGACTGGGGAGAGATAGATGAGAGTGCTGATCACGGGAGGCGCCGGATTCATCGGCAGCCACGTTACCGCCTGGTTGCTGAAGCGCGGCGATGAGGTGATCTGTCTGGACAATTTCAACGACTATTATGACCCGCAGCGTAAACGGCGGAATATCGAGCCGTTTCTCGAACGGCCAGGATACTCACTTCACGAAGGGGACATTCGCTCGCTGGAAGACCTCCAGGCCGTGTTCGGCGCCAGCCCGATCGATAAGGTGCTCCACATCGCAGCTATGGCCGGCGTGCGTTACTCGATCCAACATCCGGAGCTGTACGCCGCGGTCAACGTAACGGGGACGACGAATGTCCTGGAGATAGCGCGCAGACACAACGTGCGCAATTTCGTGTTTGCGTCATCGTCTTCCGTCTATGGTGCACGAAGTGAGGCGCCGTTTCGCGAGAGCGAAATGGCCGACTGCCCAATCTCTCCCTATGCGGCTACGAAACGTGCAGCGGAACTGCTGACGTTTACCTACCACCATCTCTATGGCCTGAATTGCACATCGCTGCGGTTCTTCACCGTCTACGGACCGAAGGGGCGGCCCGATATGGCTCCCTATTTGTTCACCCGTTGGATATTTGAAGGAAAAGAACTGACCATGTTCGGTGACGGTTCGTCGCGGCGGGATTACACCTACATCGACGACATTGTGGCGGGCGTAGTCGCGGCACTCGATGCGGATTTGCCGTTCGAAATCATCAATCTGGGCAATTCGCGCACCGTGTCGCTCAACGAATTCATCTCCGTGGTGGAAGATGCTGTAGGAAAACGGGCGAATGTCGTTTCGGTCAATACACAGCCCGGGGATGTCCCGCTCACCAGCGCAGATATTCGGAAAGCACAGGACCTGTTGGGTTATTCTCCGCAAACGGATATCAGAGAAGGGATGAACCGGTTCGTGACCTGGTATCGCCGGGAGGTGCTGGGCCAATCGGCGTGAGCGCATGAGTACATTAGGGCTGCTTTCGAAAATACCGTTGTATACATCCTTCCGGCGACTGGGGTGGCCCAGACTGTTGCCATTCAGCCTGGTGATCAGCGTCTGCTATCGCTGTAATTCACGGTGTCACACGTGCAATGTGTGGAAGAAGCACGCCGACGAACTTACCCTGCTAGAGTGGGATCGGATTTTTGCCAACATTGGTCGTACCCCGTACTATTTGACTTTCACCGGAGGTGAACCTTTTCTGCGCCGCGACCTGGTCGAGTTGATCGCGTCCGCCTATACCCATTGTCGCCCTGCCGTGATCACGTTGCCCACCAATGGATTGTTGAGTGATTTGATCCCGCAGGAGGTCGAAGAACTGCTGGAGGTTGCACCGCATAGCAAGTTGGGGATTAATCTTTCCCTCGATGGGCTTGGAGACCAGCACGACGCGATTCGTGGTGTGCCGGGGAACTTCGCGCGAACACTGCAAACATACCACGCGCTGAAAGCGATCGATCATCCGAATCTGACTGTGAGTTTGCACACGGTCATTTCCCGATACAACGTGAAGGATATCCCCGCGATCTATGCGGAACTGAGTGCATTGGAGCCAGATTCGTACATCACAGAGATCGCGGAAGAGCGCGTGGAATTGGATACCGTTGGGCTTGACATTGCGCCTGACCTCGAAGACTACGCAGCCGCGGTCGATTTTCTAACGGAAAAGCTCCGGGAACGGCACTTTGGTGGTATCAGCAAGGTCACGCAGGCTTTCCGGCAACGTTACTATGAGCTGGTCAAGCAGATCTTGCGTGAGCGCCGGCAGGTTATCCCCTGTTATGCGGGTTGGGCTTCGGGCCACATCGCGCCTGATGGCGATGTGTGGACGTGTTGTATCCGTGCGGAACCGATCGGCAATTTGCGCGAGACGAATTATGACCTGCGGCCAATCTGGTTCGGTTCTCGTGCTGAAGCACTGCGGGACGATATCCGCGCGGGGGGATGCTACTGTCCGATGGCAAATGCCGGGTACACGAACATGTTTCTGCATGCCCCAACCTTGATCCGGGTTGCGTTGCAGGCTTTGAGATAGCGTCCTGCAATCTTCTCTATATAGCCCTGACGTCTTGGAGGAATACATGAACGAGAGCAGCAAAGTTCTATATATCGCAACCGATAGCCGTCTGCATCAGCCGCCGGATTGGTTCTATGAAGCATTTGTCCGCGACGGGTTGACGCTCGTCCAGGGCGATTGCTGGGCCAACGAGGCGGACAACGCGGTTCTCGCGCCAAACGCGCGGGCAATGCTGGTTGGCTCCGGGCGCTATCCGGTCACGAGCGAGTCTCTCGGCCGGCTCGCGAGTTGCGGCCTCATCGTCCGCATGGGAGCTGGTTACGATACGGTGGATGTCGCCGAGGCGACGCGGCGCGGTGTAATGGTCGCCAACATGCCGGCGAATATCCCGGAGGAAGTATCCGATCACGCAATCGCGTTGTTCCTGACCTGCCTTCGCCGGCTGGTTCCGCAAACGGTCGCGCTGCGTTCCGGCAACTGGGAGCCGTACTATGCCTATCCGGCGCTGCGGTTGCGTGGCCAGACTCTGGGCCTGGTTGGGTGCGGGCGGATCGCTCGTAAGGTGGTGGCGAAGATGGTTGGATTCGGGTTGACTTGCATCGCGTATGATCCTTACACGAGCGCCGCTGAGGTGGCTGACCTGGGCATTGAGCTGGTGGATTTCGAGGCGTTGCTCAGCCGCGCGGACGTGATCTCGCTGCATGCACCTGCTACCGCTGAGACACGCGAGTTGTTCAATGCTGAGGCGTTTGCCAGGATGAAGCCTTCAGCCATCCTGATCAATACGGCGCGCGGGGCGTTGGTCGACGAGCAGGCTCTGGTGACTGCATTGCAGACCGGACAGATCAGGGCGGCGGGTCTGGATGTCTTCGCGGAGGAACCACTCAAACCCGACAATCCGCTGCTGCAATTGGATAATGTCGTGTTGACCCCCCACGTAGCGAGCTACAGCGAAGATGGCCTGGTTGACTATTTTCAGGCGGGCCATCGCCTGATTTCCGAATTCGTGTTGGATGGCAAGGTGCCGGATTCGCTCGTCAATCCGGACGTGCTGCAGGTGGCGTCGTGAGGACGGTTGTGCGCGCCCGGTGTTCGTTTAACGAGTCTTCCGCGATTCGTTCTGTTGTTGGTGGGGATTGTTTCTTGACGTTTGCCCGGAACACACGGTTGGCCCTACGTGTTGTTGGCATGTGTCGGGAATGGGGTGATAACGTCCGATGAGTTGTCCAATTTGTGGTATGGTCAAAGAGAAGGGGGCCTTGACCTGCCCGCGCTGCGGGCATGACTATACTTCGGAAGTGCGCCAGACATTCTGTCCGGAATGCGGAACACCGGTGCCCAGGCAGGCCAAAGTCTGTCTGATGTGCGGTGCTTCGGTGGAGGATTCCGCGCCATCCCGGAAGGTCCCGCGCATCCCTTTGCCCAAGATATCCTGGCTGCCGGTCAGGTTGCCCGATTCCATTCGGGTGACGGTGTTGTTCGCCGTGTTGACCCTGTTCGTAATGTTGGTGGTGCTTCTCCGGTTTGTCGGTCCGCTTCTGGCACAGAGCGTGCGGCGGGACCAACCCATCGTGTTGACGACTCCGGCTCGCCTGCGCCTGCCGACCTCGACGGTTACGCCGACGCCCAGCCGTACACCGACCTCGACGCCGACCGTTACCCCGTCTCCAACCGAGACCCCGATCGAGATCTATCATGTGGTGGCAGTGGGCGAAAATCCCGGCTCGATAGCCGCCAAATATGACATGTCTCTCGAACAGCTCGTGGAGGCCAACAACATCGAGGATGCGCGCAAGCTGCGCGTTGGCCAGGCTTTGCTGATACCACCGACCTGGACGCCCGAAGATGCCACGCCAGATCCCGACTGGACGCCTACCCCTACGCCGTTCATCTATACGGTCCAGGCCGGGGACAACCTGAGTTCGATCGCGATTTGGGCCGGCACGACGGTGGACGCGATCATGAAAATGAACAAACTCGAGAACCCGCGCTGGCTGAGCGTGGGACAGCAATTGGCCATTCCTTCTGATTCCAAGAAACAAGGGACGCCAACTCCAACACTGGATGTAGAATTTGCTGTCCATATTGTGGAAAAAGGTGATAGTTTGCTTGGATTGGCGATGGATTATGGGACGTCAATCGAAGCCATCAAACAGGCCAACCATATCGAGGATGAGCGATTCATTCGTGTCGGGGAATCTCTGGCAATCCCTCTGGGGACTTCGACGCCTACACCGTTACCTACCCCACTGCCGACGAAGACACCCACTCCCGGCCCTCCCTATGCCAAACCGATTGTCCTCTTGCCAGCGCAGGAAGAGCGTTTCTGGGGAGATACCGATCCCATCCTCTTGAACTGGATTTCGGTTGGCATTTTGGGAGAGGACGACTGGTATCTCGTGGAACTGAAACATATCGTGGGACAACAAGAAGTCGAAGAGTACGGCTGGACGCGCTCTACGTCCTGGCGTGTTCCGCCTGAG
>CAZPTF010000032.1:0-8866 GCA_964589015.1 uncultured Anaerolineae bacterium
GCCCTGCCCATCTTACCCGAAACGACGGCGCTGTGTGCCCGTTACGGTCTGGATCCGCTGGGCATTATCGCCTCTGGCTCCCTGTTGCTGGCACTGGACCCCCACTATACGCCACAGGTGCTCGCAGCCTGGCGCGACGCCGGCATTGCGGGGGCACGCATCGGCCAGCTTACCGACCCTGCGGAAGGCATGACGATGGTCACAGGCGCGCGCGTCCGTGACCTGCCACGCTTCCGCCGCGATGAAATCGCGCGTCTGTTCGAATGACAACACAATCGCCACTGCGGAATCAGGAGTTGGACCTGAATTGTACGGTGACTTGAACGGTGACAAGCCTCGCTATGTGGGGAAGATGTTCTCAGCTATCGCGGAGCGGTATGATTTGATGAACCGTTTGATGACACTGGGCCGGGACGAATCGTGGCGGCGGCTGGTCGCGCACGAGCTCGCCATTCCGCCCGACGGCCTGGTATTGGACGTGGCTGCCGGGACCGGAGACATCACGCGCCAGGTAGCCCTGACCTACGCCGGCAGCCGGGTGATCGGCCTGGACTTCTGTATGGAGATGATGCAGGCAGGGCGCTACAAATTCGCGTCGCCCGACGACGCGCAACGGCAAGCGAACCAGACCCAGGCTCTCGGCGGACGGGTGGCGTTCGTGTGTGGCGATGCGCTGGCGTTACCTTATGGCGACGACACGTTCGCGGGGGTAACGACCGGATTCGCGTTGCGCAACGTCGCCGATGTCCCACAGGCCCTGCGCGAGATGCAGCGGGTGCTCAGGCCCGGAGGCCGGATGGTATGTCTGGAAATCTCGCGCCCGCGCCAGCCACTCATCGCACAGGGGTACTGGTGGTACTTCTTCAAAGTCGTGCCGCTGTTGGGTGGGCTCATCAGCGGGCAGCGTGAGGCCTATACATACCTTCCGCAGTCGGCGCAGGCATTTCTCAGGCCGGATGCGCTGGCGGCTGAGATGGAATCCGCCGGATTTACGCGGGTACGCTATCGTCGCCTCATGTTCGGAACCGTCGCCATGCATACCGGCGAGAAGCCGAGTGCCGCGCTATGAACGTCGAGCGGGCGATCATCGCCCTGGAAGAGCAGGCGCTCATCGCCGCGCAACAGGGCCGCTATGTCGCAGCGAGCGCGGCCCATCGCAGAGCACTGGCACTGGCGTTGGCGCAGCACATCCGCCGCCCGCAGCTCATCGCGGTCTTGTTGAACCGTCTGGGGCAAGCGCTGGAAGCTGCCGGCCAGATACCGGCGGCAATCAACATGTACGACCTCGGCCTCAAAGTGCTGGCCGAAGATTCGCCCTTGAACCTGGACGAAGTGGTGGGAGCGCTGCACTCCACCACAACGGAACTGGGGACAGCGGACGATTCCGGCATCCCCGACCTGCGCGGGGCGGGCACTGTAGAGGTTCTGGACGACGCAGAGGCTGATCCGGCGCTGCCGCTCAAGTTGCTGCTCAACCTCGGTCACAGCCACCTGCGCCAGTCACAAGAAGGACCTGCTCTGCACGCTTATCAGACGATCCTCGCACGGCCCGAGAACGCAGATGCACCTGTCCTGCGCGCGCATGCCCTCACTCACATCGCTCTCATTCAGCGCCGGCGTGGCAAGCACAACGAAGCATACGCACTGCTCGGTGAAGCGCTCGACCTGCTGGACAAATACGCCCAGCCTGTCGAGAAACGGCGCACCCTGGCAATCATGGCCGGCATCTACCGCGAGCGCGGGCAGAGCGAGCTGGCGCTGAGTTTCTATCGCCAGTCGTTGGCCCTCCACGCACGCGCAGACGATCCACATGGAGAAGCCCAGGCGCGGACCGGCTACGGGCATCTGCTGCTGGAAATGAAGCAATACGCTGAAGCACAACGCGTATTCGAGCGCACGCTGGAACTCCTCCGGCACGAAAGTGCTGTGGAGATGTTGTGGCCCGTGCACTGGGGGTTGGGCCGATGCCTGCTGGCGAGCGGAGAGCCTGCCCGGGCGGCTGAATCATTCCGGCGCAGCCTCGAGCTGCTCGGGACCCGCCGGATGGAGCTGCGCACTGCCGAGGGCACGAGCGCTTTCGTCGCCAGCGTACAGGACGTCTTCGACGACCTGATCGAAGCCCACCTCGCGCACGCACAAATCGAGGCGGGTAGTTGGCCTGCTGTTCTGGCGGTAATCGAAGAAGCGCGCGAACGGGCGCTGTACGATTTGATGGGAAGCACACGCCGCAAGCGTTTGCCAGAAGGCAGAGAGGTCCGGCCAGGCCGCTTCCGTCCGTTTGCGGAGCGCGTACAGGGTACGTCTCCGCAGCCCGTAACGGACGGCCCGGCATACGGTGCGGATGACGCCACCTCCCCTCCTGGCCCTCCGCCACTGTCCCGCTTGGTATTCCACGTCCTGCGTGATCGGGTCGTCGTCATCGCTGTATCGCCGTACGGTGACGCGCGCGGGCACAGCGTAGCGTGGAACCGCGCGGAACTCGTCACGCGGATACGGGCAATGCGTCGCGTATTGCAGATCGACGGCGCACTGCGGGGAGTGAGGGGCGGAGAACAGGGGGGCGAAGCGGCGCTGCACGAGCCGGCGGAATACGCTCCCCTGCTCGCAGAATGGTACGATGCATTGCTCGATCCCATCGCCAATGTGCTGCCGACCGATGGGACACCGGTGGTAATCGAGCCGCACGGTGCGCTGTGGCTACTGCCTTTTGCCGCACTGATCGACGAGAAAGGCGACTGGGTAGCCAACCGCTGGCCACTGCTCTACGCGCCGTCGTGGCAGACACTCGCTGAGATCCGCAACGAAGCGGATTACGGCGGCCCCAACAGCCTCAACGCCTTGATCGTGGCAGACCCAACGATACCGCCGCTCAGGGGGGACGACATGCGCGGGCTGCGCTTGGAGCAGCTCCCCGGCACCAGAGAAGAAGCCCAGGCAGTGGCCGATCTCTTTCCGGAGCGAAAGACGCTGCTCGTGGGGCAGCGTGCGGAACGCCAGGTGGTTGACTCACTCCTGGGCAAACACGGCATTGTGCATCTGGCGACCCACAGTATTGCGCTTGCGGATAGCCCATTGGCTTCCTTTGTCGTGTTGGGTGGATCGGGAAATGGCGGAGGGCTGCTGACCGCCTGGCAGATCATGTCCCTGGCGCTGCCCGCGGACCTCGTCACGCTGAGTGCATGCCAGGTTGGGCTGGGAAAAGCGAGCGGTGACGGGATGATCGGACTCAGCCGGGCGTTTCTGCTCGCGGGAGCACGCACTGTGCTCGCCAGCCAGTGGAATGTCAGCGACCGGGCGACAACGCGGCTGATGAAGAGCTTCTATCACTGGTATATTGCCGGAGATGACAAGGCACTGGCACTGCAAAGGGCGATGCGCGAGCTGAGAGAGAGGCCGGGCTACGAACATCCCCGCTTCTGGGCGCCATTCATGGTGATCGGCGCCGAAATCTGAGGACGCCGCCGGGCTGAAGCCCCGCGCTAAGCATACGAAGTCCTGCGGACTGGGACAGAGACTGTGCCAATCTGCTAAGGTGTAGACCGGTACAGGATCCACTCGGGCACAGCAGTCCCGCAACAACGGTGGTGGCGCCGGAGATTGGCCCAGTCGTAGGCATGAGATTTGACTGGGCCAATCTTTGACGAGCGCGTGCGCCAGCCGGAGCGGTGGAATGTGCCAGACCGCACGCTGCGCATAACCGTCGGAGATTGGCCCAGTCTGGGCCAACCAGACTAAGCCCCGCGCTAAGCATACGAAGTCCTGCGGACTGGGACAGTCTACTCCAGCGGGCGTGCGCTCCTGTGCATTGGTCGTGGCAGAGGTGATCCACTGGTCATCCAAAATCCGGAAGGTCGCTGGCAACTGGCGTTTGACAGCGTGGCAATAATATGCTACAATGAAGGAAATCAACTGGAGAGAACCTGTGGTTTCTCAGTTTAGCGAAATGCCTTTCAACTCCAACCTGATGCTTCTTGCTCTTAGCTTGCTCCTTGGTCTCAAGGAGCCGATACAGGTTGGGGGGTGTTCGGTGTAACCAACACCACAGGCAAGGGACACGTGTACCAGCAGCCTCCTGACCGGGAGGCTGTTTTTTTGTTGTGCGGATCTCGCCCCGCTGCAACTCAGACATAAGAGGAGGTAACAACAATGGAGAAGGTCATCATTTTCGACACCACGCTGCGCGATGGCGAACAATCACCAGGAGCGACGATGACCCTGGAAGAGAAACTGGATATCGGTCGACAGCTTGCTCGCCTGGGCGTAGATGTGATCGAGGCCGGGTTCCCGGCTGCATCGCCCGGTGACCTGGAGGCGGTACGCCAGGTGGCGCTCGAAGTGCACGGGCCGACGATCTGTGGCCTGGCGCGCTCCAACAAGAACGACATCGATGCCTGCTGGGAAGCGGTACGTCACGCCGCGAAACCGCGCATCCACGTCTTCCTTGCCTCCTCGGACATCCATCTCGAATACAAGCTGCGTATGACCCGGCAGCAAGCGCTGGAGCAGGCACGCGAGATGGTCGCCTATGCACGCACCTTGTGCGACGACGTCGAGTATTCGCCGGAGGACGCCGGTCGCAGCGATCCGGAGTACCTCTACCAGGTGCTGGAAGCGGTGATTGGCGCCGGCGCGACCACAGTCAACATCCCGGATACGGTGGGATACACGACACCGGAGGAGTTCGGTGCATTGATCCGCGGCATCAAGGACAATGTGCCCAACATCGGCAACGCCATCATCTCGGTCCACTGCCACAATGACCTGGGTCTGGCAACCGCCAACAGCCTGGCAGCCGTCCGCAATGGGGCACGACAGATCGAATGCACCGTCAACGGCATCGGCGAGCGTGCGGGAAATGCATCTCTGGAAGAGATCGTCATGACCCTCGCGACACGACCGCAGTTCTTCAACCTGGAAACCAACATCGATTCCACGCAGATCATCCGCACGAGCAACATCGTCAGCACGCACACCGGCATCTCCATTCAGCCCAACAAAGCCATTGTCGGTGCCAATGCCTTCGCTCATGAGGCGGGCATCCATCAACACGGGGTTCTGAAGAATCCGTTGACCTACGAGATCATGACGCCCGAATCCGTCGGCCTGTCTAAGAACGCGCTGGTGCTGGGGAAGCATTCCGGACGGCACGCCTTCAAGGAGTATCTGGAAGACCTGGGATACAGCCTGGACCGAGACAGCCTGGACAAAGTCTTCACGCGCTTCAAACTGCTGGCGGACAAGAAGAAACTGGTCACCGATGCGGACATCGAGGCGATCATCACCGATGAGCTGTTCCAGCCACCCGAAGTCTACAAACTCGAGAACGTCCAGATCTCGTGTGGCAGCAACAGCATTCCCACCGCCACCGTACAGTTGCGCACCCCCGAAGGGGAGATCGTCAAGGATGCCGCCCTGGGCGATGGCCCGGTAGATGCCGTTTACCAGGCAATCAATCGTGTGATCGGCGTCGCCAACGAGCTCGTCGAGTTTTCGATTCAGGCGATCACCGAGGGGATGGACGCAGTCGGCGAGGTCACCATCCGGATTGCGGCGGACGTCTCGACCAACGGGAACACAGTCAAGCAGGTATTCAGCGGGCGAGGCATCGATACCGATATCGTCGTCGCCAGTGCCAAGGCCTATCTATTCGCGCTCAACAAGTTGCTCGCTGCCAAGCGCGAGATGATCCGCCAGCAGCAGTGGGAAGCGGGTGGCAACCATGAACCCTTCCCGACCCGCGCAACGTTCACCATCGATGGCAAAGGGAGCAAAGACCTGTTCAAACCGTGAGGTTTTCACGACTTGTTCGACGCGGCGACGGCGGGGGAAAATGCAGCGAATGGGCAGGGACGTATGCCCCTGCCTTTTCCTGCGGCGTTCCGTCGTCCCGCGCTGCATTTTCTTTGCCAACACCATGCCCTTGTGGTAAGATAGGCCATACACTAACAACCGAGGGGGACAACGAGATACCATGGGAATGACCATTGCTGAGAAAATACTGGCGGCGCACGCCGGACTGGACGAGGTCACGCCGGGCGAACTGGTCGATGTGGAAGTGGACCTGGTACTGGCCAACGACATCACCGCCCCCATCGCCATCAAGGAACTGGAACGTGTCGGGCTGGACAAGGTGTTCGATCCCGAGCGGGTCGTGTTGGTTCCGGACCACTTCGCGCCGAACATGAACATCAAGGCGGCGGAGCAGTGCAAGATCGTGCGCGATTTCGCACACGATCAGGCGTTGACCAACTACTTTGAAGTCGGCAAGGGGGGTATCGAACACGTCATCCTGCCGGAGAAGGGTCTGGTTGCGCCCGGCGAGCTGGTGGTCGGCGCCGATTCCCACACGTGTACGTACGGAGCCCTCGGGGCATTCTCGACCGGTATGGGTTCGACCGACATCGCTGCCGCGATGGCTACCGGCCATACCTGGCTCAAGGTACCGGAGACCATCAAGTTCGTCTACAGGGGAGAATTGCCTCGCTGGGTCGGAGGGAAGGACCTGATCCTGCATACGATCGGCGACATTGGCGTCGATGGGGCGCTGTACAAGGCGATGGAATTCAGCGGGCCGGTGATCGACCGGTTGCCTATGGATGGACGCTTCACGATGGCGAATATGGCGATCGAGGCCGGCGGCAAAGCGGGCATCTTCCACGTGGACGAGAAGACGAAGGAATACGTCGCTGGGCGCATCGAGCGGCCATACACCATCTACGCGAGCGACCCCGACGCCCGTTACGACGCGGTATACGAATATGACGTGACAGACATAGAGCCGGTCGTTTCGTTGCCACACCTGCCGAGTAACGCGGTGCCCCTGAGCCAGGCGCGCGGCATCAAGATGGACCAGGTAGTCATCGGCAGTTGTACGAACGGCCGGTGGGATGATATGGTCACGGCTGCCGAGGTCTTGCGCGGACAGCGCGTCAGCGATGCGTTGCGCTGCATCGTCATCCCGGGCTCGCAGGCCATCTTCCGCAAATTGCTCGCGGAGGGGCTGATGGAAGTGTTCATCGACGCGGGGGCGGTGGTCAGTACGCCAACCTGTGGACCCTGCCTGGGCGGATACATGGGCATCCTGGCTGCGGGCGAGCGCTGCATCTCCACCACCAATCGAAATTTCGTGGGCCGCATGGGTCACCGGCAGAGCGAGGTCTACCTGGCGAATCCGGCGGTCGCCGCCGCATCGGCCATACTCGGACACATCGGCGGGCCTGCTGATCTCTAGCTGCTCCCACGCACCACCGGGCCGGAACCTAATCCTTTGTGCGCAGACCCTCCCGGGTGCCGGAAGCCCTGGAGGGTTTTTCGTAAGCTCGGCGTGTGGTGCAGGTCTTACATGGAACGACACACGGTTATCATGCGCCCGGAAGGCCACGTGCGCGCATGACGTGGCCACCCGGCGCAGCCTCCCCAAAATTGCAGTTGCGTCCCACGTCGCTTTTGCATTCCGCCGGAAGCGCACTAAAATATGGGTATCCGGCAGCAGCGGCGTGGGAGCGGTGGAACCGGCACCTGCGCCAGGTAACGGCATCCGAAGTAACCACAACCGGCTGTGGACATACGGCCAGCGCCGAAACCGCTTTCCCTGTCCTGAACGGGTGCATTCGCGATTTTTGGGGCCAGCGAGCACTGGGCAGGTCGTGTTTTCAGCGTGATCTGCCAAATTCACACGAATATCTTCGTGCCGGTCAGGCCTGTGCCAATCTTGGACGCGTTCCGTTTGCGTGGAGGCTCACGGGAACACGCCACAGACCCCCGCACAGCCTGTGCGGAGATTGGCCCAGGCTGGTCCAGTGGGTGTGCTCTCTAGCGCATTGGTCGTGTCAAAGACGCTGCACTTATCACCAAGATTCCTGGCTGTACCTGCCCTGGACGCCCACGTTGACATGGATTGACGGTCTGATTTCCGCTCACGATGATGTGCAGGTACAAGCGAGGAGGAGGATCAGCCATGAACCAGATCAGAACCCTATCGTTCTGTTTCCTCATTGTGCTCGTTTTGTTGATTTCGGCTCCGGTATACGCGCAGGATGCGGAATTCGACGCGCTAGCGCAGAAGCTCGCCGCGCTGGGAATTACCCCGACCCGCATCGAAGGGAGCACGGCGGCACAGGTGCTCGTCGCCTACGAGCAGCACTTCGGCGAAGGTGATGGCGCTGTGCTGTTCAATGCCCTGGCTGTGATGCGGACGGTGGTCGAAACCCTTCCGCAGGTGCAGCAGGTGGTTGTTTCCAGCAGCTACGCAGGCCAGCCCCTGGTCGAAATCACCGCCCAGAGCGCCGACGTCCGTGCCATGCACGCCAATCAGTTGGATATCGACACCTTTTACGACCGGCTTTCGTTCAACGAACAACGTCCCCCCGACCTGGCGCTTCTTCGGAACATGGGACTGCTGAACATCTGGGATCACGGGCTTACCCTGCAAGGGAACGAACTGCACCTCTCGTTTGCGCAACCGGTTGTGGAACCGCCGGACAGCCTCGCGGTGGAATGGGTCCAGATTTTCGAGTGGATCGCGGACAAGACCGCCGGATTGACAGGCGCGACTTTGCACACCTCGTTGCCAGATGGAACCCAAATCGTTGTGCGTGTTGACCTCGCCAATGTGCTCGCCTACCGCTCCGGAGCCATGTCGTTCGCCGAGCTGCTCGCCAGCCTGGAGATAGCAGCGGTGCCCGGGGTCGCACTGGCGGAGATCAGCCCTACGGTTACCATGCAGTTCCTTGCGGCGCCGGCGTCCACGACCCCCGCAGAGCTCACCGTGGCGCCGGCCGCACAGCCCACGCAACCGGTGATCCTGACGCTTCCGCAGGGACAACCACCTCCTATCCTGAACATTCCAACGCTACCCCCACCTCCA
>CAZPTF010000032.1:8966-14179 GCA_964589015.1 uncultured Anaerolineae bacterium
TCCGCAGGGACAACCACCTCCTATCCTGAACATTCCAACGCTACCCCCACCTCCATTGCAGCTTTCCGGCAGCCTGCCCGAGCCAACCCTTGCTCCGGAGGTAGGAGCGCCGCTCAGCGAATTGGCTGCGCCTACGCCGTCCCAACTTGAGAGCCCGCCACTCGTTCTGGTCCAGCCAACACTCCCGCCGCCACAGCTGGAAGCAGGCGCCACGCAGCTCGTACTTCAGCCGGAGCTGCCGGAAGCACCACCGCCAACGCAGCAGCCTCCTGCCCTCCCCCAGCAGACCGTGGGGGCCGGGCGCATCGCATTCGCCTCCAATTTTCAGGGCGACTATGAGATCTACACCATCGACCCGGATGGAAGCAACCTGGTACGTTTGACCAACAGGCCGGGAGAAGATTGGTTGCCCGCTTGGTCGCCCGATGGCAGCCAAATCGCCTACCAGTATATGTGCGCGGAACACGGCGTCTTTCATCTGTGCTTCATGAACGCCGATGGGAGCGACGTCCGGTGCCTGAAGCCAACCATACAGGGTAACCCCGTCAGCGTACAGCGTCCGGCCTGGTCACCTGATGGGCGGTCTTTTGTGTTCTCGGCGGAGTCCATGTCCCAGCCGACGACGGTCAATATCATCTCCGCCGATGGCAGCACGCTGACGACGCTATCGACTGGCCGTGACCCCTCCTGGTCACCCGCCGGTTCGCGCATCACCTTCATGGACAACGGTCAGGTATTCGTGATCAACGCAGACGGATCAGGAAAGCAGCAACTGACCAACAATCCCGGCTACTGCATGTACCCCACCTGGTCACCCGATGGCACACGTATCGCCTATTCGGTGGATGGGCAGGGTCTGCACATCATGAACGCTGACGGGTCCGGCGATCAGATCGTGGCCCCGAACACCAGCTGGGGCCTGGCATGGTCGCCGGACGGATCGCAACTTGCGTTGGGTGCGGAGAACATGGTGACGATCCTGGGAAGCGATGGCAGCTTCGTGCGGAATGTGATGCAAGGAGTGCAGCCTTCCTGGGGACGTGCCGGCGGGGTCGCTGCCCCGTCCCTCCCCGAAACATCAGCGGTTCAGGAACCGCCGGCACAGGTCCCGGCACAGGCTGTCAGCGCAGCATCCGGTCTGTCCGGCTACATCGCCTACCCGGTATTCAAACCCGCGATGTCCAAGCCGACATACGACATCTACGTCAGCAAGCCGGACGGTACGGAGCGGCAGTTGCTGTGGGAGTGGGGCCGCCAACCTGACGTTCGCCGCGGAGACCGGCGCGTCGTGCTGAACGGTGACGGGCAGGGCAAGGACAACCTGTGGACGGTCAACATCGACGGCAGTGATCCGCGCGAAGCCAGCCTGCATCCGGAAGACGCCCACCCGCGCTGGGGTCCGTATGGCGACAGGTTGCTCTTCGATTCCGAGTTCTATCTCTGGAACGACCAGCGACAGTGGACCGTGTGGGTACAGAACAGCGTCGACAAAGGCAGCGAGCCGGTTGCGGTCACCGTCGCCGATCGTGTCGTACCGGGCAAGTCACCGCTCTGGCTGGACAACGACTGGGTGGTGTACAACGGATGCAATTTCTGGGAAGGAGGCAGCCGCTGTGGGCTGTACACCAACCCGAGTTGGGGGGATGCGCGAGCGCGCATGTTGACCGACCAAGCCGATGACACAGCCGGAGATTGCTTTGGAGAGCGGATCGCCTATATGTCCAGAGCGAGCGGTAATTGGGACGTATGGACGGTCAATTTCGATGGCGGTGGCAAGATGAACCTGAGCAATCATCCGGCAAACGATGGCCTGCCGGCCTTCTCGCCCGACGGGAGCAAGATCGCCTTTCTCTCCGACCGTGCGGGTGCCTGGGCCGTGTGGATGATGAACGCCGATGGAACCAATCCGCAGCAGTTGTTCGACACCGGCGGTACAATGGGCGACGACTGGGCCACGGAGCGAATCAGCTGGGAATGATCTAACCATCCGAGGTCAAATAAAACGGGCCGGTCGCTACTGACCGGCCCATTCCGTTTGCCACGCGGTCAGTGCACCGTAAACGTTTCCTTGAGCGAGTTATTGTCTTCCCGAGCGCCTTCATTCACGACATTTTCGATATCCGCCGCCGCTCTTGCCCCATAGTTGAGCCGACGGGATGGAGCAGTGAACTGCCAGGTGCAGTGCGATGAACCAGCGGGCGGCAATGACGGCACTTCACAGCGAAAACTGAGTCCTGCACCAGGCGGGGTCGTCAATTGCGCCACCGAGGCCGGCGCCGGCCCATTGCCCTGATTGACCACCTCGAACTCCACGTAGAGATCCTGCCCGGCGCTAACCGGATTGGGCGAGAAGCGCAGGTCACGGACGATCAGATCCGGAGTCCCGACGCCGTCGGGATGGTCTTCCGCATACAGGATCAACGTGACCGGCATATCGTTGTTGACTTCATTGGACTCAGCAATCACGTTGTCCGTATCGACCGTCGGAGCGGTAGGGGCCTGTCCCGGCATGACCGCGCTCGTCCGGGTACATTGCAGAGATTTCGCTCCTCCCGCGACCAGCCCATTCTCGAATTGCCACACACAGTCCTGAACACCGAGTGCTTCGTGGAAATGCCACAGAGCCGAGAACGGTTGAGTCACATCGACCTGGCTCGCATTCCGGATCTTCATGATCGCCCGGAAAGGCTCGCCCGGGACGGGATGCACCGGCTCGAAATGCGCATCCTCAATAAGCAGGTCCGGCAACGGTCCGGAGCCCTGCGCGGCGACAACCAGCGCAAGATTCAGCTCATTGTTGGCCTCATTGGCCTCATCGATCGTATCGTCGGTGTCTGCCGTGATGGTGGTCGGCGCCTGCCCCCCGGGCGCGACCGAGATGATCTGTGAGCAGACCATGCGTGCCCGCAGGCCAGGGCCAAGGTCTTCGTCCATGTGCCACGTGCAGTCTTGCAGCCCCAACGCGGCATGGAAATGCCACTTCACGGAATACGGCTCGGTCACGGGGACCTGACTGTTGTTGAGAACGACGACCTTCGCCTGAAACAGCTGTCCCGAAACCGGCTGCGCGGGCTCGAAGTAAGCCTGTTCGATCAACAGATCCGGTCTGGCAGCGGCGGGGACCAGTCCCGATGCAGCGATGGTCAAGGGGGCCGATACATCGTTATTGATCTCATCAGATTCCGCAATCGTGTTGTCGGTATCGGCTGTTGGGGCCGTCGGATATCGACCGGGCGACATGTGCGTCATACGTTCGCAGCTCACACGCACTCTGGCTCCCGCGCCCATCCCGTTCTCGAACTGCCACAGGCAATTTTGCAGACCGAGCAACGGGTCGAACTCCCACAATGCGGTGAACGGTTCAGCGATGGCGACAGGACTGGCGTTGCGAACGTAGGCTACTGCCTTGAACGGCTGCCCCTGGACGATCTCAGCCGGCTCGAAGTGCGCATCTTCGATGAGCAGATCGGGTGCCGTGCCAGCAGGGGGACTGCCACCCTGGTTTTCGCATGCAAGGTGAACCATTCCGGTTGCCGTGTTGTTGTTCTCGTTCGGCTCACCGATCTCGTTCTCCTCGTCGACTACGGCACGCCAGTGCAGGTCACCGCATTGCGGATAGGTATAAGAACATCTTGTCGTTCCTTTCTTGTGTGCGCCCAATCCAGGGATATCGATACTGCATCCCACTTCGTTCGCGGCCTGGTGAGGATACCAACGGACGGCAAAAGCACCGGCGGGAATATCACCTGAGTTCCCGATAGTGATCTCAACCCTTACTCTGGTCGGATCGGCTGGATCGGGGGCCTGCACCGAGATTTCCACAATCCGCAATTCCGGGGAACCGGGATTGGCCTCGGCTGCTCCGGAGACAGGAACGAGCAGCAACACAACGATCGCCACAACCATCCACTTTTTCATGATCGAACCCCTCCTTATTCTCACGATCGAACGATACGATTTACGGTTGACTGACCTCTTCACTTACGATCATAACGGAAAGGTGATACGAGAGTATTACCAGGTTGTAACGAGTTTGTGAATTCGCTGTCTCCTTTTCCCTGTCCGGTGGCGGCACACTGCACTGGCGCAGATTACGCGATACGATGCAACCCCACCGAGTCCGGTGGGGTTGCATGATGTGTTGAGGGAATCGTATGGTTCCGCAAAACCAGTCCCAAACAGGTCGGAGGTTCGCCCCCCCACCTATGGCTGAATCTTGAACGGTTGTTTCATGTTATTGTTCTGTTCATCGGTTTCAGCGACGGTCTTTTCCACATCGGCGATTGCCTGGGAGTGATAGCTGCCCACACCGGGGAGTATCGACATCACGCCATCGCACGTATGGGAAGCCCCTCCGGCCAATTGCGGCACGGCGCAGGTGAAGCTCAACCCCGCATCCTGAGACCTCCATTCGGCTTGCGAGGGGCCTGCAGCAGCCGCGCTTTGATTGACGACCGTGAAGCGAATCGAAAGGCTGCCGGTAGGTTTGACCGGATTGGGGCTGACTTGCAGGTTGCCGATGACCAGGTCCGGTTTACCACCTGCCACCGGGTCGGGATGGTCTTCCGCATACAGGATCAACGTGACCGCCACATCGTTGTTGACCTCATCCTCTTCGTCGATCACGTTTTGCGCGTCCACCGTTGGCGAGGTAGATGACTGGCCGGGCAGCGCATGGGACTGCCGCGTACACTGCACCGTTTTCGCCTGTCCCGCATTCAAGCCGTTGTCAAAGGTCCACACACAATTGTCCACACCCAATGCCTGGGGGAAGATCCACATCGCCTCGAACGGCACGTTGACATCGACCCCACTGCTATTCCGCACGGTCATCACCGCCGTGAAATTCTCGTCCGGCACCGGATGTACCGGCTCGAAATGGGCATTCTCGATGATCAGATCCGGTTTGGCCGGAGATGGGTCGGGGTGATCCTCCGACTGCATGGCCACAGCCAGTGTAACCGAAACGTCGTTGTTTTCTTCGCTCGCCTCCGGAATCACGTTGTCGGTATCCACCGTGACCCAGGTCGGAGCCTGGCCAGCACTCGCATTCGTCGTGCGAGTGCACGATACTTCTCCACCGGCACCCTGGCCGATGCCCGAGAAGTTCCACACACAATCCTCAAGCCCAAGCGCATCGTGGAAATGCCACAGGGCTGAGAACGGGGTATTCTCTGCGGCAGCTCCGTTGTTCTTGACCGTCATCACTGCTT
>CAZPTF010000032.1:14279-16791 GCA_964589015.1 uncultured Anaerolineae bacterium
GAGAACGGGGTATTCTCTGCGGCAGCTCCGTTGTTCTTGACCGTCATCACTGCTTTGAACGGTTGCCCTTTGATCACTGGTGACGGCTCGAAGCGCGCGTTCAGAATCATCAGGTCAGGCGCCTCCGCTTGGGCGTTGGGCAAGATGGTCACACTGTCTTCTATGTAAAGCTGATTGTTGGTTTCTTCGCTTTCGGCAACGTCTCCAGCCATGTCCGCGTGAACAGACTGTGTGAAGGGAACATGCTCCTCGTCGACCAGCGGTGCCGTCGTGACAACCCGGCATTCATAGCTGGCTCCGGGCGCCAAAGCAGGAACCGCACAGGTCTCACTCCAGTATGTGACGTTTCCGACGTACCACAGAGCAGAGGAGGGATCAGCTGGACCGCTGCCCTGATTTTTCACCGTGAACCTCACGTTCACGTTCGCCTGCCCGGACTGTACCGGATTGGGAGTGACTTGCGGATGTGTTGGCACCAGGTCCGGCTGGGCAGCGGAAGACTCGTCATCGGAGGGTCCCCGCGCAATCTCCACCGTTCCGGTCCGCACATTGTTGTCATCATCCAATTCGAGGATCTCGTTCTCTTCGTCGACCACGGCGCGCCAGTGCATCGTTCCGAATTGCGGGTAGGCATACACACAGCGCCACCAGTTTGTCGCGTGCATCTCCAGCGCGGGCACATCGATGCTGCAACCAACAATTTCGCGATCGGGATGCGGATACCAGCGAATGGTGAACGCACCGGCATCCGCCGGTCCGCCATTGCGGACGCGGATCTCGACCTGGACCTCTCTGGGGTGAGCGGGATCAGGGATAGTGGTCAGCACATCACCGATGAACAGGTCCGGCAATTGTTGGGGCACACTGACTTCCCCCTCGGCACTGATGGTCACCGTCTCCTCGACGCTGCCCTGCGCGTTTTGCGCCACCAGCGTATACGTGCCCGCTTCGCAGGTCTGTCCCGAACCCGGCGCGGTGATGCCCTGCCCGTTCAACGTAGCGGTATCGGCACCGTGCAAATCCCAGTGCAGATAATAGCAGCCCGGTTCGCCCTCTACCGGCTCGGCGTAGAAATAGTCGATGACCGGTAACTCGCCGCTTTCTTCCACGCCCAACGGTTCCTCGCTCTGCTCGAACTGCTGTTCCTCGGGCCAATCATCTTCGGACCACTCTTCCTCGCCCGCCCAGCCTTCTTCAGCAGACGAGGCGGACTCATCGCCCATAACCGGAGTGGGTTCCACCAACGGGAGCGGTTCCTGCTCGAGAGTCCATTCATCCAATTCCTCCCAACTCTCCTGGAGCGCAGCCCCGGATTGCGGCGCAATCGTCGGAGGCAGTTGCCCCGCTGCAGCCGGTGCAGGCAGGCCCTCGGTCAGCTTCACAGCCAGCACGTTATCGACCCACACGGCACCCTCTTCGACTGCCGCAATGGCGATGGTCCCCTGCAGCAGCGGCGCATCGTCGACGTAGTCCATCTGCAGCTCGCGATCGACATAAACCTGCAGGTGCCCCCCGTAGCCGCCGATCGTGAGAATATGCCACGCAGCGAGTGTGGGCGCTGCCGTCTGCGTGAGCGGGAGGTAGTTCCCCTTCGGGTATTCCTTAATCAAGAACAGGCCGCCTTGCCCATAAGAAAGCCAATAGCCGCCTTCGCGGGAGATGCGGAAGGCCAGCCCTACGCCACCGGACTGCAACTTGATGCCCGCGCGAACATAGTAATCTGTCCACTTCGCCCCTTCCGGCACCCACGCGGCATCCCCTGAACCGGAGGCGACGAGCACGTTGCTCTCTCCGCTCTGCTGCACGACCCGCCAGGGGGCAGTGGTCTGCCAACCGCTGAGGTCGCCGTCTTCGAAGTTGTCGCGAAACAGGATCTGCGCGCCCGTGGCATCCTCGAAAGACACCAACTCCAAATTCCCCTGAATTCGATCTTCCGCCCGCTCGGCCGCAGCTTCTTTGAGCTTATTACCGAGCCGCCCACCGCCGCAACCACTGACGGGAATTACCAGAAACAATGCGATTCCGATGACAATCAGCCGCCTAATCATGAGCCTCCTCCTTCTGTAGCCGGCGCTCTCCGCCGGTTGGCCAGATTTCCTTTGCACTTCTATCATAAGGAAGAACTGCTACAAACGTGTTATGGGACTGTAAGCGATGTGTAACATTTGCCGGGAAAATGAGCTGTTTCCAGCGGATTGGTGTGCTGTCCGGTTCTTCAGCGCAGGACGGTCAGGTCCGGACAGCAGAAGCACGCCCGATTCGCCAGATGCCAGTCGTACTAAACACAATACAGGGTGGCATGATAGTGGGCAATGTTGGGTAGAATGTTTTGTGAGATCACACGTATTCTACAGCGGACCAACGGGAAATGCAAAAGAGACGCCAGTGATGGGTCCATCCGGGAACTTTGGCGAGCATTGCAGCCCCTTTGACGCGACCACTTTGCTGAGAGCACGTCCGCCAGGAAGATATGCGTGTGCACCTGGCAACGCACGTTTTCGGCGAGACCTGC
>CAZPTF010000032.1:16891-20720 GCA_964589015.1 uncultured Anaerolineae bacterium
CCGCCAGGAAGATATGCGTGTGCACCTGGCAACGCACGTTTTCGGCGAGACCTGCTCACTGCACGCCGGCCTCCCCTTATTCCGGGTGTGCTCTTGAGGCTTAGACCGATTCTGGCTGACGTGGTATAATACCGGTATGCGCGATCCGGGCAGTTGCACCGCCAGCGCACGAAACCAACGACAGGAGTCTCAGTATACATGGACACGTTCTATCTCGACGGAGAGAATCTCACCCTGGATGATGTGGTCAGAATCGCCCAGGCTTCGCCCGACGCCCTGCGCGTGGTGATCGCCGTGCAGGCAAGCGAACGTATCAACCACGGACGACGCTGCATTGAGGATGCGATCGCCTCGGGCAAGGTGCACTATGGCATCAACACCGGCTTCGGCGCCTTCAAGGACAAGCTGATCTCAGCGGACCAGCTGGCGCAGCTCCAGCGCAACATCATCGTCAGCCATTCGGTCGGCGTCGGTGCGGTGTTCGAGCAGGCCACCGTGCGCGCTGCCATTCTGATCCGCGCAAACACGCTGGCGAAAGGGCACTCGGGCGTCCGTCTCGAGCTGGTGCAGGGACTGCTGGACCTGTTGAATCGCGGCGTGTACCCGGTGCTGCCGAGCCAGGGATCGCTCGGAGCGAGTGGAGATCTGGCCCCGCTCGCACACCTGGCGCTCGTCCTCATCGGCGAAGGGGAGGCCGTGTATCGGGGTGAGCGGTTGCCGGGCGGCGAAGCGCTCCGCCGCGCGGGTTTAGCGCCGGTCGTGTTAGCACCCAAAGAAGGTCTGGCCCTGACCAACGGCACAGCGGTATCGTGCGCCGTGGGTTGTCTGACGACCCACGAGGCGGAGAACCTGTGCCGTGTCGCGGATATTGCCGGCTGTCTGAGCCTGGAGGCGCTCCACGGCACAGCGGACGCGTTCGATGCCGCCCTGCATGCCCTGCGCCCGCACCCACGGCAAGTGGAGTGTGCCGCACATCTGCGCGGTTTGTTGGAAGGCTCCACGTTTCTGCGTGGCCACGACCCGCACAACGTGCAGGATGCGTACACGCTGCGCTGCATGCCGCAGGTCCACGGAGCGATTCGCGACGCCATTCTGTACGCGCGCTGGACGCTGGAGATCGAGCTGAACTCGGTCACGGATAACCCGGTGCTCGTCTTCGATGACACAGGCGGCTATCGCCTGCTGTCGGGCGGCAATTTCCACGGCGAGCCGGTCGCCATCGCGATGGACTACCTCAAGCTGGCACTGACCGAGCTGGGCAACATCGCCGAGCGACGGTTGACGCGGCTGACAGACGAGGCATCCAACCAGGCGACCCTGCCCGCCTTCCTGACCGAACAGGGTGGGTTGAACTCGGGTTTCATGCTCGTGCAGTATACGGCGGCCTGCCTGGCTTCGGAGAACAAGGTGCTGGTTCACCCGGCCAGCGCGGATACCATTCCGACCTCCGCGAACACGGAAGATCACGTCAGTAACTCGTGTACGGCAGCACGGCAAGCCTGGCAGATCATGGAAAACGTGGAAAACATCCTGGCGATGGAACTGTTCGCTGCGGCCCAGGCTATCGACTACCGCCGCCAGGCGTTGGGGCCGGACGCACGGCTGGGCAAAGGCACCGCGCCGGCGTACCGCCTGGTCCGCGAGCACGTGCCATTCATCGGGACTGATGAGGTGATGTACACGCACATGGCGACCATCCGCCGCTTGATCCGCGAACGGGCCATCGTCGAGGAATAACGGGTCTCCGCCAATGCGCCTGGACCCGAGACATACACCCACCCCGGCAAGGGAGGCTCTCCGGGCGGCGGCCGCACAATAATCGTGAAAGCACGCCGTGGCCGCTAAGCTGTGTGTGTCCTGTGGCACGGGGGCGAGACCTCATGTGGAGAGCAGCACGGCACCGGGAAACGTGCGCGAGCTCAATGCGTGGCGGACCATCTCCAGGCAAGTCGAAGACCCGTCGCATGGAGGGCAGGCGGCGAAATACGAGAGCATCCACGCGGGGATGCGCACAACGCGACCGCGATCGACCAACCAGCCGGGCCTGCGCTCCCGTGCCGTCCACGTGCGTGGAGAGAGCTCGTAAGTGCGCTGGCGCTCTCCGACCTGGTAGGTTCTGCCAGACCTGACTTTGTCCGCTCCGCAGAAGGTGATCCACAACTGCTCTTCCGCGATGTCGCGTTCCCACAAATCGTTGATTTCCTGCGCTGCCAACAGGCGGGCCAGCGTGGTGGAAATGAAGGTGACGCGCCGGAGTTTGCGGCTGGGAATGGGCGCAGGAAGGGCTTCAAGCGGACCGATGTCGATGCGAAAGTATCTCTCCTGTGCGCGGGGGTGCTGTGCTTCGTCCGGCAGCAATTCCGCGCGGGTGACGATGTGGTAGCCGCAGATGGGCGCATAGCAGCGGATCGTCCATTTCTCCTGTACGAAAGCGGCCGTGTGGTAGAAGGCCAGATAATCGGCGCCGATTTGCGACGGCGCGCGACGCAGCGGAATGCGATACCACCCCCGCTCGCGCGCGATCTCGAAATCGCGCGTCGAGTTCATCACCGCGACCAAAACGCGCGCGGCAGCATCCGCTCCGCGGACGTTCGTCTCAGCCGCGTCGTTCGCGTCGTAGCGCAGGTCCATCCGTATGCAGCACCTCAGAAATCCAGACGCATGCTTTTGGCTTTTACGCCCGGAATGGTTGCCAGGTCCGCTTCCAGAGCAGCGACATCTTCCGCTGAACCACACAGATGTAGAAGCAGAAGTCCCTGTTCGGAACAAGCCGGCCCCGCATCGTGCAGCCCGAGCCGTGCGTTGATGATGCAGCCATTCCGCGTCAACGCCTCCTGGACGCGCAGCGCTGCCTGACTGCGGTTGTCGATCAAAACGGCCATCACTGTCGGACAATCCATCAGATTGAGTCTCTCCCCTCGCAATACCGTATCACTGCACAACACCATGCCGCTTCCGCTGGGACTCAGTTCCGTGTCAGCCGCCCGAACTGGTTGCTTTCCAGCTCTCCCTCGTTTGCCTGAGTCGCGATCACATAGCCCCAGACCGCGATCTCGCGTTGGAGCAGTACCAGCTCCTGAGCGAGCATATCACTGATATCGATTGTAGCGAGCAACCCCTGTTGTTCGGCTTTCTGCACCTGCAACGCCAATGCCACCAGAAATGCGAGCGATGCCGGTTCCTCCGGGACGTTGACGATCTGCACCAGGGTTCCCGTCGCTTCGGTCAACGCGTTGGTGTAGCGAGGCAGTATTTCCCGTACGCGCTGCGCGAGTGCGCGTGCGCGCGGACTATCCTTCCCCGCTGCCGGAATCGCCGAGATCTGCCCGATGATGTAGGGGGTCTTCTGCAGGATCTCATGAAGCTGGAAACGCTCCTGTCCCACGGCGATTATATCAAGTTCGCCATTCGGATGCCGTTCCGTTTCCAGCAGCGTGGCCACGGTGCCCACCTGGTGAGGAATGGCCGGTGCACCCACTTCCTGTCCCTCGCGAATCAGCACGATACCGACGGGTTCGTGCTTTTCCAGGCAGCGGTTAATCATCAGTTTGTAGCGCTCCTCGAAGATATGCAGAGAGAGTGCCTGGCCCGGGAACAAGACCGTATTCAGGGGGAACAACGGAAGCTCTCGTAACTCATTCACAGCAGACAATCCTCTCGACATACAAACGGCCCCATGTTTCGCGGATATTATAACACGAAGCCCGCTCTAAACGGAAAGGCACAATCATGCTTGCGCTACCATACCCTTTAACTGCTAGCAGGCATCTAACGTGCATGCCCAGTATGGAGCAAACCGCCGCACGTCTTCGCGCAGTCGCAGCAACGC
>CAZPTF010000033.1:0-9771 GCA_964589015.1 uncultured Anaerolineae bacterium
ATGTCTCTGTCCAACTCGGACCTTGGAGTGGATACAATGTCCTGGCACAGCACCCAAATCCGGCCTCCGGTGAGGCGTCTATGGAAACTGTTCAGGAGTGAGAGAGGCGGGCTCGCGCCGTGCCAGCCGGCGCAGACGCTAGAGAAGCGGGGTGTCGCGCGTGATTGGCGAGGTGACGATTGCATCTGTTGCACCAGCCATTCTCGCATGTTACACGAATACACGAATGAAGCGCCGCAGCGGATCACCGCTCAGCAGACGGACACTCTGGAGCGGACTCCGGCCACGTGGTAAGAGCGCACTCGGGGGGTTCGACGCGGACAGTCGCGGAGACGAGCCCATGCGAGTTCCTGGCCCACGGCACGCGGGCGTCGAGCCTGATCCGTGGACGGCACAATGCCTCGCACAGGTGGTTGTCCAGGCACGAACACACACGCACTCAGGTCGAATCAGCAGGCTTGCCGTAATGTAGAGAGACCATCCCATGCTTTTGGGACAGTCCCAGACACGTCGAACCGTTTGCCGTGCGCTCCGGTCGAGACCGGCCCGGTCCGCGATGGGGATGCCGTGGGCCGGGCCTCAACTGTTCACAGTGCGAAGAATGACTTGGCGTTGTCCCGCAGGATCATCCGGCCAAAAAGCACGGCCTCGTCTTCTGCGAAATAGCCCGCTTCCACCTTTTCAGCCAACACGCGGGCGACGACCTGACGCGCCATACGCGAATGACCGTATGCACCCTCCACGATAATGAAGTCCCCGCCAAAAGCGAAGATCTTGTTCACCGGGATCGTCTCCAACCACTCGTGGAGGATAGCGGTTGCCAGTGTAGGCGAGACGATCGGAATCCAGCACAGGTCGGCGTAGACGTTGGGGAAGTTTTTCGCCAGGGTCGTCAGCTCGTGATGATACGGGTAGCCGGCGTGGAAGAGATCGAAACGCGCCCTGGGGTAACGGATGAACAGCGGGACGAGGTGAGTGGGGCGGCTGTTCGTGATGACATTGCCATTCCCTTCCTGCAAGCCGGTATGCACCTGAATTGGCAGGCCGCGCTCGACAGCCTGGCGGATGATCTGATGAAGCATGTAGTCCTGGAACGGCTGTGCCTCGTCCCAGGAGAGCCGCTGCGTAGGGTGCCGGAACAACCGGTTGAATGCCTGCTCGGCCTCGTGTTTGGTTGGATCGCCGTACGCAATACTGCGCTGGTATGCCAGGCCGCTCTTCACGGCGACCATCCCGCTCTCGACCTTGCGGTCCATGTCCGCGTGCAGTGCGGAAACCAGATCGTCGAGTGACGCGATCGGTGTTCCGGTATCGTACTCCAGCTTCTGCACATCGATCAGATCGCGCACGTCGACGAAACGATCGAAGCGAACGGACGGCACGAACAGCGTGCGATCCACATCGGTAGTGCCGTAATCCAGCACGCTGACCTCGATGCCTGCCTGCTCTTTGAGGACGTGTGCGTACCACCCGATTTTGTTGGAATCGCGCAGGGCAGCCGTGAGTGTTTCGTAGGTCTGTGCGTTCAGGTCGGCGATCCCAAACAGGTCGCGGATCGCGATCAAGATACAGCGCGCATAGCCGGTATTGCGGATACGCTCCCAGTAAGGAGCGATGCGCCGCCACTTCTCGTCGAGGGGCAGCTCCTTCGCGGGCAAACGCTCCGGAAACGGGTAACCGGGATCTCGCGGGCTGATTCCGGTCCGCAACCCGTCGCGCATCGCGCGCCCAGGAGCACGGATCGCTTCCAGGTCGTCCAGCGGCATCCCGGCGGAGATCAGGTCGCTGCTCAGATAATGGGGGAAGAGATAGGTGAAATCCAGTGTCATACCACGGCGGATCTCCTCCGCCGCAATGTGCTCGTGCGTATCGATGAGCTTGACGGCAGAGAGAACTTCGGCAATCCTCATACATAATTCGCTCGACTTCATATCCACCTCACCAAAAGGCTCAAATGCTCTGTTCCCGGGCTGCCACACAGAAAGCAATAAGAAACAGAGAAAACGGAGACGCAGCTTGTGCTCGTTGCCGGCGTCTCCGTATCTCACATCGAAAGGTTAACTGTTATTTGCGAGCCAGTGTCTCGCGGCAAGCGGCGACGATATCCGCAGCACTCAGGCCGTACTTTTCGAGCAGTTCGAAGAACTCCGCCGATTCGGCGAACTGGTCCTGAATGCCTACCCGTTTCATCGGTACGGGAGCGTGCTCGACCAACACCTCAGCGACGGCACTGCCCAATCCCCCGTAGATGTTGTGCTCCTCGGCAGTCACGACCGCCCCGGTCTGTCTGGCAGCTTCGACGATCAAATCCACATCGATGGGCTTCAGGCTGGGCATGGCGATCACCTGACACTCGATGCCCTCTTTCGCCAATTCCTCGGCCGCATCGAGCGCACTGGAGACCATCACACCGATGGCGATGATTGCCAGGTCTCCTCCCTGTCGCAAGCGGTAACCCTTGCCGAACTCGACTTTCCCCGGCTTTCCCGGCACGCGCGGGACAGGGTTACGGGACATACGCAAGAACACGGGGCCGGGCGTATCCACGGTAGTGCGCAGCGCCGCTTCAGTCTCCTCCGCATCGCACGGGACGAGAATCTTCATATTCGGCAGCGTGCGCATGATGCCCAGATCCTCGATGGCATGATGGGTTGGTCCCTCGGGTCCCGATGAGTATCCCCCGTAGTGCGCCATGATCTTGACGTTGTTCTTGGCATAAGCTGCCTGCTGGCGGATCTGGTCGAGCGCCCGTAGCGACAACAACATGCTAAAGCTACACACCAGGGGAATCATTCCACAGGCGGCCATCCCGGCAGCGATGGACAACATATTCTGTTCGGCAATGCCGACATTCACGAACCGCTCGGGGTGCTTCTCTGCGAACTTCGCGCTGCGCGTCGATTTGGACACGTCGGCATCCATTACGACGATATTTTTCCCTTCCTCATACAAAGCGCTCGCCGTACTGGCGAAGACATCACGCATTGCCACATCTTCCAGGGGTCTCATAGTGCTTCCACCTCCTGAAGGGCTGCCGGCATCTTGCTTGGATCGATTACTCCGTGCCAATTGCAGGTGTTCTCCATGAAGCTCACACCCTTTCCTTTGACCGTATGCGCAACAATGATACACGGTTTGCCTTTGATGGCCAGCGCCTGTACGAACGCCGCGAGCAGTTCGGGCACGCTGTGACCGTTACACTCGACCACCTCCCAACCGAAGTCACGCCATTTCTCCGCCACCGGAGCGACATCCATCACTTCGTGCGTGGGCCCATCGAGCTGCACATCGTTGTAATCCAGAATGGCGGTCAGGCTATCGACTTTGAAGTGGGCAGTCGCCATCGCCGCTTCCCAGATTTGACCTTCCTGGATCTCGCCATCGCCCAACAGGGCGTACACATGGTAGGACTGCTTCTGCATTCTGCCGGCCAGGGCCATGCCCAGCGCGGCCGAGAGCCCCTGCCCCAAAGACCCGGCTGTCATCTCCACACCGGGCACCTTCGTCATATCCGGATGGCCCTGCAGAATACCACCTTTTTGACGGAAGAGTTTGAGTTCATCCCGAGGGAAATACCCCTTCTCACAGAGGGCCGCATACCAGGCTGCGGTACCATGCCCCTTGGAAAGGACGAAGCGATCTCTATCCTTCCATTGCGGGTTCTCAGGATCTACGTTGAGAATACTGAAGTAGAGCACTGACATGATCTCTGCTGCAGACAGTGCCCCGCCGGGGTGGCCCGATCCTGCATTACCAATCATCTCCAGAGATAGGCATCGGATCGTCTTGGCCTGCCGTTCGAGAAAGGCTACCTGATCTGGTTCTGCCATATTTCTTCGCTCCTTCGCTTGAATTCTTTCTGGTCATTAAACAGTGTGAGATCGATTGCATAATAATCCAGTTTTTCCGGTTTGTCAACAGGCATTGCTCTTGACACTTATCGGGAAGTATATTATAATGTGAACGTTAACGACTATGAGTTTCCCCGATCAAGAAGGGATCTCGCGATACTACATCGAAGCCATTTACTGTTGACAGATTCTGTTTTGTTTGGTATAATTAGTTTGTTGTATCAACAAACTAATTACCTGTAAGGGCCCCTTCCCTTGCTCGGGCGATATCAGATCGGAATCACAGATGGAGACCGGTTGATAGTGAATGGCTCATTTGTATTGCCCAGAATGTCTATTCGACTCGAATACTTTGGGACTGGATCAGAACGGCGCATCCCCACCAAGCACACACCATTGATTCCCCCCAAAGAGCGTACTTCCGCGGTCACGAAGGCAGGAACCCTGCACGATTTGGAATTGCGCGATTGTCCCACAGAACTGCAGAGCACCAGCCCAACAGCACTGTTCAATGTAGCACGCCATATTTCGTTCGCTGATTAGACAAGTTTCGGATTTGTCCGTTTGTGCGATGACGGGTAGACGTAACAGCTAGTTGAACGCATCTCCAATAAAATCGAAAATCGACAACCCAGGAACGTTGCACAGCGGTCAACCAGGCCTGAAAGGGGGTGATCGAACGAGAAAGCAACCATGTGTTCTTGAATGCAGTCGCACCTGTGAAGTCTATCGTTTGAGAATATGACTTGCGTGACGTACATCAAGCTACACAACCCTGTTCTTTTCTAAGGAGGGAAAGAAAATGAAAAGCAGACTTTTCTTGATTGTCAGCATGTTGGTAGTTCTGTCCATGTTCATCGTCCCCGTTGCGTTGGCCCAAGAACCGGAAAACCCCTACCGGCCAGCGGATCTGTTCAAAGCTGTTGAAGATCTGAAAGCAGCGACCGAAGGGAAGACAGCCCCGTCCGACGCGAAATTCGCTCTGCTGACCAACGCAGTAGCTCCTTTCTGGACAGCGGCCCAGATCGGTGCGGCCCGTTCCTCGGCTGAGATCAACGTGCCCATCGTCTTCCAGGCTCCGACCGCTGCCGAGAAGCTTTCGCAGCAGCTGTCCATGCTCGAGACCTTCGTCAATGACAAGTACAACGCCATCACCTTCTCCGCCATCGACCGTGATGCCCCCAAGGACATCATCGCGAAGGCCGTGAGTGAAGGCATCCCCGTGCTGTGCACCGACTCGGATGCCACCGGTAGCGAGCGCTCCCTGTACATCGGTATGTCCGACTACGATGCCGGGAAGTCCGCCGGACAGGCTGCTCTCGACATCATTGGCAAGGGTAAGGTCGTTGGCCTGGTCGGCTATGCCACGGCGCAGAATGCACAGGACCGCATCGCTGGCGTGAAAGACGTGTTGGAAGGTACCGAACTGGAAATGGTCGAAGTCCTGTTGGACGACATCAAGCCAGAGGTCGCCCTGACAAACGCGCAGACCGCCATGCAGAAATACCCGGATCTGGCTGGTTTCATCACTTTCTACTCCTACGACGGTCCGATGGCCGGCCAGGCTGTGCAGCAGGCGGGCAAGGGCGGTGAGATCAAGATCGTGGCCTTCGATGCCGAACCTGAGACCCAGCGACTGATGTCGGAAGGTGTGGTACAGGCAATGATCGGGCAGCGCGTGTACTTCTACGGCTACCTCAGCGGTTACATCATGAATGCGATGGCAATCCTGGGTGTGGAAGAGACCATGAAAGTTCTCGACCCATACCTCTCCGATTGGCCGACGACCACAAGCGGGACTATCGAGGCTGGTTCCGAGGGTAAGATTCACCTCAACACCGGTGTCGATGTCATCCTGGCGGATTCGTTCGATCTCTACAAGGAATATCTGAACTCCATCGGTATTCCGTCACAGTGATCCGTGTCGCGCAGTGAAACAAATCGTGTGATCCCCCGGGTGTGCCGGGGGATCACACCCCTTCCCAGGCGGGATGTGAATGGGTCGTGCGCGTAGGCCAACAGGACCGCGAGACACGACCCTGCTCAATCTGATCAGAGAGAATAGGATTCTAAAAACATGGAAAATATACCTGTGTTGCGCTTGGAGAACATCTCCAAGAGCTTTCCGGGGGTTCGGGCCCTGAGCAATGTAGATTTTGAAGTCTATCCGGGTGAAATCCTGGGATTTGTCGGCGAAAATGGGGCGGGCAAGTCTACACTGGTCAAAATCATCTCCGGTGTATACTCCAAGGACGAAGGTGAGATCTACTATCAGGAACAGCCCGTAGATATCCACAGTCCGCAAGATGCCCAGGACCTGGGAATCAGCACCATCCATCAGGAGCTGGCCCTGATTCCACACTTGAGTGTTGCGGAAAACGTCTTCCTGAATCGTGAACAACGTAAGATCCCGATCATCGGTATGGTGGATTTCCGGCTGATGAACCAGCGCGCCGAAGCGATTCTGAAAGACCTCGGTGTCGAGATACCGGGGAAGGTCATCGTCAAGGATCTCACCGTCGCCGCGCAGCAAATGGTGGAGATCGCGAAAGCTCTGTCCATCAACGCCAATCTGATCCTGATGGACGAACCCACCTCGGCCCTGTCCAGCAAGGAAGTCGATGCCCTTTTCGCCGTAATGCAACGGCTAAAGCAAAAAGGGGTCTCGGTAGTCTTCATCAGCCATCGCTTGGACGAGGTCCGGCGTTTCGCGGACCGCGTCATCATTATGAGAGATGGGCATCGCGTGGGAACCCTGCCCATCGAAGAAGCAACTGAGGAGAAAATTATCCGCTACATGGTAGGCCGTGAAGTCGGTCTTTTCCCCAAGGAAGATGCGGTAATCGGTGATCCGGTCCTGGAGGTCCATGGAATTTCCGCTGACAATGGCGTGCGAAATGTGAGCTTCACGGTCCACAGAGGAGAGATTCTGGGGCTCGCCGGATTGGTTGGAGCTGGCCGAACGGAAATCGCCCGTCTCATCTGTGGCGCAGATCATCTCAACGAGGGTTCCATATTCATCGATGGGAAAAGGACGAAAATCGGCTCTCCCGCCGAAGCAGTTCGGCAAGGGATTGGCTGGGTACCTGAAGACCGAAAACAACACGGTCTCGTACTCGGTATGACGGTCAGAGATAATATCACGATGGCAATCCTGAAGCGAATCTCAAATGCTCTGGGTGCCATCAACAGACGAAAGGAAAACTCTATCTCCGAGCACTACATCGATGCGTTGTCCGTGATGACTCCCGGCCTGACTCAGACTGTCAGGAATCTCAGCGGCGGCAACCAACAGAAGGTTGTGCTGGCCAAGTGGCTCAGTACGGAGCCGAAGTTGTTGATCATGGACGAGCCTACCCGCGGGATCGACGTTGGAGCAAAGGCCGAAGTCCATGCTTTAATGAGCCGTCTTGCACAGCAAGGTATTGGCATTATCATGATTTCTTCCGAGATGCCGGAGATCATCGGAATGAGCGATCGTGTCATCGTGATGTGTCAGGGTCGCGTTACCGGTGAGTTCACGAGAGGACAGTTCTCGCAGGAGGACATTATGACCTGCGCGACGCAGTTCCTCACCGTGGATGCGATAGATAAACAAGCTTTGCAGGAAGACCCTATGCCAGAGCCAACTGGTGTATAGCATAGCATCCTTTAATTCTGTTTGGAGGGCATTTAACTATGAATAAGGTCTCTACCCCGGACTCATCGGGTACAACGACGGTTCAGTCCACCAGCAGTTTCCTGGAACTCATCAAGAGGCTGTTGCGTGTCACCGAGATCATGATCGCTATCGCAGTTATTGTCTTGATTGTCATCGGAGCAGCCGTCAATCCCAATTTCCTGCATGTCGAAAACATGAAGATCATGACACGTGACACAGCCATTCTGGCCATCGCCGCAATCGGCGTCGGGTTCACGATTCTGACCGCCGGCATCGATCTGTCCATTGGCTCGATGGTCGCCGTCGGTGGGGTCATGGTGGCTTATTTCATCATGAACTGGAGCCTGCCGATCTGGCTCAGCATCCTCATGGTCTTCGGGTTAGCGCTGCTCATCGGTGCAATCCACGGCCTGTTCGTGACGAAACTCAGAATGCACGGCTTCCTGATCACCCTGGTCACTATGGGTGTGGCTCGTGGTGCAATGCTGGTCATTACCAATGCCTTTCCCATTCCCGGCTTGCCACGCAGTTTCACCTATATCGGTCAGGGATATCTGTTTGACCTCATTCCAGTTCCAGTGCTCATCTGTGCTATCGTCGCCATCATTACATTCTATTTGCTGCGCTTTTCGTACATCGGACGACAAATCTATGCAGCGGGCGGAAACATCGAAGCCGCGCGCCTGTCCGGGATCAACGTCGATGCGCGCATCACGCTGTGTTATATCACTTCGGTTGTGTGTGCAGTAACTGTCGGCATGATCCAGGCCGGGCGGATGAGCATGGGGCACCCCGGTACGGGAGAAGGCTATGAGCTGCTGGCGATCGCCGCCTGCATCCTGGGAGGCGTCAGCTTCATGGGAGGCGAAGGCGGGATCATCGGCATCCTCCTCGGCGCGACCATGATCGGTGTGCTTCAGAACGAGATGGTGATGCTCAACATCAACCCTTACTGGCACAAGATTGTGATCAACCTGGTACTGCTCGCAGCGATCACTATCGACTACGCACGACGGCGGCAGCGAACGTAACGTTCCCCCTCCTCATGGAAGAAACGCAAAGGGACAATTCCTTTGCGTTTCTTTTTTGGTTGGCTCAATTGCCTGGGATTCAATTCAACCTGGAACGCGTGCGATACTCATCCTTTGTAGCGGGTCTCCAGACCCATTGCGACCAGGACATCGTTCAGTTCCTTACGTTTGTCCACTGTGAGCGGGCCTACCGGTGCGCGACACCGCCCGGCATCGATGCCAATCAGGTTGAGCGCCTCCTTGATCACGCTGGGGAACGTGCCCAGGTCGAATGCGATACGTAGCGGAGCCAGGGCGTACTGCGCCGCCAAAGACCGCTCCAAGTCACCCGCAACGAACGCATCGTAGATCTCCACCAAGAGCGCAGGCTTCACGTTAGCAGAGGCAGCGATCGACCCGGCGGCACCGTATAGCAGCGCGCCGTAGATCAGCGTATCGCGGCCCATGAGGACGTGGAAATCATCACCGGTGCGCCGGATATACTCCGCCGTCAGGGTGAGATCGCCGCTGGAATCCTTGATACCGACAATATTGTCCACCTCCGCGACCTTCACCACCATATCCGCAGAGATATTGACTTTGGTTCGCCCGGGGTTGTTGTACAACAGGACCGGCAGACCGGTCGACTTGGCAATGTCGGTGTAGAAAGCGATCAGCTCATTCGCGTTCGGCGTAACAAAGAACGGCGTGATGACCGACACGGCATCGACACCCACCTCTTCCGCCATCTGCGTCAGCATGACCGCCTCGCGTGTGGTGACCGCACCCGTACCGGCATAGACAGGTACGCGACCCCGTGTTTCATCCACGACGATCCCCAGAACCTGCCTCTTCTCTTCAGGAGTCATCGCCCAGAACTCCCCCTGGCTACCCACCGCAAACAGCCCATGCACGCCGCCGTCAATCAAATAGTTGGTCAATTGACGGAGCGATTTCTCATTGATCTTGTCGTCTGTGGTGAAAGGCGTGACCATTGCCGGAATGATGC
Organism: uncultured Anaerolineae bacterium; assembly: GCA_964589015.1. GTDB lineage: Bacteria > Chloroflexota > Anaerolineae > DAOTYC01 > DAOTYC01 > CAZPTF01. The sequence continues at coordinate 9,532 of CAZPTF010000033.1, forward strand.
CTTTCGGTGTGAATCGTGACACCATTGCACTCTCCTCGTTCTGTAATCGTCCGCGCCAGTTTAGAATCGTTTCTGAAGCGCCTGTTTCAGATCGTGATCGGCGATCGTATCCACATCGATCAATGCTTTGACGCCCGGAAAATCGAGAGCGGGTCTGACGACCTCTTCCGGCAGCGCCGCGACGATCTCAGCCAACGAGCGATGGGTCACTCGCGAGATCTCGGCCAACACCTTCCGCGA
>CAZPTF010000033.1:9871-20320 GCA_964589015.1 uncultured Anaerolineae bacterium
GTCAGCTCCGGAGACCCGCCCTTCTGGGTCATGCCGGCATTGATGATCTCGTGACCGCCCACCGCAGCAAGAGCCGCCACGATGTGGGAGTTCTTGTCACCCGCACTGGTTTCACTGATGACCGCGATCTTCATGAGCCCACTCCTTTGTAATTGATATCGGTTGTCGAAGCAGCTTATGTTACCACACAAAGCGGAAATGGGGAAAAGGAGCCTATGCAGCCAGACGCAGCCCGGCAGCCATGGCCGCATCGAAATCTCCGATGAAAGTCCACCAATTGGACAGCGGGCGGCCCCGGTAGGTCAGTCCATTGTCCGCGCCCGGGAGATTCTGCATCCAATAGACGAACCATTGCAGACTGTCACAGCCCCACCGCGCGCAATTGATGCGCTGCTTCCGGCCCGTACCATCCGGCGTCCAATCCTCGATGTCCGTCGCGATGTAAGCGGGATTCGCCCAGTCGTAATCGGTCGTTGCGTTCGGTGGATAGTGCGCCCATCCGCAACGGCCTTCACCCGGTTTTCCCACGAAACGCTCCCAGAACAGGTGTGGATCGATATGGCGCAGCACCGCTTCGATCTGATGCATGTGGTCTTCCACGGCTTCGGACGGGCCGCGTTGATAATTGTAGTGGTACACGGTATAGGTCCGGTCGAGGACTGGCAGGTCACGAGGGTCCCGGTCGCTGTTGCTGATATCACCATAAGGCCCGGCCATGTTCGATTCCCACAGGTCGATGATGCCGCCGTGATAGCCCCACAACCATACTTCTTTGACACCGCGGTCTTCGACCCAATGCCGTATGTTAATCTGTTCCATGATGACATGATAGTCGGTCATGGGCACCCGATGCCCCACTTTCGCGTAGCTGGGCAGTGGCTCCAGAAACTCCAACATATCGACGAGCTGGTAGTGCAGACTGGGCCGGGCAGCAGGGTCTTTGTACCCATGATACGTACTACCCTCCCCGAGTGCACGCACTACCTGCCGGGTCGTCGAGGATGTGTGCCGGCGAATGGCATCCAGGGGAACATCCACATCACCCGTGACAGATCGATCGATCCGGCCATTGCGCACCGGAAAGTAGCTGATGACCAGCGTAGGAATAGCCCAGGCGTTGGTCCAATCAGGTTGCACTGCCGGCTGTACCGGTGGTTCGAACCAACCCCTGATCCGCTCGATAACCCTCAAGACACCCTCCGTTATCCGCTCAGGCGGGCGGACTCCACGCTTCCGTTACAGAAGTCCCCGATCACGAAGCGCAGCACGTTGGAGCTGCGCCGATACCTGTGTCCGTACATCCTGGAAAGCGCGCTCGATACGCGGGTACAGGAACCACACCGCCGCCACCCCGGCCGGTATTCCGGTGACGACGCGCAGCAACCAACTGCTCTCGTAGTCCGCCAGCAATTGCGTCGAACCATCCAGCACGGCGGGCGCGACCAGCAACATGCCTCCCCACCACGATAGAGGACGCCAGCGGCGCCCGGTGGTGGCAAACAGCAGGCCGGCGACGAACACCGCGGCATAGATGGTCGTGTCTCGTTGGCAGAAGGCCATTTGTTGTCCCAGGATGAAGAAAGAGCGTTCCGGGCGCTGATGACACAGGTATTGATACACGAAAAAGATCGCATCCGCGGGCCACGGCAGCCCCCACGCAGCCATGACAGGTGCGAGCACAGGCAAACCCACGTAAATGCCAGCCAATACATTGAATAACACCAGCCAGTGGTTGCACAACCACAGAATGCTCCGATCGAGAAATAACACCACTGCGCGCGTACGCCCGGTAACGGGCCTGGATGCATTGCTCATGACATTAGCTTCCCTCGTCGACCCCGATATCCCGCGTTGCATCGCCGTCCATGTCAGCCACCCATAACTCACGGTAATCACCCACCACGCTGCGCCATAACAGCTCGAAACGACCGTCCTGCCATTCCCAGACCTGCACCATTCCACCCCAGGCCGGCCCTCTTTCTTCATTATGCTGCGCGAGTGTGACCAGCTCAGCCAAGCCATCGCCATCGAAGTCATCCAGGACAGCGCGCCACACTTGCCACTGACGCGATGTGCACCACAATGGCTGCTCGTCCGCCGAGAGGACACACGCACCGTCGGCGGCCAACTGCACGCGCTCGCTCTGCCCATCACCATCGACATCCAGTGAGAGAGGCGCTGAGTCACGCCTGATTTCCGGAGCGACCCACCACGATACCTGGAAATCCCGCTCCCCGGTCGGCAGAACCGTCGCAGAGAACATCTTCGCGGGTATTGCGGGTCTGTCCACTGGCATGATCCGCGTGAGAACCCCTTCCCCATCCGCTGTACCAAGCGGGCTGACTCGTCCCTGGCGAATGCACACAGGAAGCAGGCGTGCACTCCGTACGCCTTCGAGTCCGGCCTGGCAACTTAGCAGCACACTCTCGGAAGTCTCCGTAGAAAACTCCTGATCGAAGATAAAATTGCCCAGGCTGTAGGCCACCAACGCCGGCCGGTCACGCCCAGGAATCTCCAACCATTCCAGCGGCTGGACGACGTGCGGATGGTGTCCGACGATCAGGTCGGCCCCTGCCACCGCAAGCGTGCGGGCATATTCACGCTGCCACCCGGCGGGTGTGGAGCGGTACTCGTCGCCCCAATGCAGCGACACGACGACCAGGTCGGCGTTCTGTCGAGCTCCCGCGATGTCGGTTAGCATACGATTCGCCGCACGTGCACTGCCAGCGCTGACCTCCGTCGCCGGGACGCTGCCGCCAGTGCGGTCATAGGCCAGAAAGGCCACTTTGACCGCGGACGCGTCTTCGATCCAGACCTGGTGCGCGTCCGTGATGTTCGCCCCAGCGCCGACATGTGCAATCCCCGCTTGATCGAGCACCCGTATGGTCTCCAGAACGCCATCCACGCCGTGGTCGGTTACATGGTTATTCGCCAGACTGACGACGTCGAATCCGGCGCCCTCCAAGGCGACGACCTGCGCGGGAGCCGCCTGCAGATTGTAACCGTTCGCCAGGTACGGCGCGTCCGTTAACGGTGATTCCAGATTGCCGAATGCGATGTCGGCCGCGGCGAGAAGCGGAGCGACCGGAGCCAGCGGGTACCCGGCGCCATAGCGATCCGAAAGCTCGCCAATCCAACGCCCGAGCATTACATCACCCACAAAGACAAGCCGGATGCTATCCTCAGGGGCACCGGCCCGAACAGAAACGCCCGGACAAACTAAGGTCAATACCAGCAGCGTCAGCACAATCCGGACAGCACCCCGCAAGGACATACGCCAATCGCACGTTGATCCCAACAGCGAAACGCGACGGTCCGGATTCATTTGTTCCGTTGGCGGCCCATTTGTGGTAAAATACGTCAACTCCTGTGTGTTCGTCCTTTCATTGATATGTCTCCCGGCCAAACTGCACATTGGGGGCGAGGAGCAAGGAACGTGAAAGTCCTGCTTGAAGGCGCACAGGCCATGGGCCTGGCACTGAGCTCAAAAGAGATCGAGGCATTCCGCGTCTACCAGGAAGAACTGGCGAGATGGAACGCCCAGTTCAACTTGACTGCAATTCACGGCGAAACACAGGTCCAGATCCGTCACTTTCTGGATTCGCTTTCCTGTCTGCTGGCCATGGGACAAGACAATCAGTCTGTTCCACACGGAGAGGCCAGAAAGTATGTCTCCAAATCGATACGCAATCTGTCTTTCAAGGTCATCGATGTCGGAAGCGGGCCTGGCTTTCCGGGCATTCCGCTGAAGATCGTTTGTCCCAACTTGAAACTTACCCTGCTAGAGGCGACGGGCAAGAAAGTCCGCTTCCTCGAACACATGCTCGACACGCTGCATCTGAAGGACGTGCAGCTCATCAACGACCGCGCTGAGACCGCCGGCAATTCACCGGAACATCGCGAAGGTTACGATGTGGTCCTGGCACGGGCGGTGGCTGAGCTTGCGGTCCTGGTCGAGTACACACTCCCATTCTGTTCGCTGGGGGGCCGTGTGATTGCGCAGAAAGGGCAAGATGCGCAGGGTGAAGTCATGAACGCCGAACATGCGATCCGGCTGCTGGGCGGCACACTCAGCTACATGTTGGATGTCGAGATTCCGGGTTTGGCCGAAACGCGCAGCCTGGTCGTCATCAACAAAGTGGCACGCACTCCGGACAACTACCCGCGCCGGTCGGGCATTCCCCATAAGCGACCGCTATAAGGGCGGAATTGCCGCCGGGAAACGATCGGCGGCAATTGGCTTGAACAGCACCATCAGCCGACAGTGCCGGCGTGCGTTATTCGGCTTCCACCAACCGCCCCGTCACGAAGACCGCGTAGTCAGCGGGTGCTTCTTTGATTCCGGAGAACACCAGTTCAAACGGCGCCTTCGCCCCCGCTGCGAGTGCGTCCCTTTCGATCTTAGGGCTGGTATTACTGACATCGACCACAGAACCATTGTCGTCGTAGGCAACAATGACCATCTTGATGAACCTGGCAGGCGCAGCCCCGTTGTTTACCACCTCCCCGCTGAATTTATACTCATCGTAGTCAGTCTCTGGTGCGATGCCGGTCAAATTCTCGACAGCCAGGTCTTGATGGGGCTTGAAGTAAGCTTTTTCCTCGTCGTAAGGGTAAGCCTGCAAATAGAGCACCACATCCTTCCAGTCCTCGACCTCGTCGCTGGTGTAGAACGAGAAAGGATAGACAGCTCCCGGCGCGACCAACTCCAGAGCGGCCCAGTTCGTGGTCGAAAGATCGAGCACATCACCATTGGCATCAAGCAGACTGGCTACCGCCCTGATGTCCCGCGCTGGGACCACGCCTTCATTAATTGCTTCGCCTACGATGTAGAGCTGGCCCCAATCGTTCAGATACGTGGTGATCTGCGTCACCTTGAAAGGCACCTGAGCCTGCTGTGGCGCTATGTCGGTGTCTTCACGGCCTTCAACCAGAATCTCGTAATTGTAAGGGGCCTGCTTGAAACCATCCAGCCTCAATTCGAAGGGCGACACACCGCCGGGCAGAAGAATATCCAGCGCCAGCGAGGTATTGTTGGTATCCATCACCTGACCGTTTTCGTCATAAGCAACGATCACCAGTTTGATCATCCGGGCCGGCGCATCGCCCGAATTGACCACGTTCCCAGTCAGACTGAAATCGCCGTATTCGGAATCGGTCGGATGCGGAACCACATTCGCCACCGACAACCCGGAAGCCGGCTGAAAGTAGGATGTTGCCGGGTCGAATTCCCTGGCATCGATCACGAAATCGACGCTCGTCCAGTTCTGCATGGCCTCATCGATCGAGAAATTGAACGGGTATTTCCCATTGACCGGAACGATATCCAGGGAAATGCGATTGTAGTCGTTCACACCCAGCTCGCTGCCGTCCTCTCCCAACAGCATGAGATCGACGTTGACGTCCCTGAGCGGGACTTCCCCCACGTTGAGCGCTTCACCGACCACATACATATAGCCGTAAGTGTCGGTGTAGCTGTTGAAGCTCGTCACCTGAAGGCCATTCTGCGGCTCGAACTGCGCTTCGCCGGCAGGTTCAACAGCTTTCTCACCCGTTTTCCCGATCGCTCCGAGGAAACCGGACTGGGCCGATTTCGTGGGAGCCTCTACCGGCAAGGTGGGTTTGCCCGCAGTGATCCCGATGAACCCTCCACCGGCTTTGGCTGCCGGTGTATCGGTAGGCGAAGGCGTCGGCGTGAGTGTGGCGGTTGGCTGTGGCGTCATGGTCGATGTAGCTGTCGGCGGTACGACGGTGAGGGTCGGTGTGGCCGTGGGTGGGATCTCAGTCGCGATGGGCGACGGTAAGACGAAAGCCGTTGCCAACGGGCTCGCGACGGTCGGTTCCGCACCTGGGAAATGCGTCGCCGCCAGAGCGTCTAGCAACGGCTGAACTGCCTGCCCACTGGCAATCGCAGTCATCACTACCGCCACATCCTCAACAAACTGGCCAGAAGGGCCGGCTGGAACCTCTGCAGGCACCAGCGTTTCGGTCGGTGTTTCGGTCGGCGTCACGGTAGCTGTCTCAGTTGGCAACGCAGTAGCCGGACGGGTCGGTTGCGGTTCGGGAGCTGCGTTGTTCAGTGCCAGGTTGCGGACCCAGAATTCCTCGTAATTGCCATTCCGGTCCACCACACGAAGACGCAGAGAATAGACGCCGTCGTCCAACCCAATCGTGTCCCACACACCCAGTAACCCATCCAGGACTTGGTCGCGCACCAGACCACCGACCACGGTCATTTGATCGTCTGAAGGCATTTCGCCCGGCCCGAACTCCAGCTTGTAGTAATCGAACGCGGGGTGTACCGCCGATCCCATGACCTGCACTTGCCCGCGGATGGAAGAATTGTCTCCCGGCGACGAGATGGCTGCCTCCGGCTCCGCAGGTTGCATGACGCGGACACGCACGTAGAAGGGATCCCCAAAGGGATTCCCGGCAGCATCCTGGAACCGCCAACGACTGGTGTAGGTCCCCACATCGGAAGGTGCACGCATGACAATGCCGACATCGGTCGTCTGCCCTACCGCCACCGTCCGTCCAAGGCGCTGTGGCGACACGGCATTCAACGGATCGCCGTCAACAAATACGATGTTGTAATCGTCGGTCCAATCGCAAGACCCACTGTTTTCGAACTTCCAGATTTTTTCGAAAGGGACATCGGGCTGGAAGACCGTATCGTCAGGGACGGTCACATCCGCTAAGAACCTGATGCCCGAGACGCACGATTGCGCAGAAAGCGGCTGGACGCCACACACGAAGGACAAGATGACAACGATAAGCAGCACAGTTCTGGCTTTCATGGTTATTGGGTTCCTCCTTTTTGCTCTCTTGATTCTTTCGGGCAAGAATCGCCGCACAAACCAAGGATCGTTGCAGACGACACAAACGGAACACCGCCATTGGGCTCCACAGGCGCATACCAACCCTGGTGCGAAGCGCTATCACCACAATGCGTTTCCCCACATTATACCACAACAATTCAACCGCGTGTAACCTGTTCCGGCGCAGGGTAGTGCACGGCATTCTGACGATAATTGCATCCACTCGAATGTAACCACACCTTTGTACCAGACGGCACCAATCGACCACGATTCGATTCGGCAGCCGACCGGTCCAGGGGCAGCAGGCCCGGCACAACGCACTGACACCAGAGATTGGCCCAGCTGGATACGTCCACCGGAGCAGCAGTCACATGCTTCCTGACATCTCAGAATCCTCGAACACAAAGCGGTAGGGAGATCGTGCACACGACAAAAAAAGGTCCCAGCACCGAAGTGTGGGACCTGATAGGCTTCGAGATCGAGGATTCAGGCAACCAGCTCGCGCACAGCTGCGATGATGTCCTCTTCTTGGGGGACCGCTGCTTTTTCCAAACCCGGGTTGTAAGGGATTGGAATGAACTTCCCGCCCAGACGCTTGATGGGCGCATCCAGGTAGTCGAAGGCCGGCCCCTCGATGATCCGTGCTGCGAATTCTCCCCCCATACCACCGTTGGTGACACCCTCGTGGACGATGAGCGCACGTCCTGTTTTCATGACGGAGCGATTGACCAAGTCAGCATCGTATGGCAAGAGGGTCCGTGGATCGATCACTTCACACTCAATACCTTCCTTGGACAGCTTCTCCGCCGCAGCCAGGGCACGATGCACCATGATCGACACCGCAACAATCGTCACGTCGCTGCCTTCACGCTTGATTTCACCAACGCCGATAGGGATCGTGTATTCCTCTTCGGGCACTTCGCCCTTGAAATTGTAGAGCATCTTGTGCTCGAAGAACAGCACGATGTTGTCGTCCCTGATAGCACTCACCATCAACCCTTTGGCATCATACGGTGTGGAAGGAGTCACCACCTTGAGACCGGGCACGTGAAGGAACCAGCTCGAGATGGACTGGCTGTGCTGGGCTGCAGCACCATATCCCGCACCCTCGGGCAAGCGCAGGACCATTGGCACCTTGGCTTTCCCGCCAAACATGAAACGAATCTTGGCTCCCTGGTTGACGAGCTGATCCATGGCAATCGTCACGAAATCGCTGAACATGATCTCCGCTATGGGGCGCATTCCACCAAGTGCCGCACCGATGGCGCCACCGACAATACCCGCTTCCGAGATGGGTGTATCGATGATACGTTCAGGTCCAAACTCATCGATCATCCCCCGGGTAACCCCGAAAGAGCCTCCGAATACGCCAAGGTCTTCACCGAAACAGAAGACCTTCGGGTCCTTGCGCATCTCCTGACTCATGGCCTCACGAATGGCCTCGTTGAAATTGATTTCCCTAGGCATAGACGCCCTCCATGATGGTATCGACTGAAGGTTCAGGGCTGCTCTCAGCAAATGCGTAGGCATCTTCAATCGCTTGTTCGGCGGCCTTATCAACAGCATCAGCCTCAGCTTCGGTGATGATCCCGTCGCTGATCAATTTGTTCCTGAAGCGAACGATGGGATCGAGACCTTTCCAGTATTCAACCTCCTCTTTGGTACGGTACACTCCGGGGTCATTCTTCGAGTGTCCCTTCCAACGATAGGTCACTGCCTCAACGAGCGTGGGACCGTCTCCGGCCCGGCCTCGTTTTGCCGCCTCGCTGACTGCTTCATAGACGGCCAAGACATCGTTCCCATCAACCGTAAAACCAGGCATGCCGTAGGATGCAGCGCGATCCGATATCTGGTTGATCTTCGTCGATTTCTTGATCGACGTGCTCATGCCATATTGGTTGTTTTCGCACAAGTAAACCACAGGCAGACTATAAATGGCTGCCATGTTGAGCGCCTCGTGGAAAATACCCTGATTGGATGCACCATCTCCGAACACACCCAGCACCACCTGGTCACTTTTCTGCAGTTTGATGGCCAAACCGACGCCCATCGCCAGACCGATGCCACCGCCGACAATCCCGTTGGCGCCCAGATTGTTCCGGCTGACATCAGCAATGTGCATCGACCCACCCCGGCCACGGCAGTAACCGGTTTCCTTGCCGATGAATTCCGCCATCATGAGGTTCAAATCCGCACCTTTGGCAATACAGTGACCATGTCCGCGATGTGTGTTCAGCAAGTAGTCATCGGGACGCAATGCTGCCCCAGCGCCTGCCGCCACACCTTCTTGTCCGATCGAAAGGTGCATGGTGCCGTGGATTTTGCCCTGCGCGAAGAGATTGTCCGCTTTGAACTCAAAATAGCGGATTTCGTGCATCGTCTTGAGCATTTCCACCAGCTTCTCGCGACTCAATTCCTCCATTCTTCCGCCTCTTTCCTTATATGTTTGATTTGGGTTGATCCTTGGTGACTGCCGCCAGGTTCTCAAGTCTATGCTGGTCGGACCAACTGTTCCAGATTGTACGAACTCCAGTGCGTGTTATACCACAATACAACATCTTTGTCAAACAAGGAAAACCTGTGTGAATTCTTACACAAGAAAACACAGGCGTATTTGAGTTGTTTAACGGTCAAAAAGATATTGTTAAGATACATAGATGACTGATAATATTCTATATTGGTTTTGAGCCCGCATCGGCCTCGACGGCAAGCCGAGCGCGTGGCAAATGCGAAGCACTGTGCACCGGCGTCAGCAGGCCAGATCTTGCTCGAGTCGCGCCAGGGCCACAGGCATGTTCAGGCGACAGGCACTGATTCTGAAGTGATTACCCGGATAGTCGTACACGGTGCCGGGCAGCAGCATGACTCCTTTGCGTTTGACCAGCTCCCGACAGAACGTCTCGATTCCAGGCCCGTGTCGCAACGCCGGGAACGCGATGGGACCGGCCCGCGGTGGAATCCACTCGAAGCGGTCGGCGTGTCGCGCGAAGAACGCATCGAGCTCGTCCAGGTTATCGCGGATGATCGCCAAATTGCGCTGCAGGATTCGATCGCGAGCTCTGAGCGCGATCAGCGCCAGAATCTCCCCGGGCGCATTGTTGCATATCGTGGTGTACGTTTTGAACTCGAGACATTGCCGTAACAGGTCACGGTTTCGAGTAGTCAGCCAGCCGATTCTCAGACCAGGCAACGAGAAGGATTTGGAAACGCCGAACAACGACACCGCACCGTCGTACAGGTCGGACGCCGCAGGCAACCTGTGCCCCGCAACGGGCTCAAGAAATCTGTACATTTCGTCCGAGAAGACGAAGATGCCGCGCTCGCGCGCGATCGCCAGAACCGCCCCGAAATCTTGCAGTGGAAGCATCGCGCCAGTCGGATTGTGCGGGAAGTTGATCACGATCAGCTTCGTATTGTGTCGGATCGCCGCGCGCAGTTCATTCACATCGAACACCCAGGTATTTTGCTTCCTGGGCACCCACCTGCTCACCGTGCAACCGATCGCCTGTGCCAGCTCATAGAGCGATTGATAGCCGGGGAACGTGACGATCACGTGATCGCCTCCGCCCAACAGCACGTTCATCGCAACGAAGATGCCTTCTTCCGGTGCAAGAAGCAGCACATCGTCCGG
>CAZPTF010000034.1:0-19977 GCA_964589015.1 uncultured Anaerolineae bacterium
TCTTCATGTGCGTGCGAATGCGGCCAGGATGGCTGGCGACAATTGAGTCCACGAATCCCATTCGTGGCCTGAACGCGAGACGTACCATCAAACACTGGACGATTAGCCCCTGATAGGCCTCTCAGCAGGGCACCACCCTGTGAATAAGGGTTGTTCGGGAAGACACCCACGGGAGGCATAACCGGGGGACAGGCGGTTGAACCACTCAGACCGACCTAACATAGACAGTGGTTTCTTAGCAGCAGGTAAAGACTGTGCCAATCTTGGACGCGTTCCGACTAAGAGGCGGCCCACGTGCCCCTGCCGAGAACGGGTTGTAGCAGTCCTGCGGACTGCGCATCCTTAGCACGAGGCTGAAACCCCGCGGCACGCTGCAAAGGTCGGATCCCATTCGGGAATTCAATCGTCGCCTGACATCCCGAAGGCACCGGAAGACGAGGAGAATTTGAACTAATCTGTGGCTTCATGCTATAATAGGGCTGTTTTCCCGCCTGTGTCAACGACGATGGCTGCACCGATCACCTTCCTTTCACAGCGCGACAGATTGATGCCCTGCAAGAACCATTCGCTATCTTAGAAATCAAGGAGGAGCATGGCTCATGAGACATTTGTTATACGGTGTAATGATACTCCTTATCTTGACCGCCCTCGTTGGGTGCGGATCAGTACCAACACCAACCCCAACACCGACCAGTGAGCCCCCAACGGAAACACCTGTCACGGAACCACCGACAGCGACGCCGGAACCACCGACAGCGACGCCGGAACCACCCACAGCGACACCGGAACCACCCACCCCGACCCCCATCCCGGAAGGGGTAGTCAATGCGGAGCCTTACCTCAATATGCGTTCCGGTCCATCCACGGAGTTCGAGGTGTTGGGTACTATCCCAACGGGCTCCAGGGTCACCATTCTCGAAGCGAACGAAAACAACACCTGGCTCAAAGTCAATTCGGCTGAGAATGGCGAGGGCTGGGTCGCCGCTGAATTCATCGACATCGGCGTCCAGCCTGGTGCACAACCAGGCCCCACGGAGCAGACAGCCGAAGCGACAACCGAGCCGGCTGCACCGCCGGTGACCGCTGATAACGCGCCAACAGCCGAACCGGTGCCGCCCACGGCGACTGTGGTCCGCCCGGCAACGCCCGTCCCGGGTGGAGACATCGACGAATACATCAACACCCTGTTCGAGGGAACGTTCAACCGTTTGTCCGATCCGGTTGCGATGGGAGCCGTCCCTGCCGGCGGCAAAGTCGAGCTCGTCATTGCCAACGACAGCCCGTTCGCTTTGAAGATCAACCTGGGCAATCCGGCGAACACCAACACCACTCTGGATGCGTGCCAGGATTGTACAGTGTACGAAACTGAGGGACCGGGCTCGTGCCCTCCCGAGAAACCGCAGAAAACGCTCAGGATTGATCCAGGGGCGTTGCGTTTGGCGATCGAGACCTCCTCGCCCGACATCGCGCCACATCTGGGCGAGTGGACTCTGGAAGGAAATCAGAAGTATTCGCTGTGTTTCTATGTGGTACGCAGTCTGTTACAGTAAGTTGGGCAGAATGAGGGAAAATGCGAAGGGGAACCACTGTGGTTCCCCTTTTTTTCATGAGGCAATCGGCGAGCGTTTGGGTCAACTCTCCAGAATTCCTGCGGAGACCATGAGCTGGCGTAATCTGGCTGCCTGTTCCTCGTTCAGCGGCGCGAGGGGGGAACGGACGGGACCGCCGTAATAGCCCAGCCAGTCCAGGCCCTGCTTCAGCGCCGGGATACCGAATCCGGACGTGACCGCGGTGTTGAGTGGGATCAGCCTGAGCTGCAAGTCGCGCGCTTTTTCGTGCTGCCCACTTGCGGCATATTCGTATAGATCGGCACACAGCTGCGGTGCGATATTCGCCAATGCCATCACGCCCCCGACTGCACCCAACGCCACCGCCGGATAGAGGAAACTCGCGGAGCCCGCATACACGCGAAAATGCGGCGGGGCCGCAGGAATGACCGCGCCCATCTTGACCACATTCCCGGAGCTGTCCTTCACACCAATCACGTTTGGATGCCGGCTGATCTCCAGGATAGTCTCAGGGCTGAGATCCACACCCGTGTTCCCAGGCATATTGTAGATAAACACCGGTCGCGCTGACTGCTCTGCGAGCGCCGTGTAGTGGCGAACCATAGCAGCTCCGTCCATCTTCGACCGGTAGTAGTTCGGTGTGATGACTAACACGGCATCGGCGCCGGCATCGGATGCCACGTCGTTCATCTTCGCGGTCGCATAGGTCGATTCACATCCGGTGCCGGCGATCATTTTCTTCTCTGCCGGCAACACTTCCCGCACTGACACCCACACCCGGCGCCGCTCTTCCTCTGTCAGATAGACACCTTCACCGTTCGACCCCAGGACGACCAAACCCGTCAGTCTCGTCTGCGCCCAACGGCGAACGTTCTCCTGCAACCGGTCGTACGCCACTTCCCCATCGACGGTAAACGGGGTGGTAATCGGAGCGTAAGCTCCGAACAGGGACTCGTCGTACACGTCTCTTCTCCTCGCTCTCATTGTTTTGTTGGTGAGCTGCTAATGTTCACATTATACACCGGACTGAACGCGCGACCAACTGACGCTGGAGAGCCCGAACAGTCCGGTCGAGCTCGCTTCTCCAAACACCTGTCAAGCAAACGCAGGCTGTGAGCAGCCAGGAATTTCGGCGGTAATTGCAGCGTCTTTGACGCGACAAGTTCGCAGGCAAGCACGCCCGCTGTACCGGACTGGGCTACTTACACGGCAGTAGCCGGTTTAGCGCCGAACGTATCCCGGTTGGCTGGCCCGTAAGGCGGCTGCGATAGTATCCTGGACGACTGTGACGCGGAGCAGCCAGGCCTCGGGCGAATCGAGAACATCCCGTTCCCAGATCTCCCGGCCACCCGCGGCGGTGATTTCATCCTCCCGTTCGTCCAGCGACTCGAATTCCAGTCCATCGTAAGCTCGATAGCCCGATTGCAGTCCAGAGAGCTGTTTCAGCAGGATAGGCCACTCGCCGTCCACGCCAACGGTTTCTTCACGCGAATGCAGAGAGAGCAAACGGGCTGCTTTGCGCGAGAGACCGCGTGACCCAGCGGTGATATCGAGTTCTTCGCCGTAGATCTTGGCAAAGACCAGATTCGTCAGTGCTTCGGTCATATTTTGTACCGGTGGGTGAGTCGTCCAGGCGCGCGGTGTACGCCCCATGACCAGGAAATCGTATTGGGCGATGTCGGTCAGCGCCCCTCTCAGCTCATCGGGATAGTGGTTGACCCAATGCAAGGCACGGTCCAGGTCGCACAGATGGAAGTGCTCGCAACCGCTCGCCAAACCGGCCTGCAACGCATCCCGCCGTGTCCGGCCCAATCCCTTGTGTCCGGCAGGGGGCCGCACTTCCTTACGGACCATCACGCCGTTTTTTTCGAGCAGGCCGACGAGCTCGTGATGCGTCGAGGCCGAACACAACACACTCAACGCCGGATAGATGTCGAGCAACTCGGGGAGACTGGATCGCGTCAGTTGAAGCAAACGATTATCAGGATCGTGGACGGTACCAACGAGGGCCACATCCGGCCCATTTCGGTCTGTCATGCTGAGAGGGCCTCCTTTGCACGCTGAATCTGCACAAGCACAGCGCTTTCCGCCGTGCCTCCGTGAGAGGACTTGGCGCGAATGGACAGATCGAAGTCAAATACCTGGCGAACATCTTCCGCGAAATGTTCCGAGATCTGCTGGAGATCTTCCAGTGGCAATTCATGAAGAGAAACGTCACATTCAAGCGCTTTCTTCACCGCCTGTCCCGCCAGGTGATGGGCTTGCCGAAACGGAACGCCTCTGCGCACCAGGTAATCGGCCAGGTCGGTGGCGAGCATCCCATCGTCGAGGACTTCACGCATACGGTCTGCATTGACGTGCAGCGATTGGATGACGCCAGCAACGATCGGCAGCACCATTTGCAGGGTATCGATCGTATCGAACACGGGCTCTTTATCTTCTTGCAGATCTTTGTTGTAGGTCGAGGGCAGCCCCTTCACCGTCGTCAATAGCGCCATCAGATTGCCCATCAAACGACCGGTTTTCCCGCGCACCAACTCCAGCGAATCCGGGTTCTTCTTCTGCGGCATCAGACTCGAACCGGTGGAATAGGCATCGTCCAGTTCCACGAAGCTGAACTCGTGGGTGGACCAGATAATCAAGTCCTCAGCGAGACGGCTGAGATGGGTTTGCAGAATAGCCGCCCAGGCCAGAAATTCGAGCAGGTGGTCACGGTCTCCCACGGCTTCCAGGCTATTCTCGCTGAGCCGCTCGAAGCCCAACTCGCGGGCGAGGAATGCGCGATCAATGCCCAGCGAATGGCCGGCCAACGCGCCCGATCCCA
Organism: uncultured Anaerolineae bacterium; assembly: GCA_964589015.1. Classification (GTDB taxonomy): domain Bacteria; phylum Chloroflexota; class Anaerolineae; order DAOTYC01; family DAOTYC01; genus CAZPTF01. The sequence goes on from CAZPTF010000034.1 coordinate 4,393, forward strand.
ATGGCAGGATAGACACGCGGCTCCGCAGTTGCTGCAATCGTTCACGGTCGCGCTGGAGCATCCAGAAGAAAGACAGCAGCCAATGGCTGAAGAGCACCGGCTGTGCTTGCTGCAAATGCGTATAGCCCGGCATCACAACGTGCAGGTGTGACTTCGCCTTGTCCAGCACTGCCTGCTGCAAATCGCGCAGCAGCGCATATAGGAGATCGACCTTCTGCAATAGATACAACCGCACATCGGTTGCAGCCTGATCGTTGCGGCTGCGTCCGGTGTGCAGCTTGCCCGCGACAGCCCCGACCAGCTCTCCCAGGCGCCGTTCCACGGCGGTATGTATGTCTTCGTCACCTGGCTGAGGCACGAAGACACCATCCTCGAACTCCTGATTCACCTGCTGCAAGCCGGTGATGAGCTGTCCCGCCTCCGCTTCCGAAATCAGGTCCGCTTTGGCGAGCGCCGCCGCATACGCGATACTACCCCGGACATCCGCCGCGTATAGACGGCGGTCGAAACCGAACGAAGCGTTGAAACGCTCCATCAATTCATCCATTTGAGCGGAGAAACGCCCACCCCACATTTTGTCGCTCAACAGATCCCTCCTGCTTGATGCGCACGTGATGTTTGCCAGCGAACAGGCTGATTATAACTCAAATCCGTGTTCAGGGCGAAGTTGGCATTTCAGCACCCTTCGCATTGGACGATGAGATATGTTATAATAGCGACAGGTGTCTACGAAACCATAGGCGAATGATAATTGAAGAGGCAAAACACCCACATGAAAAGATTCCTCGTCACAGGAAGTGCCGGTTTCATCGGATCGGCGGTGTGCAATCATTTGATATCTCTTGGGCACTTTGTCCGTGCTCTGGATGATCTGAGTGCCGGGGTGCCGGAGCGATTGTCGCCTGCCGCCGTCTTTCACCGGGGAGATGTGCGAGATGTCCCCAAACTCTGGACGTTGTTGCAGGACGTCGACTGTGTCATCCATTTGGCGGCAAAGGTCTCGGTCCCGGAATCGATCAATTTCCCAAGTGACTACAACAACGTAAACGTGGGCGGTACCGTCGCGTTGATGGAGGCGATGCGCGTCGCTGGTCGCGTCGAGCGCGTCGTGCTGGCTTCTTCCGGTGCAGTCTATGGGGAGCAGGCGCAGCAGCCGATCGCCGAGACTGCGATCCCTCAGCCGCAGTCTCCTTACGCTGTGAGCAAATTGTCTTCCGAGTATTATGTGCGGACCATCGGCAGGCTGAACCGGGTCGAGACGGTCATCCTGCGCATTTTCAATGCCTACGGTCCAGGGCAAGTGATCCCACCATCGAATGCCCCGGTGGTACCGCTGTTTCTGCAACAGGCATTGCGGGGTGGCTCTCTGGTTTTGCACGGTACGGGAGAGCAGAGCCGTGACTTTGTCTACATCGACGACGTCGTGCATGCGATCACGCAAGCATGCCTGGTGGAAGGGTTGGACGGGAGCATCATCAATGTCGGTAGCGGGCGTGAAACGACCATCAGTGAACTCGCCACATACGTTGCTGGCGTGACCGGCAGCGACGTAAACAGGGTCCTTCTGGCGGACAACAGTGGAGGGGTATCCCGGCTCGTGAGCCGCATCGATATGATGCATGAAAAACTGGACGTCGTCCCTCAGGTGGACCTGAAGACTGGCTTGAAACAGATGATGGCGCTGGACGCGCAATTCGGTGGCCTCTATTCCCGGACCTACCATCAGGCTCTGGGCAAATAGCACGCTCTGTTTCCTCCTGGGTTTCAGCAGGATGGCAGACGGAAAGACCGGGAAAGTGGTGGCACTCAGAGCCGTTTTCTTTGATCTGGATGGCACGTTGAAACCCTGCCGGGATCCCTACCATCATATTCACTACCAGCTCGGTTTTGGCGAGAAGACCGAGCAATTTGCGCGAATGTTCCGGCAGGGTGAGATCGATTCGGATGAGTGGATTCGGCACGATGTGGCTCTCTGGCAGGGTGTCTCCCGGCGGCACCTGGTGGACTATCTGCGGGAGATTCCCTACACTCGGGGAGCAGTGGAGCTGGTGCGGACTCTGCGGTCCACGGGAGCGATCACCGCGGTTGTCAGTACGGGTTTGCAGCTCCACGCAGATCTTGTCCAGGCGGATCTGGACCTGAACTATGCACTGGCAAACGAAGTCGTGTTCGAGGCAGGGATTGCGACCGGCGAAGTCGTCATTCACGTTCACGAGGCGGACAAGAAAAGCATCGTGCAGCGCATCATAGCCACCGAAGGGTTGTGCTCCGACGAATGTATGGCGGTTGGGGACGGTGAGTCGGACATTGGTATGTTCGAGTCCTGCCGGATCGGTGTCGCGTTTCGTCCGACGTGTGACCGCGTGCGCCAGGCTGCCGATCTCGTGATTGAAGAGGCGTGTCTGGCCGGCGTCCTGCCCGCTGTCTGCGAACTGGTCCCCGATTGGCGCGAGCAGTTCGCGCACGATGCGAGATAGACGCTGGATCATCGTTGAGTGGAATAGCCCTGCAGGCTGCGAGGAAAACCCTCATGGACAAAGAGACGATTCTCGTCGTGGACGATGAACACAACATCATCGAGTTGGCCCGCCTCTACCTGGAAGCAGACGGATACCGGGTCGAGTCGGCCACTGATGGGGCTAGCGCACTGAATAAAGTGCGCACCCGCGCACCCGCCCTGGTCATTCTGGATTTGATGTTGCCGGTCATCGATGGGTGGGATGTGTGCCGGCGGCTACGTGCGGAGAGTGATATTCCCATCATCATGCTGACAGCGCGGAGCGACGATGTGGACAAGATCGTCGGCCTGGAATTAGGTGCGGATGATTATCTGACCAAGCCGTTCAATCCGCGTGAGCTCGTGGCGCGCGTCAGGGCCATCCTCCGACGAACGCAACGCAATGTGCCGCCCACGAAGGCCCGTACCATCGGGGGGTTAACGGTCGATCCTGAGAAGCGAGAGGTCCGTGTCGATGGTCACCCGATCGAATTGAGAGCGCGTGAATTCGATCTGCTACACCTTTTCGTGGAGAACCCCGAAATCGTGTTTAGCCGCGAGCAACTGCTGGAGAAAGTGTGGGGATATGACTTCTATGGCGAGACCCGGACCGTGGATGTCCATGTCGCCCGTCTTCGGGAGAAATTGAAGCCGTCCGCTGTCACCATCGAGACCGTGTGGGGCATCGGGTACAAGCTGGTTGGTGAGTAAGGGCGAGCCATGTTCAATACGCTGCGCTCCAGGCTGTTCGTGTCCTATTTCCTAGTGGCGTTCGTCTGTCTCTCGGTGATCGGCTGTGTGCTGCTGGCGATGGTTGGCCCGCTGCAGCGCCAACTGAGTTACGCGCGGCTGCTGGATCGCGCCGCACCGACAGCACTGTGGGTACGCGGGCTGCTGGCCCGCAACGTGTCGCCGGCAGACATCGTGCAGCGCGCCGAGGTGCAATTGGATCAACAGCAGGAACGGCTGCTGTTGATCACGCGCGATGGACATGTCCTGGCAGATTCCGACGAGCAGTTGACAGGGCAAACCGTCCGGCACTTTGACTTTCGAGACAGTGAACCGGTACAATGGCCGGCAAGGGGACAGTTCCTGTCGGCAACCGGGCAGCGGCATTACTTCATCGTACTGCCCGCTGCTACTCTGCGGGCGGTGACGGACGAGACGGTCCTGATCGTACTGGTTTCGCAGAACACCACACGCGTATTGCTGGAGGTAACCCCTTTCCTGCTGGGTGCCGGCATCATTGGGCTTGTCATTTCTCTGCTGTTGGCCTTCGTGATATCACGTTGGATCTCCTGGCCTTTGCAGAGGATCGCCCAGGCAGCGGAAGAGATGGCCGAAGGGAATTACAGCCAGGCTGTGGAAATCACGTCACCGGACGAAGCCAGGAGACTTGCCGAGAGTTTCAACGACATGGTCCGCCAGGTCAAGGCGGCACAGGAGTCCCAACGCGACTTCGTTGCCAACGTCTCGCACGAGCTAAAGACACCGCTGACTTCGATTCAGGGTTTTGCACAGGCCATTCTCGATGGGACGGCTCGCGATGCCGGCGCACGACAACAGGCGGCGCAGATCATCCAAAGCGAGGCCGAGCGAATGACACGTCTGGTAGAAGACCTCTTAGTGCTTGCCAAGATAACCGCCGATCGCGATCGTTCTTCGTGGACGGAACTCGACGTCTCTGCGTTGGTAGCAGCCTGTATGCAGCGACTGGCGGTCCTGGCGGAAGCGAAGCACATCGCCATACGAGCTGAAATGACAGCCGTGCCCCACGTGCACGGCAATCCGGATCGGCTGGCACAGGTCTTCACCAATCTATTGGACAACGCGATCAAGCACTCGCCCGGCGAGGGTGAGATTGTCGTGACCACGCGTGTTCTTGCCGACACCGCTTCCAGGCACCGCAAACGCTGGGTGGAAATCAGCATCGCCGATTGCGGGCCCGGTATCCCCGCGGAAAGCCTGAATCGGATATTCGAGCGCTTTTACCAGGTTGATAAATCGCGCGCGGCGCACAAAGGTGGCGCTGGGTTGGGGCTGGCGATCGTCCACGAGATCATCGCAGCACACGACGGGCAAATTCATGCCGAGAACAGGGTACCGCGTGGAGCACTGTTTGTCGTCAGGTTACCCGAAGCCTGAGCATGAGACCGTTGCGTCTCGATCCAAAACATGCACATCATTCTGCAGATTAAGGAGATGGGAAATGAAGGGTTGTGTACGGTTTATCCACGGAGCAATTTGGGGCGCCGCGATCGGCGCAACGGTGACGATTTTGATCGCGCCAACGTCGGGTAGAAAACTGCGCCAGGCAATCCTGGACCACTTCGATTATGTCATCACTGAAGGGAAACGGGCTGCGGAAGCAAAACGGCTGGAGCTGGAACGTGAGTTTGCGGAGATGAGCCAGGTACACTACGGTGACCGAGAGAAATGATGGTATTCGAGTCCTCGTGGAGCATCCTTGCATTGCTCCCATGCGGGTACCCCCCGCTTGCGTGTGTCTCGAATTACCGGTGACAAGAATTCGCGTCTTGTCGCAGAGGTGATGATTATGCCTTCATGGCCCATGATTGCGTTTTCGGTGGTACTGGCCACTCTCTATGCGGCCATTTTCTACATCGTCAAGGGACGAGCGCTTATAGAACTGGCGGTGTTTGGTGGTGTGAGTCTACTTGGTTTCGCGACCGGTGAGTTGGCGGCTCAAGTGCTCAAGCTGAATATCGTCATGATAGGTGAAGTGCACCTCATCGAGGCGACGATAGGCAGCGTTGTTTTCCTTTGTGTTGCCAGATGGTTGAAGGTATGATATAATGGCAGCGACATAAGAGGACCGTTTGCCAAGACCTATCATCTTAAGGAGACAAGAGGCGTGAGTCCTGGTTGGGTACAAACAGTGCGAGACGTAGCGATTGTCCTGCTCGCGCTCGAATCGATCATTATCGGTATCATGATCGTTATCTTGGTCTTGCAGATTCAAAGGCTGATCACCGTCATGGAAGAGGAGATCAAGCCTTTATTGGTTTCAATCAATGAGACGATGGGGACCATTCGGGGAACGACCAGTTTCGTCAGTGAGTCGGTTGTAGCACCGACTATTCAGGCTCTGAGCTATGGAGCGGCAGTGAAGGAAGCTGCCGCTGCGTTGTTTCGCTATCGCAGGTCCAACAAACCGTAGCGCTTCGCGATGTATTCGTCATTGTATGATTTGAAAGGGAGGGTCAAGCATGAGTGAGCAAGATCGAGGGGGGGAATTCCTCCTGGGCTTCATCTTTGGTGGTTTGGTGGGAGCCGTGTTGGCACTGCTGTTTGCTCCGCAGTCCGGGGAACGAACCAGAGCACAGATCAAAGAAGCTGGGATTGAATTGCAGGACCGTGCCCTGGAATTGACGGACGAGATGCGCAGAAAAGCGGAGGAGTTCTCGGAAGAAGCTCAGCGGCAAGCTGAGGAGCTATCCAGGGAATTCTCCAGAGCGACAGAAGAGTGGAGCGAGAAGCTGGACGAGTATGTCGCCGAAGGCAAGAAGAAAGCCGGAGAAGCGGTCGCTGAGGGCAAACAAGCCGCTACCCGCAAGGTCGAAGAGGCAAGAAGCAAAATCGACAGCATGACCTCCGACGTGTAGGATGTGGCGACGTAGTACCTTGGTGAATAACTGGCCAGGTTTCGTCACCGTTCTTATTGATGTGCTGAGCAATAGCCGACAGAGTTTCTTGTCACACCTGGGAGGCAATCTTGGTCAGCACTACTGATTCACAAGACGCGAATACGTACCATGTAGCATTCCCGCCGGATGATGATGAAACAGCATCTCCGACAGCCGAAATATCTCATCATGAAGCATGGGATCTTTATCAGGACGGCCTCGCTGCTGCTCTGGATGGGAAGCGGGCTACAGCGGAACAACTTCTGCGAGCCTCGCTGGCGCTGGATGCAGACAATCATCAGGCATGGTTCTGGTTGGCGGGAATAGTCAAATCGCCGGAAGAGAGTATTCGGTATCTCCAACGCGTCCTGGAACTGGTACCGGACGACCCGCACGCATTGGAGGGACTGGAATGGGCCAGACAACGGCTCGAGCAACAGGCTGCGACAGCGGGGAGTATGCTTCCGGGTGTGGTCGTAAGTCCTACTGGAACAGATGGGCGGGAGCGAACAGAAATGCGCGCATCCCGCCCCGTAGTGTCCAGCGTCACAGCGCAGACGTCCCGCCTCGTGTGGATCGCTGTAATCGTTGGGTTGATGCTGCTGGCCTGCGCGATGGCTTTGGGTGTGTGGCTGGCATTGAACCGGGGAGCCACGTCTTTGCCAGGCGACCCGAACGACAGCGCGGTCCCGATGACACCTACAGCGGTAATCATTGCGCCAACGCAACCCAGCATCGCTGTGTTCCATCCGGCTGAGCGCCGCGAGATCTTGTCGTTGCGCGAAGCTGAAGCTGCGCTGGACACCGAAGCCCCACCGCAGGACGCGTTGTCTCTGCCGGCACCCATCATCACGGAGAGAACGCCGCTCTCCCCTGCATTGCCAACCCTCATGCGTTCGTCACACGCCAGCCGGCTGGCTGGCGGCTTTCGCCCCGCCTGGTATTCCGACGGCTCCCCACTGGCATTCGTAAGGCCTTCGGATTGGCGTACGCTCGCCGGGTTGTGGCCCAACCGGGTTTACGAGAGCGACGTCGAACAGATTGTAGAGCGTCCGCGAAAATGGATAGACGTGGATATCAGTGAGCAGACACTGCGTGCCTTCGAAGACGAGCGGGTCGTGCTGGATGCGAAGGTCTCAACCGGACCGGCGACGGCGCCCACGGTGCAGGGGACGTTTCACATCCTGCGTAAGTATCGCGCGATCGACATGTGGGGATCGGACTACTACGTGCCCGCAGTTCCCTACGTGATGTTCTTTCATGATGGTTACGCCATTCACGGTGCGGATTGGCACGATCGCTTCGGTCAGCCCACAGGACATGGGTGTGTCAATATGAGACCCGAAGACGCGAGGAAGCTTTTCGAGTGGACCGCCCCCCGGCTGAAGGCGGATGCCCAGTCTGCAATGGCGACGCCTCTCGAACAGGGAACGACGGTCGTCATCCACGAGTGAATCTGATGATTGTTCGGAGCATGATGTGGCGATCCTGATCGACGGTCACAATCTCATTGCCCAAATCGCCGATCTGGATTTGAGTGACCCCGATGATGAGGCGAAACTGGTACAGCGCCTGCGTGTGTACCGTAACGTTGCGAACCAACCGATCACCGTCTTCTTTGACCATGGACCGACCTATACGCCTCCACACAACCTCTCAGGAGGTGGCGTGGAGGTGGTTTTTTCCAGTGTCGATTCGCCTGCTGACGGGCTGATCATCGCCAGGATCAGAAACGAGACGAATCCTCAACAAATCGTTGTCGTTTCGTCGGACCGCGAGATACAACGGATCGCCCAGAGTTACGGAGCGAAAGTGCTGACCGCCCGGGAATTTGCCGCGCAGATGGTCCGCAACCACGCTCCGCAGCACAAGCGGCGCAAGCGCGTGCGCCGGGAGCCACGGCTGTCCGCTCGCGAAGTCGATGAGTGGCTGGCGATTTTCGAGGAGCGAGCCGAGGAATAGCCATCGTCACGTCCTGCCAGTCACCGCAAGGGGTATGCCCATGAAATCGAGAGCGCCGTATCGCTGGATGCTCGTCCTTGGCCTGATCGGCTTGATTGCCACCTGTACCCTCGCTCAGGGCTCTATCCGAACTCTGTTGTTCGCCGGAGAGAGAGCGAGCGGTACGGGTATCTCCGCCACAGTTGTCCCCGCCGCAGGTATGGAGGCACAGGGTCGCATGTCTGCCCAAGTGACCCGCGTGGTCGACGGAGACACTATTGACGTGCTCATCGGCGGACAGGTCACCAGGGTACGCTACATCGGCATCAATGCCCCGGAGAGCGTCAAACCGGACCATGCTGTCGAGCGCATGGGGCACGAAGCGAGTGCTACAAACCGTGCCCTGGTGGATGGTAAAACGGTTTATCTGGAACGCGATGTAAGCGATACCGACTCGTATGGGCGGTTGTTGCGGTACGTATATGTGGATGACCTGTTCGTCAACGCAGAGCTCGTCCGTTTGGGGCTGGCTGAAGCACGACGCTATCCGCCCGACCTGAAACACCAGAGCGTACTGGACGATATGGAATCGGAAGCACGCGCTGCCAGGCGGGGAATCTGGTCCACGGACACCGGCACGGCCCACCCATCGGGTGGATAGCGGGCAGAATAAAGGGTTAACATGCAAGACATTTCTTTCCTGGGATCAGTTGCTACACCGCCGTTTCCGGACGGGTTGGACTGGCTGAACGTATCCGAGCCGCTGTCTTTGAGTGCTCTCAAAGGCAGACTGGTCGTTCTGGACTTCTGGACATACGGCTGAATCAACTGCATGCATCTGCTCTCGCAGTTGCGGGAGGTCGAACATCATTTCGGCCAGGAGATGGTGCTCGTTGGCGTACACGCCGGCAAATTCCATGCCGAACGCAAGACCGAAAACATCCGGCAGGCTGTTCTGCGGCTGGATATCGAGCATCCGGTAGTCAACGACCGCCAGTTCCGCATCTGGCGAATGTTCGGCGTGAACGCCTGGCCTTCACTCGTCTTCATCGACCCGGCGGGACGCTATATCGGCGCACACGCGGGAGAAGTCCGCGCTTCCGACCTGATTCGAGTCATCGGCGGACTGCTCGCGGATTTCGGTAAACAGGGGGGCACGGTGCGGCGCGACCTGCCATTGCGCCCTGAACGTGATCTGGAACCCAGCCGCCCATTGGCCTTTCCGGGCAAGGTGCTGGCAGCGGGAAACAACCGCCTCATCGTCGCCGATTCGGGTCACCATCGTGTCTGCTCCGTCCTGCTGGATGCGACGGGCTGCGACGGCACGCTAATGGCAATCGCCGGCAGCGGCGAGGCCGCATTCGCTGACGGTGATCTGTCGTCCGCCGCGTTTCGTAATCCACAGGGACTGGCCCACACCGGCGGCATATCCTACGTGGCCGATACCGGGAATCATGCCATCCGGCGGATCGATTGGGGAAACGGAACCGTGACAACCATCGCCGGCACCGGCCAACAGGCCGGCTATGCAGCGGAGACGGGTCCAGAACCGCAGGTTGCACTCAACTCCCCCTGGGACATCCTCCAACACAATGGCAAGTTGTACACCGCGATGGCGGGCGCCCATCAATTGTGGCGGCTGGACTTGGCGACGGGCCATATCGAGCTGCATGCCGGCACGGGTGGAGAGGCGCTGCAAGACGGTCCGCTGCGCGATGCACTGCTGGCTCAGCCGAGCGGGCTGGCGACAGACGGCAAACGGCTGTATTTTGCCGACAGCGAAGCGAGCGCGGTACGTTGCGCTGATTACGCGGAACACGGACGCGTTGAAACGCTCGTCGGGACCGGCCTCTTCGATTTCGGGGATGTCGATGGCACCAGCAGCAAGGTTCGCCTGCAGCACCCATTGGGCATTGTATGGCACGATGGCTGGCTCTACGTCGCCGATACCTACAACGACAAGATCAAGCTGCTCGACCCCGACGCAAGATCCGTAACGAGTCTTCCCCAACAGGAAGGCCCGCGAACTCCAACGGAGGCACCCATCGCACTCTACGAGCCAGGGGGAGTCAGCGCCAGCGACGGGAAGCTCTACGTGGCAGACACCAATAACCACGCGATTCGCATCATCGAACTGGCGACGCACCGAATCAGCACATTGCGGGTAAAGGGGTTATAGACCGGCACACTCAACGCCGGTCATTGTAGCCATCATCCACGACCTGCCCGTCAGTTCTCCAGACGTACGTACTGGCGATAGTAGGGCGCTCCCTCGCCGATGTCTGTCAATCCAGCTTCGATCAGCCGGTTGATACCTCCGCCGTATTTCATCCAGTCGCCTCGGCGATAGACCACCACTTCCGGCTGCAAAAGTGGATCCAGGTTGAGCGCGACTTGTAACCGTCCCAGCGGCGAGACGAGAAAGACAGCGCGCTCCGGATCGAGCGATGGCAGCAGGGGATTTTGTGGCGATACCCAAACGCGCGGGACCGGATCGTGTTGTTCCAGCGTGAGCTGCGAGTGGATCGCCTCTTTGCGCACCAGCGTCAAGAGACGCAAAGGATACTCAGGGACCGACGCTGGCTCATCGTGCAGTGCGGTCGGGAGATGATATTTCCCGTCGGGGTGCGCGAACCGCAGGTCCGCGAACGCGACCGCCGCGCGCTTTGCCGGGGCGAAGTCGCGCTCGCGCAGCTCTTCGAGGGTGACGTCGAGGTAAGGCGAATCGAGGGTGGCTCTCAGGCAATCCTCGATATCCGGCAACACGACAGGCGGATCGAGCAACCGGCCCAACTCGGACAAAATCTGGTAGTCGGTTCGGGCCTCTCCGGGAGGCGTCGCCACAGGACGGACATAGTTCACGTAATTGTGCAGATTGGACGCCGCCAGATCCTCTTTTTCGAGCATCAACGCACAGGGAAGAATCAGGTCTGCCCGCGTCGCTGTGTCGTTCATGAATGCATCCACGACGACTTTGAACTCGGTTGTAGCGAAAGCACGGGCAATCTCTTCCGAATCGGGCGCTTGATTGACGACATTGCTGGCGTTGACCCAGATCATCTTGACCGGGGGGCACCGCGCCAGTGTTATGTCGCGTCCGATGGTGGGCATCAGGATATCGTCTTGAGGAAGAGGCGCGTGGTCGCTCATCCAGTTCAAGTTGAAACTGCGGGCCTGGGGAAACGTGAACGTACTGCCCCCTCCGGACTGCCCGACATGGCCCGTCAGAAGAGCCAGTGCATTGATGTAACGCACGTTCTCTCCACCATACGGATGGCGTTGCAGTCCCCAGCCGATCAAAGTCGCCACGGGCTCTGGTCGCGCGTAAATCTCGTACAGGGCATCGATATCAGCAGCAGAAACACCGCAGATGGCACACGCATCGGCTACCGACCGGCTCAGCACACACTGGCGGAATACGTCCCAGTTCGTTGTCCGCGCCAGGATATCGCAAGGGACCTGAGCGCGTTCGAGCAAGAGACGAATGAGCACGGCAGCGAGAAAACGGTCGGTCCCGGGGCGAATCGTGATGACTACGTCTGAGAACCCTCGATTACCATCTCCTCCGGCGGAGACGGTACATACATGCGTGCCATTCTGCCGCGCCTTGCGCACGACAGCAGCGGTATGAATCGAACTGCGTGCCAGGTCTTTGCCCCAATTGACAATCCATTGCGCATGGAACATGTCGGTCGCCTCATTGGTATCGAGAGCGCCGAAATCCGCCAGACACGCTGTGGTGCCCGCGCTGTTGCACAACGATCCCGCGGCATCGACGGCGCCCAACCTGGCAAAGAACAGCCTGGAAATCCGGCTCAACATCCCGGCATCGGCACCACCTTGAATGTGCACAATCGATTGGGGTTCGCCACGATACGCCTGGATGCGTTCGGCACACAACCCGAGCGCTCGCGACCAACTAATGGACTCCCAGCTCGATCCAACCCGTAGCAACGGGGTCGTGATCCTATCCGGGCTGTATAGCCTTTCGGCGAAACGCATCGTCTTCGCGCAAATGAATCCCGCGGTGAAAGGATGCGCGGGATTTCCTGAGACGCTGGTGACCTGGCCATTTTCCACTTCGACGACGAAAGAACAGCCATCCGGACAATCCAGCGTACATGCAGTAACGAGCTTCATAAATGCAGTCTTCAACCTCCCAACAGAGATATCAATTCAGGTACATAGCCAGAGCAAATGCTTCGGTGAACTCGGGGGTGTTTGTCAACTCGACATACTCGGCTTCCGCGGCGATGCGTTTGGCTTCCTCCCGCTGTTCCTGCGACACCAAGGCCATGCGCGCGCCCATCCCGGCGGCATTTCCAACCTGCACGAACCGGTCCAGAGGCAACGTGGGGAACATACCAATCGCTACGGCACTCGCCACATCGATGTAGCTACCGAAGGCACCGGCAATGACGACTGCGTCGATGTCCGACTCAGAAATGCCGGCTTTTTCGAGCAAGATGTTCAAACCAGCACGCATCGCTCCCTTCGCCAACTGGATTTCGCCGATGTCGCCGCGCGTCACGATGATTTCGCGGCCCGCACTGGAATCTTCCTTTTCGACCAGAACGAATTCGCGCCCATTGGCGGTTTCGCGGACGCGCGGATGCCCAGGTTTGATCGCCCCACGGCGGTCCACCACGCCATGTTTGAACAACTGGGCCACGGCATCCAGGATGCCCGACCCACAGATGCCAATCGGTGCGACATCCCCAATGGTCTGATACACGATCTGCTCATCGTCCAGCAGGATGCGCTCGATAGCTCCTTCTGCAGCCCGCATACCATCGCGAATATGTGCGCCCTCGAAAGCCGGACCTGATGCCGTAGAACAGGTCAACAAGCGGCCGTTCGCCCAAAGCGCGACCTCCGTGTTGGTTCCAATGTCCAGACCGGCAACGACTCGATTGTCCTTGTAGATACCTGTCGCCAGCAACATAGCGACGTGATCGGCCCCAACGAAGCCAGCAATGTTGGGCAGCAGATGAACGTAGGCGCCCGGTGCGAGATGCAAGCCCAGATCTCGTGCCTTGACGTCCATGGCCGCGCTGACAGCCGCCACGTACGGTGCCAGCCCCAATTGGCGAACAGGGAGCCCGGCGAACAGGTGGTGCATCGCGGTGTTCCCCACGATCACCGCATCGGTCACAGCCTGTGGTGTCGTGTCCACCTCTGCACACATCTCTCCGATCATACCGTCGAAAGCTTCGCGAACGACCCGCGCGAGGGTTTCGGCTTTCTCAGGATTCTCCATGGCATAGCTGATCCGCGCCATGACATCTTCGCCATAAGCAATCTGTGGGTTCATCACGCCACGCGAGGCCAGGAGTTGTCCAGTCTTCAGATCGAGCAGATAACCCGCCATCTTCGTTGTGCCAAGGTCAGACGCGAAACCCAACTGGCGCTGCGCGCGGGGAGCCCAATCGATCAGCTCGCTCTGACGTAGTACCGCAATGCCGGACCAATGGTTCTCGCGCAGTCGATTGGACATGATCTGCGCAGTGTTGAAGTCTATTGCGGAGAGCTCGATGCCATACCTTTGTCGCAGGGCATCCGCCACACGACCGGCATCGCTCCGAATATCCTCTTTGGTGGGCGGAGCGAGATCTAACGCATAACCGGCTACCAGCGGATCGACAGCTACCTCGACCGCCAGGCTCTCTACCTGAATACGTTGCGTCGCGGTCAATGAACGGGCCGGCACGTGGATCTTCAACGAAGACAGTGCGACAGCCTGACATGCGAGACGATAACCGTTTTCGATTTCCGACGCACTCAGCACTTCGATCTCCGTGCCGGAAAGCGCTGATACCTCCCCTTCACGTATTTGAACTTTGCATTGTCCGCACGTGCCCACGCCTCCGCAAACTGCCGCCAATTGGACGCCTGCCCGGCGTGCAATTTCGAGGATCGTCAGACCTGGTTCGCACAGGGCACGGCGTCCGATTGGTTCGAAGTCAACTTGACAGGGCATATTCGTATTTGGATCCTTTCTGATTTTGGTTTCTTCGCTGTCGGCAACGGACACCTCACAAGACAATTCACCGCGCGCCAGGTCAAGTACCTATTCCTGCCACAATTGCCACCGGAAGCGGATCAGCTCGCGGAAGGCGCGCAGAATCACATACATTTTGGCCCCCGTCTGCGTTCCTGCCACCCGCGGTAGATGCGTGACCGGTACCTCTTTGAAACGATAACCCTTTCTTTTCGCCCGAACCAGGAACTCCGCACTGAAAGTCGCGCCCCGCGATTCGACATCGATGGACTCGATGATCTCGCGGCGGAAGAGCTTAAAGGCACAATCGACATCGCGTACCGTGTATCCGAAAAGGATAGTAACCAGAGCGCTCCATCCCATACCGAATAGGCGGCGTTTGAAGGGGTCACGTCGAGGAGCACGGTACCCGGCCACCAGATCGGCTTCGTCCATCAGAGGCAGCAGCTTCACGATTTCTGACACATCGAACTGCTTGTCAGAATCGGTAAGGAAGACCAGGTCCTTGCGTGCGCTGACAAATCCGGTGTACACGGCAGCCCCGTATCCCTTGTTGACCTCATGGTTGACCAAGCGGACTGTAGAGATCTCGCTGGAGAGCGCCTCTACGGCCTGGGCGGTGTTGTCCTTGCTCCCATCGTTGACGACGATGACCTCGTAATCACTGACCTGCCCTCCTGCAACCAGGCCAGCAAACACCTCGACGACTTCCAAGACCATCGGACGGATATTTTCTTCTTCGTTGTAAGCAGGCAGCGCGACAGATATGCTGTACATATAGTTCTAATGTGGCTCCTCTCCACCCTTCTGCGAAACGATCAACCGCAACTTCCGGGACCTCGACATGCGCCGGATCGCTTGTTCGCGCTGCTGCGCCAGTGTCCGACTAACCTGCTCCTCCCAAAATACCAATCGTAACGGCCTACGTCCACGCGTGTATTTTGCGCCACGGCCCAGACTATGCTCGTGGATACGCCGTTCCAAATCGGTAGTCCAACCGACATACAGAGTCCCATCAGCGCACTGCAGGATGTACGTGTATGCTTCCGTCGATGGCGATCCAATCTTCGTGCCAGGCGCACGGCTGTGTGGCCGAACAGGCTGCTCGTTCAATGCTGTTTCCTGGATTCATCGCGGGCATGGATGCCCAACATCCGTCCCAGAAATCCCCCGCCCGTCGGTATTTCGGGGCTCTGTGGTTTTTCCCACAGCCCAATACCACGGTCCTTGAGCCAATGCTGATAGGCCGTGGTGGTCGCTTCGGTAATCTGTTGCAGACCTTCGGAATCCTGGTCGCACAGCATCTCACGTAAGCCGTACAGGGTCTCAACCCAACTGTCAAGCAGTCTGGTTACGTTGTCGCGATTAAGTGACAGGATTTCGACCAGAGTCGCCGTATCCTGAGACAGCACCCGGGCCGTATCTTCGAAGAGCGGTCCACCCAGTTTTCTGATTTCCCGCCACGATGGCATCTCGGACAAAGTCCGCAAGAGAGATAG
>CAZPTF010000035.1:0-13172 GCA_964589015.1 uncultured Anaerolineae bacterium
GTCGTAGGCGTGAAGTCTGACTGTGCCAATCTCCGACGCTACCGTCGTTGTCCCGTGAGTGTTGTGCCTGGGTGGACCGTGCGCTGGTCTGCACCGCGGTAGATTGGCACAGTCTTGTGGTGCAGGTGCGCCCTTCAACAGATTGATGACATTGTGCCGAAAATCTTGGATGTTCCTCCTCTTTCATTTGACAGTCTCCGTATCCTGTGCTAGAATTCACATGACTTCAGTGAAAAGCACGCGAGAGAGGAAGTTCGTACTGCTTCATGAGGGTACAGATTGAGACGCTCCTTTTGGTTATCGACACCATAATCTACCGGGCATCAACACTCGCCATCTCAGGCAGTTGATGTTCGCAAATGTGGCAGGGAAGGCTTGTATGCACAAGGCCTTCCTTGTCTTTTGTGAGGCTCATGCAATAATCGGGGAGATTGTTCCCCGCGTAGAAATCAAACATCCACTAATTCAGGAGAGCAAGTGATGATAGCAACCATCAAAGCCGAACAGTTAGAGGCAATGGGTGTACTTCCGGACACTACCCAATCGTTGCGAACGGAAGTGACCGTGGGCGTTTCGGGGCGGCATCTCCACGTGTGCCAGGAGCACGTTGAGCTCTTATTCGGGAAGGGACACTCGTTGACCCCGATACGTGGTCTATCCCAACCTGGGCAGTTCGCGTGCGAAGAGCAGGTCAACCTGCGGTCTGCGAAGGGAGAGATCCAAAATGTCCGGGTTCTCGGGCCAGTCCGTCCCGAGACCCAGGTCGAGTTATCGTTGACGGATACGTTCCGCTTGAAACTCGACGTCTCGGTGCCGGTGCGCATGTCGGGGAAGACGGAAGGGAGTCCGGGGCTGACTCTGGTGGGGCCTGCCGGAGAAGTGGAGCTGGAGCGGGGGGTAATCATCGCACAGCGTCACATCCACATGACGCCCGAAGACGCTGCCGCGTTTGGGTTGACCGACAAACAGATGGTGGCGGTTGCGTGTGGCGATGCCCGGCAGGTCGTTTTCGGGAACGTCGTCGTGCGCGTGAGCAACGAATACAGCCTCGATTTTCACATTGACACGGACGAGGCCAATGCGGCCGGCGTCAAGACGGGCGACAAAGGGTATCTCGTGCGTCCTACTTTGTCCTACCAACTGCCGGTTACCAACCTGTTAGGATGATGTGGGTTGCGCTAACTCATAGACGAGGAGATGATTTAACGTGAAGATTCTGGTTCTTAATTGTGGGAGCTCATCAGTCAAATACCAGGTGTTCTCTGTTGACGGAAACCAAAATACCGATTGCCTCGCAGCCGGGTTGGTTGAAGAAGTGGGGTTGGGGCATCCCGCCTTGACCCATAAGCGAACTGGAGCGGAAAAGTACAGACAGGACAATTTATCGGTCAAGGATCACACGGATGCCATCCGCGTTGTTCTGGATATCATCTCGGATCCCGCGCATGGTGTGTTAAGCGGTCTTCAGGAGCTTGATGCGGTTGGCCATCGTATCGTACACGGTGGGGAAAAGTTTGCGTCGTCTGTGATTATCGACAAAGACGTCCTGAAAGCCGTGTATGACAACATCGAACTGGCTCCCTTGCACAATCCGCCTAACATTCAAGGGGTCGAGGCGATCACTGCCTTGATGCCGGATGTGCCGCAGGTCGCCGTATTCGACACAGCTTTCCATCAGACCATGGAGCCGGATGCATATCTGTACGCTATTCCCTACCGGCTGTATGAGAAATATGGCGTGCGCCGCTATGGTTTCCACGGCACATCGCACAAATATGTCGCGATAAAGGCGGCTGAATATCTGGGTAAACCTCTCGCGGAATTGAAAATCGTGACCTGCCATTTGGGCAACGGTGCCAGTGTGACTGCTGTCAAATACGGCAAGTCGGTGGACACGAGTATGGGCTTCACGCCTCTGGAAGGGCTGGCGATGGGCACCCGTTGTGGTGACCTCGATCCGGCGATCGTGTTCCTCCTGATGAAGAAAGAGAATCTGGACGTCGATTCCGTAGATCTCCTGCTCAACAAACAGAGCGGTGTGTATGGACTTTCCGGGTTGTCCTCCGATATGCGAACTTTCGAAGAGGCGTACCACGCCGGACCAGCCGATCCGAACTACGAGCGGTCCATGCTGGTGCTGAAGCTCTACTGCCACCGCGTTACCAAGTACATTGGCGCCTATGCTGCCTGCATGGGCGGAATCGACTGCATCGTGTTCACCGGCGGGATCGGGGAGAATTTCAGCGAGATCTGCGAATGGTCTTGTGCAGGACTGGAGTTCATGGGCGTCAAGGGAGTCACCCACGCGCGACGCGCGCAGGGGAAGATTGTCGAGGCATCGGATCCCGATTCGGCAGTCAAAGTCCTCATTGTCCCCACCAACGAAGAGCTGGCCATCGCTCGTGACACCTTCGAACTGGTGAAAGACGGGATCAAGGACTGATCCGCCAGCCACGCGCAGCTTTCGGCAGGCCCGTGTTCGGAGAGACAGGGGCCTGCCGCGACACATCCACTTGCACAAAACGCGCGGCTATTGTAATATCCTTATGGGGTCCTTCCATCGGTTCCACCTGTGTCAGGAGGACAACATGGGTGTTGCTCTCTATGTGTGTTCGACATCCCAGTTCTCTGGGAAGACGGCTGTCTGCGTTGGGTTGGGCAAGCGGTTGCTACGGGACGGCTTCCGCTTTGGCTACATGAAACCTCTATGCGTTGTTTCCAGCGTGTCTGCGTCGCAACGGATCGATGCAGATGTGGAGCTCCTCGCGACGCTCACGGGGGTGGGATATCCGCCGGACCGGATGGTGCCGGTACAGCTTGTGCCTTCGGACATGGGCGAGATTCTCAAAAGTCGCCAGTTCGGGGAGACGTACCTTCAAAAGGTGCGTGATGCCTGCGAGCTGCTGAGCCGAGACAGCGATGTGGTCCTGCTGGAAGGCGGAAGAAATCTGGCGGAGGGGGCGATTGTCGATCTGGCAGCAGTCTCCGTGACGAAAGCCCTGCAAGCCAGCGCTTTGGTGGTAGTCAAGTACGAGACCGATCTGCAGCTCATCGATGACGTCCTGCTGGCACAATCTATTTTGGGCGATTTTCTGTTAGGTGTGGTTTTGAACGCTTTCCCTGCGGCGAAGGAAAGGTTCGTGGTAGAGACTGTGGTGCCCATTTTGCAGAGCCGGGAGATCCGGACGTTTGCGGCTCTGCCGCAAGAACCTATCCTGAGCGCCATCGATGTCAGGGAGATCGTAGAGGCCCTGGATGGAAATATCCTGTGTGCGGAACGAAACCAACACGAACTGGTGGAAAACCTGATGGTCGGTGCAATGAACGTGAATGCGGCGCTAAGTTATTTTCGGCGCAAGCCAAACAAAGCTGTGTTCACGGGTGGGGACCGGCTGGACATTCAATTGGCTGCTCTGGAAACGTCGACACGTTGTCTGGTGCTGACCGGCGGCCTGCAACCCAGTTCCATCACGCTGAGTCGCGCTGAAGAGGTGGGCGTGCCTGTGATCTCCGTCAAACAAGACACGCTCACAGCTATCGAGATCATCGAGGCATGTTTTGGCCAGACTCGTTTCCATCAAGAGCAGAAGATCGCTGTCTTCGAGCGCTTGTTGGACGAGCTCTTCGATTTCGAATCCTTGTATGCCAGCCTGGGACTCGTGTAAAGAGAAACGACAGCGCAAGTGGCTATGGCCCTAATCCAAAAGAAAAACTAGGAGGTTATCGGAAATGACATTCATAGACGAAATCAAGGCGCGAGAGGTGCTGGATTCCCGTGGGAATCCGACGGTCGAGGTCGATGTGTATCTGGAGAGCGGTGCGATGGGACGCGCCATCGTGCCTTCCGGTGCATCCACCGGTGCTCACGAGGCCGTCGAGCTGCGGGATGGTGATAGTGAGCGATATGGTGGCAAAGGTGTCGCCAATGCGGTCGAAAACGTCAACACTGAAATTGCAGAAGAGCTCTATGGCTGGGACGCTCTGGATCAGGTCGGCATCGACGAGTTCCTGGTCAGTCTCGACGGGACTGCTAACAAGAGCAAACTGGGGGCGAATGCGATCCTGGGTGTGTCATTGGCGGTTGCCAAGGCATCGGCAGCAGCCGTCGGTCTTCCGCTGTACCGCTATCTGGGAGGAGTATCGGCCCGCGTTCTTCCTGTCCCGATGATGAACATTCTCAACGGCGGGAAACATGCTGTCGACAGTACCGACCTGCAGGAGTTCATGGTGATGCCAGTGGGGGCGTCATCCTTCGCCGAAGCCCTGCAGTGGGGTGCGGAGACCTATCATAGCCTCAAGAAAGTGCTGGCTGGCAAAGGCTACAACACCAGTGTGGGTGATGAAGGCGGGTTTGCTCCCAGTCTGGGGTCGAATGAGGAAGCGATTGAGGTGATTCTCGAAGCGATCGCAAAAGCTGGATTCAAACCCGGCGAAGACATGTTCATCGCATTGGACCCTGCTTCCAGCGAAATCTACGAGAATGGCGTGTATAATCTTGCCAAGGAGGGCCGCAAGCTCTCCAGCGAAGAGATGGTAGCTTTCTATGAGGACTGGGTCAACAAGTATCCGATCATCTCTATCGAGGATGGGCTTGCCGAGGACGACTGGGAAGGCTGGCAGTTGTTGTGCGAACGTCTGGGCGACAAGGTGCAGCTTGTCGGCGACGATCTGCTGGTGACGAACGTCGAGCGGCTGCAGCTGGGGATCGACCGGAAAGCAGCGAACTCGATCCTGATCAAATTGAACCAGATCGGTTCTCTGACAGAAACGTTGGCGGCAATCGAGATGGCGAAGCGCGCGGCGTGGACCGCGGTTGTTTCTCATCGTAGTGGAGAGACAGAAGACACCACGATTGCAGACCTGGTTGTCGCAGTTAACGCCGGGCAGATTAAGACCGGAGCGCCGTGCAGAACGGACCGTGTGGCAAAATACAACCAGTTGCTGCGCATCGAAGAGGAGTTGGGCGAGAACGCCACGTACGCGGGCTTTGAAGCCTTTTACAACATTCAGCGTTAATTGGAAGCGCGGTAAGCGCTTTTCCCTGGATGGTGGTCGTTTGCCCACCAACAACAGCCGGTTTTCCCCAATGGATGTGGAGATCGGCTGTTGGCTTTCACTCAGTCAAATTCTGGCCAACGACCTCGATGAGCCGGAAGCCAATATCCGGTCGTGCCACGTCTGGCAATTCCGTGCCGCGGACGTGGCACTTCGCTTTGTCCAGGGGCTGCAACCAGGAACCACCTTTCAGCACGCGCGCATCATCGTTTTGCAGAATCTCGCGTCCATCGTGCGCGTCGTATGGGTACGGCAAATAGCGGCTCGTGCACCATTCCCATACGTTACCGGCCTGATCGTATGCGCCATACCGTCCCGCGCCGTCCGGATAGATGCCGACGGGTGTGGTCGAGAACGCGTAAAGACTGTCGAAAGTACAGGTATTAGCACGTGCTGCATCAGGGTCATCACCCCACGGGAAGCGATGCTCCGTCGGCCCTTTGGCTGCTCTCTCCCATTCGGCTTCAGTAGGTAAGCGATACAACGTACCCGTGTGAGAACTCAACCAG
This sequence comes from uncultured Anaerolineae bacterium, assembly GCA_964589015.1. Taxonomy (GTDB): domain Bacteria; phylum Chloroflexota; class Anaerolineae; order DAOTYC01; family DAOTYC01; genus CAZPTF01. Next base: position 5,565 of record CAZPTF010000035.1, read on the forward strand.
TTTGCGTAGGCGATGGCCTCGTACCAGGAAACCCCGCTTATTGGGTGGTTGGGACGCCCCTGAATGATGTCGGGTTCGCTCCGCCTGGGTAAGTGCGTACCTTGCCGCCACTTCCACCCTGCTCTCGTCCACCACTCGCGCTCGTCATAGGCATCGCTAGCCGCGAAACGTGCGAATTCCTGTCTGCTGACGGGGTATTTGAACAGGTTGAACCCCGGCAGCTCGACCACGTGTCTGGTCCGTGCCATTCCCAGGACAACGCTGCCTTTGGGAATGGATACCACCTCTGCCAGTCGTGGGTCTCCGAGGCGGCCCAATAAGTTGCCTGCGGCAATGCGTGTTGGGAGGGGGGCTCTGCCGTCCGAAAGCAGCTCGATCAGCGCCTCCACAAGGTGTTGGCGCAATTCGGGTTCGAGAAGCTCTCCTCGTTCCAGGGCACACCTGGCAGCAAGAATGGGGTTAACCTTAAGTATCGCGGACAGGCCGTCCGTGGATGTCGGGACCCGTCCCGCGACGAGCAGCGCCTCCTCCTCGTGTGCCAGAACGACCTGGTCCGGCAACGGCGCGAAGGCGTTGCAGCGAAGCAGACGGTTATCCCTCAATCCACTATCAGGCGGCGCAAGCTTCCAGTCGCTCATCCGCTCTTTCCCGTTGTCGAAGCGTCGTTGTAGCGCCTCTGCTGAGAAATAAGCTTGCAGCCAGTTGTGTTTGAACCAGAGCAACGGGTCGGGTGCATGGCGCTCTGCCACCAGTAACTGCTCTTTTTCCAGGAAGGGAGACTCATCTCCAAGCAAGTACGCAATGGACTCGTTGGGAATGCGCTTGGACAGCGCTCGCGCCCACTGGGAACGCCTGATGACCGCTCCATCCCCAGCCTTGCGATACAGTTTGAACGTCGCATCGCCAAACGCCTGCAACGCTTCAGCGCTGAGCCGCGGAGCGGACTCCTCCTGTTCATCCTCTGCACCGGGCTCGGACGTGCGTGCACTGACATGGTTGACCCAGCTGGCCAGCAACTGATTGCGGCTGCCTGCCGGACCTCCGCCGAGCCGGATGATGTCCGCTGTCAGGGTGAGCCAGTATGGGTTCCCGATCAGATTCAGCAGATTTTGGAGCTCAGGCTGATGCAGCGCTTCCCACGAAACGGTTCCGTCTTCCTCCCCCAAGAGATCGCAGAGCAGGTGTTGTTGCTCGGGAGCGGCGAGAGGAAGCAGGGATACAATGGGCAAACCCAACGCATAGACGGAATACGGAGTCTTTGCAGACATAACGATCCGGTTGCCGCGTCCGGACTGCCCGTATCGCCGCACGAATTTCTGCCAGCGTTTGAGCGCCCAGTGCCGAAATTTACGCGGCAATTCGTCGAGCCCGTCCAGCAGGAGAAGAACCTGACCGCTATCCAACCGCTCGTGTAGCGTGGGAGCCAATTGCGCGTGCGCGGGGAAACCGATCGCGCCCTGGGATTGTAGATACTGGGTGAGAAATCGCTCAGGTTTGGTGAGCGCATGATAGCGATTCAGCGGCACGAGGATGGGCAAATGGTCCGGCGCATCATCCCGCAGCAGAGCTTCCGCCTGTGTAAGGGCAAGGCGTGTCAGGACGATACTCTTGCCAGAGCCACACGGTCCAAGCAGTACAAAAGACGGCAACTGCGCCGCGATTGCTGTGACGTCCGCGAAGGTCTCTATGTCTGGAATAATCTGTCCAACGAGCCATCGCCGTCTCAGGAGATTGGGATCGAGGTCTGGCTCACAGAGAAGGGGATCGCTCTCAGACCAGTGTCCCTGTGGTTTTTCTCTGAACGCGTTAGCCGGGAGTGGAATATACCGCTTTTCCCAAACACCATGACGCGCGACTATTTCACGGCAATACAAGGTCACCAGAGATTCGTTCACGGTGGAGCCAAGCCTCCTGACTTGAGTTGCAGACACTGACGAGAAGAAGCAACACGACTCTTCTGTTATGCTATTGCCCGCCCAGGAGTTATGTTTGTTGTAGTCAGATGAATTATACCTGGCTGGTCGTCTAAGTCAAACGAAGCCGGTTGCTCCTTTGCGGTCATCGAAGCTGGACTCGTCTCAGTCGCAGGCTGTTCATAACCACCGTTACAGAACTGAACGCCATTGCTGCTGCCGCCAGGATTGGATGAAGCTGGCGCAGAAACTCCGGTGCGTACCCGATCGGATACAGGGCGCCGGCAGCGATTGGGATGAGAATGATATTGTAGAAGAACGCCCAGAACAGGTTCTGACGAATGATGCCCAAGGTTGCCCGTGAGAGGCGAATCGCCTTCGGCACATTTCTCAGGTCCCCTCTGATCAGCGTCACATCGGCTGCTTCCATGGCGATATCCGTGCCGGTGCCGATAGCGAAACCAACGTCAGCCTGGGCCAGTGCGGGCGCGTCGTTGATCCCATCGCCGACCATCCCGACGGAGATACCCTGCGCTTGCAGTTTGGAGATCTCCGCGGTTTTGGCCTGCGGCAACAGATCGGCGATAACTTCGTCAATGCCAAGCTGCTGCCCAATCGCTTGTGCCGTCCTTGCATTGTCTCCCGTCAACATGATGATCCTTAAACCCTGGTTTTTCAGCTCGCGAATAGCGTCCGCAGAGCCATCTTTTACGGCATCGGCCAATCCGATGACACCGACGACCTGCCCGTTCAGTGCGGCGATAATGACCGTATTGGCTTCGCGTTGCAGGCGCTCGATGTGTGTGAGCATTGGCCCCACATCTGCGCCCTGCCTGTGCATCAATCTCAAGTTGCCCAGGGCGATTGTGCATCCAGCGACGTCTGCTGTGGCGCCATATCCCGGCAGCGCCTCGAAATTCTGCAGCGCCGCAACGGGCAACCCCCGACGATCAGCCGCATCGACGATGGCCTGACCCAGCGGGTGTTCGCTGCCGCGCTCTACTGAAGCAGCCAGCGAGAGCAGCGTGTTCTCGTCCAGGACCTGGTTGGGGAGACAGTCCAAGCCGATCACGTGCGGCGCAACGACAACCTGGGTGACGATAGGTTGCCCCATCGTGACGGTTCCGGTCTTGTCCAGGACAATGGCCTGAAGTTTCTGCGCCTGCTCGAGCGCTTCACTGTTCTTGAACAGGATGCCGAGCTCCGCACCTTTGCCGGTCCCGACCATGATTGCGGTGGGCGTGGCCAGTCCCAACGCACAGGGACAGGCGATGACCAACACAGCGACCATACGGATCATGGAGGCTGTGAATCCCATGCCCGCGAAGAGCCATACTGCGAACGTGAGCAGCGCGATGACGATGACGGCCGGCACGAAAATCGCCGCCACGCGATCTGCCAATCGCTGAATGGGCGCCTTCGAGCCTTGTGCCTGTTCCACCAGGCGAATGATCTGCGAGAGAACGGTTTCTGTACCCACGGCGCTCGCCTGGACCTTGAGCAACCCTTGTCTGTTGATCGTTGCGCCGATGACGCTGTCACCCATCTTCTTATCGACAGGCATACTTTCCCCGGTCAGCATAGATTCATCGACCGCAGAAGTGCCATCCAGTACGATGCCGTCGACTGGAATATGTTCGCCGGGACGCACGATCACGATGTCATTGACGAGGACCTGTTGGATAGGGATGTCCAGCTCCTGGTCATCGCGAATGACACGGGCGGTTTTGGGACGAAGTCCCATCAGTTTTTTGATGGCTGCCGACGTGCGTCCTTTGGCCTTTGCCTCCAGCAGTTTGCCCAACTTGATGAGCGTTATGATGAGGGCCGACGTTTCGTAATACACATGCAGCCCGCTGCCCGCCAGCAGGCCGGCCGTCACGAGCAGCGAGTAGAAATACGCTGCCGAAGACCCCATTGCGACGAGTACATCCATGTTCGCAGACCCGTTTCGCAGGCTCTTGAAGCCTCCCACGTAGTAGTCCCACCCGACGTAGAACTGGACTGGTGTGGCTAACGCGAGGAACAGCCAATTCATCCACGGTTGGTGACCCCACATCCCCAGCACGCCGAAATCCCGCCCCATACTGAGGAGGAACAGCGGCAGTGCAAAGGCGACGCCCACCCAAAACTTCCGCGTCTGGTCGGAGATTTCGGCCTGGCGCGCCGCCTGTTCGACGTCTTCCAGGTTCTGTTCGGCCTCAACTGCCACAACCCCATAGCCAGCCCTCTCGATTGCCGCAATCAGATCCGCCTGGCCGATGACGCCGGCAATATATTCGACTGTGGCCTTCTCCGTAGCCAGATTGACATTTGCGGAGACGACCCCGTCGAGTTTGTTCAAGACGCGCTCGATAGTCGTTGCACAGTTGGCACAAGTCATTCCGGTGATCGGCAGTACGGAGTTGACGGTGGCGATGCCATAACCGATATCCTTCACCCGCTTGACGATGCTGGCGGCGCCCAGCAGTTCGGGATGATACTCCAGAGTTACGCGCTCATTGGCCAGGTTGACTTGCGCCTGGTCTATTCCTTCGAGTTTTCGCAGATTGCGCTCGATGGTCGTCGCGCAGTTGGCACAGGTCATGCCGGTCACGGGCAGGGAGATGGTTTTGCTTTTCATGAGAGCCTCTGCGTTGCTTATTTCTGTACCGGATATCCAATTTCTGTCAGCAGAGCCTGGATAGCGTCCTCGGTCGCCGGGGAACCGAACGTGACCGAAATGTCCTGCGTTTCGAGCTCTCCCTGGACTGATTCCACACCATTCAAATCACTTAATTCTCGCTTGATAGTCATTACGCAGTGTTTGCAAGAAATGGTTGGAATGTGGTAATTGACAGTTTTCATTGGTCACCTTCCTTATCTGATTAGCTGTGAGTTCTGCGTGTTCAGGTCGCCGGTGCGGACGTTTCGATCTTTCCCGCTGCCAACCTGCTTGCATGCAATCATAGACTTTCCCTCCCATTTAGTCAACTCGATCTCCCGGTTTCTTACACGGTTAAGCGCTTACCTTGAGGGAAAAGGCCGTCTTCCCATTGACACGAGTCCGGTTTTGGTGTATAATTAGTTTGTTGAGACAACAAACTAACTGGTGAGCCAAAGGAGCGAGCCTGCATGGGACGTCAGTATCAGACAGGGGACCAGTCTCTCGTGAGAACCATCAATTTGTCTGTGATCCTCAACTGTCTCCGGGAACGTGCCCCACTATCCCGTGCGCAACTTGCCGCCATCACCGGATTGAACAAAACTACCGTCTCCAGTCTCGTCAGCCAATTGCTCCATAACCAGTTCGTCCGTGAGATCGGGCAGGGTCCGGCGTCTTTTGGACGTCCCGGTGTGCTGCTTGAGCTCAACCCGGAAGCCGGTACCATCCTCGGTCTCGAAATAGGGGTGGATTTCATTTTGCTCATGCTAACCGATTTCAAGGCGCAAGTCCTGTGGCGTTGGGAAGAGCGAAACGGTGACAACCGGGATCCCGGGTGGGTGCTTGGTCGCGTTTGCGAGCTCATTGCGCAGGCCTTTGAGAAGAGCGGTGAGTTCGGACTGCCCGTGCTGGGCATCGGAGTGGGCATTCCCGGGCTCGTGGATGTGGAAACGGGCGTCGTGCTCTTCGCGCCCAATCTGCGCTGGCGAGACGTCCCTGTGCGGGACGTGCTGAGAAAACGATTCCCCGTACCGATCATCGTCGACAACGACGCCAATACGGCTGCCTTGGGTGAGAAGTACTTCGGCGCGGCTCAGGACAGCGACATCTTCGTCTATTTGACCGTTGGTGTGGGACTGGGCGGCGGCGTTTTCATTGGCGATCAACTCTATCGCGGGCACAGAGGGTACGCCGGCGAAGTAGGGCACATGACTCTTGTCGAGAACGGCTTGCTATGCAATTGTGGTAGCCGTGGGTGCTGGGAGACGTTGGTCAGCCAGACCGCGGTATTGGATCGAGTCCGGCGGGCCATTCGAGCCGGGGAAACGACGAAACTGACCGCCAGGGAAGATGATGACATCGTTATCGGCGATGTCTTGCGGGCTACTCACGACCACGACCCGGTTGCCCGGGCGGCCTTGCAGGAAACCGGGCGCTATTTGGGAATCGGCATCGCCAATCTGGTGAATGTGTTCAATCCGGAAATGGTGATTCTGGGTGGGATTCTGTGCCGTGGTGGTGATATCCTTTTGCCTGCCATCCAGGAGGTCCTCAAAGAGCGTGCATTCTACGAGCAGTATGACAAAGTGAAAGTCTCGATCTCCACCTATGGCTTCGATGCTTGTGTGATGGGTGGCATCGCACTGGTTTTGAACAACATCTTGAGCCATTCTTCGTTGGCCTCGCAATTGGAGTGAGAAATAGCTGCGTTGGGTGAGAACATCGATTCTCTTCACCGATGTTCTTGATCGGTTACCCGTTCTGTGTTGTCCCTGTGGATCAAGACATAAGGCTATTTCCACCGTATTTCAGGAGGGAGGTGGTAGCATTTCGCAGTCAAAGGGAGTGAAGTGAAGGAAACCTGTTGAGAGCTATCTGATTTCGTCGTAGACAACCCTGGGTTTATTGACCAAAGGAGGTAAGACGAGAAATGAGAACGAAACTACTCACAATCATGTCAACCGTGTTGGTATTGAGCATGGTGCTCCCTATGGTGGTATCTGCTCCGGTGATGGCACAGGCGCCGGCTTTTGCCAAGGACACGATGACGATCGCGTGGATTCCGAAGGCGTTGAACAATCCGGTGTTCGAGATCGGGCGAGACGGGGCGTTCAAGAAGGCGGAGGAGATCAACGCGGCAGGTGGTCCGGTGAAGGTGAGCGTGGACTACGTGGGGTCGGTAGCATCGGATGCTGCGGAGCAGGCGCGCGTGGTAGAGGACGTGATCGCGAAGGGAGTGGACGCGATCGGGATTTCGTGTAACGACCCGACGGCGTGTATCGATCCGATCAAGAAGGCGTTGGATGCCGGGATCGCGGTGATGACGTGGGATTCGGATTCGCCGGAGAGTGGGCGGTTCACCTATTTGGGAGTGGACAACTACGAAGGTGGGCTGGCAGCGGCAGACATGTTGGTCAGGACGATGGGCGAGACGGGGAAGGTGGCGTTGTTGACGGGAGTGCCTGGGGCCTTCAACCTGGAGGAGCGGATTCGTGGTTTCAAGGATGGGGTGAAGGATTATCCGGGGATCGAGATCGTGACGACGGTGGCGTGTGACGACGACATCAACAAGGGCGTGCAGGTGGTTGAGGAAGTGATGCAGGCGCATCCGGACCTGAACGGGTGGTTCTTTGTTGGGTTGTGGCCGTTGTTTGCGGACCGTGGGTCGATGCCGTTGTGGGAAGAGGCGGCGCAGAGTGGGTTGACCACGATATGTTTCGACACGTTGCCGGTGGAATTGGAGTATGTGAAGGACGGCTTGATCCAGGGGTTGGTAGGTCAGAAGTATTGGGGTTGGGGTTACGACACGGTACAGATGATCTACGACAAGTTGGTGAATGGTCAGGAGTATGAGAGTTTCACCAACTCGGGGATGGACCTGGTGACGGCGAACAACGTGGACGTGATGGCGGAGATGTGGGCGAAGAGTGACTTCACGATGGAGTTACCGCCCGCGTATCCGGAAGAAGCGGCTGCGCCGGCTTTCGCCAAGGACGCGATGACGATCGCGTGGATTCCGAAGGCGTTGAACAATCCGGTGTTCGAGATCGG
>CAZPTF010000035.1:13272-19602 GCA_964589015.1 uncultured Anaerolineae bacterium
TGATGGCGGAGATGTGGGCGAAGAGTGACTTCACGATGGAGTTACCGCCCGCGTACTAAGGACGATTGGTTTATGCGGTGCGGCAGGGGGACTGAGTTCTTCAGTCTCCCTGCGTTTACCAGATTCACCTGCTTACGCGAAACACTTGGAGCCAGTCACAGCCGATACCCAATCAATTTTGAGAAAGAAGGTGGGCATTGACTAATCAACCCATACTGCAAATGGAGGGCATCTCAAAAGAGTTCCCGGGAGTCAAAGCGCTTAACAATGTAAGCTTTTCCGCCTACCCGGGAGAGGTCATGGCTCTGGTTGGAGAAAATGGGGCAGGCAAGTCTACCCTCATGAAAATCCTCTGTGGGGCGTATCAGAAAGACGCCGGCCATATCTTGCTCCAGGGCGAAGAAGTTCAGATCGACAACCCTCATCGGGCTCAAGATTTGGGAATAGCTATCATTTATCAGGAATTCAACTTGACACCCAATCAAACGGCTGCTGCTAACATATTCATCGCGCGCGAGCCGAAATCGCGCGGCATTCTTGGGAGGTTGGGTTTTGTCAATACGCGAGAGATGGAAGTAGCAGCTCAGGCACTGCTCGAGCGTGTGGGTGCAAGAGTGTCATCGTCCGCGCGGGTCAACACACTCTCCGTGGCGCAGCAACAAATGGTGGAAATCGCCAAGTCGCTGGCGGTGGAGGCGCGCGTCATCGTCATGGATGAACCGACCTCTGCGCTCGGTGAAGAGGAAGTCGAATCTCTCTTCGAAATCATCGAGAACCTGAAACAACACGGAATCGCAATCATTTTTATCTCCCACCGGCTTGATGAGATCATGAGGATAGCAGATCGGGTGACTGTTCTGCGGGATGGTAACCTTGTCGGCTCCCGGCCTATCAGCGAAGTGACTCCGGAGATTATGATTGACATGATGGTTGGGCGTGAGCTGAACGATATATTCTGTAAGCTCGAAGCCGAGATTGGCGAACCCATTTTGGAGGTAAAGCATTTGACGCGGGGTTCTACAGTCAGAGATGTCAGTTTCACGCTGAGAAGAGGGGAGATTCTTGGTTTTGCCGGGTTGGTGGGTGCAGGGCGTACAGAAACCGCCCGGCTATTATTTGGCGCCGATCCCCGTGACTCGGGCGAAATTTGGGTGGAAGGTAAACAAGTTGACATCAGATCGTCCTCTGACGCTCTCGAGGCAGGACTGGCTCTGGTACCGGAGGACCGCGGGAACCAGGGCCTGGTGTTGATCCTGTCGGTGTTGCACAACATCATGTTGCCTTCTCTCGACCGGTTGTCCCATACCGGATGGGTTGACAGGAGAGCCTCGATAGAAACGGCCCAGCAGTATGTCGGCCAACTCGCTATCCGCACCCCGTATCTGAGTCAGAAAGCTATGTTTCTATCAGGTGGCAATCAGCAGAAAGTTGTGTTGGCCAAATGGCTGGCGGCGCACCCCAAAGTGCTGATTCTCGATGAACCTACCCGAGGCATTGATGTGGGTGCAAAAGCCGAAGTACATGCCATCATGAGTGAACTGGTACGACAGGGCATGGGTATCATCATGATATCTTCCGAGATGCCGGAGATATTGGGCATGAGTGATCGCGTTGTGGTGATGCACGAAGGGCGAATTGCGGGCGTGCTCGACCGAGAAGAAGCCACGCAGGAAAAGATCATGGCCTACGCCAGCGGCGAATTGGTGATTGCCAATGGTGCCAAATAGACAAGGAGAAAACAGAACCATGAGTGAAGGGAAGAACACACCAGCAAAAGGGGGGCCGGCCATTTCCACGGTGGGTGTGTCGGCCGGGAGCTGGCGCAATCTGATTCACGGGCAAGAAATAGGGATCACCGTGATCCTGCTGATCATGATCGTGTTCTTAAGCATTCAAACGAGTACATTTCTCACCACCACAAACATCTTCAACGTCTTGCGGGCCTTCTCCTGGATTGCTATCAGCGCGTTCGGCATGTGCCTGGTAATTATCACCGCCGGCATCGATTTGTCCGTCGGATCCGTCATGGCTCTCTCCGGGCTGGCGTCGGGGATGCTGTACGCAAACGGAGCCAGCGTGCCCGTCGGCATACTGGGTGGCTTGGCGATGGGTTTATTCCTGGGTATCGTCAACGGCTTGCTGGTCAGCCGTGCGAAGTTACCACCGTTCATCGCGACGCTGGGAATCATGAGTGTCGCCCGCGGAACCTGCTACGGTTTGACTGGCGGTTGGCCCGTCCGTGATTTTCCCGAGGGATTTCGGTTCTTCGGGCAATATGACCTCCCTATCCTGGGGCTGAACGTGCCGCTGCCTGTTATCGTGATGCTCGCTCTGGCGGTGATCGTGTCTCTGTTCCTCAGCAGAACCGTGTGGGGTTATCGGATCTATGCCGTTGGCGGGAACGAGCAGGCTACGTCGCTGTCCGGGATCAACACAGCGAACGTCAAACTGTTGGTCTATGCCCTGTGTGGATTCCTGACCGGCATCGGTGGTCTTTTGATGACGGCCCGTCTGGGGGTCGCCGCACCGACGGCGGCGCAGGGGTACGAGCTGGATGTCATTGCCGCGGTGGTCATCGGCGGGACGAGCCTCATGGGCGGCGCAGGAACCATCCTGGGCGTGCTCATCGGCGCGGCGATTATGCAGGTGTTGCGCAATGGGCTGGTGCTTCTGGGCTTCCCTGCCTATTGGCAGCCAGCAGCTATCGGCTGTGTAATCATCGCAGCAATCACGATGGATCAGTTACGCAAAAGTCGCTAGAAGAGTTAAGTTCTGATACATACATTCACACAAAAGGAGATTAATACATGAGTTTGCAAGATTTGCGCGCGCAGGCAACGCGTAGAACGCCGGAGGAACTGGTCAAGCATCTGAAGACTTTCAACCTGGATCTCAAGTTCTCCGCGGGTATCTGGTTCTTTTCTCCCGGCGGCGGGCGCTTCCACGATCGTTACACGCCGGCGCTGTCTATCGCTGAACGGCTGGATATCGCCGCCACTCTGGTGGACGATGGCCTGCAGGCGATGGAAGCCCACTATCCGAATGAGATCAATGAAGACAACCTGGAGCTCTGGAAGTCATTCGCCAAAGACACCGGCATCAAGATCCTGACGGTGATCCCGAACCTGTTCTACGACGCTCAATTCGAGTGGAGTTCCCTCGGTTCGCCGGTTCCGCGCGCACGTCGCGCTGCCATCGATCGGGTTAAGATCTCTCTGGAAATGAACAAAGAACTCAACACCGATTTTGCGGTGGTGTGGCCCGGCGGTGATGGTTATGAGAACTCGTTTGGGATGGATTTCGTGGCGGCCAAGGATCGTTTCGCGCAGGGTTTGGCCGAGGCAATGGATGCGGTCCCCGGTATTCGTGTCGCCGAGGAACCCAAACCATACGAACCGCGTGGCCACATCTTCTACGGCACGAGCTTCGAGGGCATTCTGCTCGGGCAGAAAGTGGAATCGCTGCTCCAGCATCCGGTGAACAAACAGCTCCTGGCGGAAGGGCATGCGCTGTGTGCCATGAACCCTGAAGTGGGACACATGAAAATGGCCTACGAGGATGTACCTTACGCATTCGCCTCCATCATGGAGTACGGCCGTCTGTGCCACACGCACTGGAACAGCCAGCCGTTGGGCAATTACGATCAGGACCTGAACGTGGGCGTGCTGGCTCCGGAAGAGACAGAAGCGGCGCTGTATGTACTGAAGATGTACGGCTACCAGGGCTTCTACGGTCTCGATATCGATCCACAACGTATGCCGGTCGATGTGGCGCTGAAGAATTGCATGGACGCCATGCGTGCGGCAAACGACCGTATCAACGAAGTCGATCACGAGCAGGTGATCTGGTCTACCGAGAATCCCGAAGACTCGCGCGGCTGGCTGGAGGCGTATCTCACCCGGCTTAGAGCTGCAAAGCCCGAGCGGCTATCACCGTTGGGAAAATTGCCCGTTAAGTGGTAATATCCTGAGCGTTCACCGTGAATCCACCCATCCTCCCACAGAGAGATGAAGCTGCGGGAGGATGGTTTTGCCGTCCCGTGGCAACGACTTCAGACGTGCCCGAATTGCAGACGCCTGAGGTCGTTGCTGTGAGGGGTTGATTGCGGTAACTGTGCAAATCTTCGACTGGGGAGGTAGGATATGGCGTATCTGCTGGGCATCGACATTGGCACGACTGGTGCGCGGGCGTTGTTGGTCAGTGAAAAGGGTGTGGTTGTGGCCGGTGCAACGGAGGAATACCCGCTGTATACCCCTGAACCGATGTGGGCTGAGCAAGATCCACTCGACTGGTGGCGGGCAACTCTGGATGCGGTCCGGAGAGTGTTGGGCACCCCCGGCGTGAAGCCAGATGAGATCAAAGGGATTGGGCTGACCGGCCAAATGCATGGCGTCGTACTACTCGACGAGAAGAACGAAGTGCTGCGTCCGTCTTTGATCTGGTGTGACCAACGCAGCCAGGCACAGTGCGACTGGATCACAGAACGGGTTGGGGCAGAACGGCTCATCGAATTGACCTGTAATCCGGCTTTGACGGGTTTCAGCGCCCCCAAGCTGCTCTGGGTACGCGACCACGAGCCGGCGATCTTCGAGCAAGCCAAGAAATTCCTGTTGCCCAAGGACTACATCCGCTTCAAGTTGACCGGTGAGTTTGCTTCGGAGGTGTCGGATGCTTCGGGGACCTCTCTGTTCGATGTGCGCCAGCGCAAATGGTCCGATGAGGTGCTGCACGATCTGGAACTGGACCGCTCTCTGCTTCCGGACGTATACGAGTCAGTCGTGGTCAGCGGTCGAGTCAGCCGCGAGGCCGCACGTCTGCTGGGGTTGCCGGAAAACACTCCTGTGGTCGGAGGCGGTGGTGACCAGGCAGCAGGCGCCGTTGGCAATGGAGTCGTCGAGCCGGGCATCGTCTCGTCGACGATCGGCTCATCCGGCGTCGTGTTTGCCTTCACGGAGCAGCCCCGCCTGGATCCCAAAGGGCGCATGCAGAGCTTCTGCCACGCTGTCCCAGGGAAGTGGCACGTCATGGGCGTCACGCAAGGGGCGGGTCTGTCATTGCGCTGGTTCCGCGATCAATGTGGTGGTGCCGAGATATTGGTTGGCAGCTACGCTGGCGTGGACCCGTACGAGTTGTTGATCAAAGAGGCTGCACGCGCGGAACCGGGCTGTGAGGGGCTGCTGTTCCTGCCCTACCTGATGGGCGAGCGAGCACCGCACCTGGACCCCAACGCGAAAGGAGTCTTCTTCGGCCTGACCGGGCGGCACATCCGTGCACACATGATCCGCGCGATCATGGAGGGAGTCGCGTTCAGCCTGAGAGATTCGCTGGAGATCATCCAGCAGGAGATGGAAATCCCGGTGACCCAGGTGCGTGCCTCTGGCGGTGGAGCGCGGAGTGAATTGTGGCGCCAGATTCAAGCGGACATATTCGGCACGGAGATCGTAACGATCAATTCCAGCGAAGGACCAGCGTATGGGGCCGCCCTGTTGGCCGCTGTGGGAGCAGGCTTCTACGATACCGTCGAAGAGGCCTGCCGGAGCGCGATTCGGATTGTCGAACGTGTGGAGCCGCTGGCTGACAATGAGGCGCTTTACGCAGACTACTATGGCATCTACCGTGACCTGTACCCGGCGCTGAAGTCGAGTTTCGACCGGGTGACGGAGATCGTTACGCAGCGGAAATCCTGGTAATCACGTGTCGGGAGGAATCAGCCGCGCGCGAGAGCCTGCCGGCTGCAATCGTCGGTACGGGTCTGAATCGACGTTAAGTATTCCGTCCGGACCGGCAGACAGAACTGGCTCCGGTTGCCTGGTGACGACAAATCGGGCGGGCATCGTGCGCGCGATAGATCATGCTCTGCAATGTACGTGGCTTGCGGATTCTAACCCTGCTGAGCTGAAAGTGCACGGCCACCTCGAATTCGCTCATTGTACCGGCTATGCATGGCGCCCCGCTGTCCGGCTTCCCCAAGCGTGAACTGGCGGAATTCTTGCACTTGCCCGGGCAGACGCGCCAGGCTGATCCGGAGACACGCGCGCGGCTGGCAGCGCTGAACGCCTGCTCGTCGTGACCGCGATGACGACCTGCAGCGGCCCGCAAGCGGAGAGAGACATCCCCGGTGCGCTGCGCCTTGCGCAGCCCCGCTACCCGCAAACGGATTTCTCATACAATGGGGCGGGTTCTGACCGCCGCTTAGGGATGCGCCCTGGAGAATCGGCGTGCACATCGGTGCAGCTGGGCTCATTCGAGTATTCATGCCTGATTCGTGGATGGCGTGGTTCCGTCGCATGGAGACCGCCCGGTGCTTGCGGGACACCCCGCGGTCTTGCA
>CAZPTF010000036.1:0-19325 GCA_964589015.1 uncultured Anaerolineae bacterium
GCTGCCGCATATTTTCGAGGAGTTCTTCCGTACCGACGAAGCCAAGGAGGTCAGCGCGCGTGGCACAGGACTCGGCCTGTCCATCACCAAACGCCTGGTAGAGACTTACGGCGGGCACATAGAGGTCCACTCCGAATCAGGCAAAGGATCGACCTTCAGTTTCACGCTTCCCGTCGCACGCTAAGGCCCGCACCGAGAACGCCAGCGCTACTGCCGCTGCCGCCAGGCCTCGTACAACACAATCGAGCCGGCGATGCTGGCGTTCAACGAAGAAATACGGCCGAGCATCGGCAGTCCCACCAGGTAATCGCACGTCTGCTTGACCAGCCTCCCGAGGCCCTGTCCCTCGCTGCCCACGACCAAACCCAGCGGCACATCCAGGTTGGCCTGATCGTAGCGTTGTACGCCCGGTTCTCCCTCCAATCCCACCAGCCAGAACCCGGCTTGCTTCAAACGATTCATGGTGCGTACCAGGTTCGTGACCTGCGCGACCTTGAGATGTTCGACTGCGCCGGCCGACGCATTGACGACGGCGGGCGTCACGCTCGCCGAACGATTCCGCGGCAGGACAAGGCCCGTCACACCCACAGCCTCAGCGGAGCGAATCAAAGCGCCCAGGTTTTGTGGATCCTGCAGGCAATCCAATAGCAGCAAGACTGGTGGGTTCAGCAGCGACGAACCTGCTTCCAGAAGGTCTTCCAGCTCGCAGTAAGGATATGGCGATACATCAGCCAGGATGCCCTGGTGGTTGACCTGACCGGCCATACGATCCAATTGGGCGCGGGGAACGAGTTTGAGCGGAATCCGCCCACCAGACACGGCATCCTGCAGGGGTGAATTCCCGGGCAATTTGGCCCGCTCCGCCATAAAGATGCCATACACCTTCCGCCGATTGGCAAGAAGCGATTCCTCCACCGCATGGCGTCCATACAAGATTTCTTTCACGCTTTGTATCTCCGCAGTGCTCTTATTTTACGTTCCGGTTGCTTCATGCACATCTGTCGCCAAGGCTCCCATCAACCCTGCGCCGGCGAATTGATCGAGCATCCGCTCCATTTCTGCCGCAGAACAGGGCATGTCATTCTCCAACCACCACATCGCGGTCCCAACGTACGCACCGACCAGATAGTGGGTCACGAAATCGATCGGAACGCACAACGATTTATCCAGGCTGCTGGCCCACGTCAGCACGCGTTCGCGTACCACCGTGGCTAAGTAATCGTGCAGTTTGGCAGCAAAAGCCGGGCTACCCTGTTTGCCCAGGATGACGCGGTAGAAATCGGCGTTCTTGGCAATGTGCCTAAACCCGGCACCGTTTCCAGCAGCGCCCGGTTGCATCCGCTCCAATAGCTCATCGATCATGTCGCGCACGCTGTTGAAAAGCAGCTCGTCCTTGTTGGCATAGTGCAGATAGAACGTCGTACGGGCGACATTGGCACGTTCGGTAATATCTTGTATCGAGATCGCTTCGTAACCCTTTGCGACAACTAACTCGATGATCGCTTGTTGCAGTAATTGCCGGGTACGTTGAATCCTCCGGTCGACTTTTGGTTCCATGTTCACCCATGCTCCAGAATCGAAAGTCCAGTTTACACTACAAAATAATTGCTTCTGTTCATTATCCCACATTTTGATGCAATTGTCCAGTGGAGGAGATAAACGTGGATGAAACATCAAGCCCACAGGGGCACCGCTGCCAGAGTTGGGGCAAGGCGATGTAATCATCACCAAGATTCCTGGCTGTACCTGCCCGCTGCTCTTCTTTGACCTGAAGAATCCATTATAGTATACTGTATCAAACATAGTGCTCATGACAGACAACCCATGGGGTGAACTATGGCGATTACGGTATTTCTTGCTGACGATCACGGCGTCGTTCGAGAAGGATTGAAATCACTCCTGGATGCACACGAAGATATTGAAGTTGTGGGAGAGGCGGCAAACGGTCGCGAAGCGACGCACTTGGCGGGAGAGCTTTGTCCTGACATCGCCATCCTCGACATCGCCATGCCGGAGCTCAATGGGATTGAAGTCGCGTCGAGATTGAGAGTATCCTGCCCTCAGACACAGATCATCATTCTGTCGATGCATTCCGCACACGAACATATCACCCGCGCATTAAAAGCCGGGGCGCAGGGGTATCTGCTGAAGGAATCGGCGGGCGCTGAGATAGTCAATGCCATCCGTAGCGTGCACGAAGGCCACCGTTATCTGAGCCAAAAGATCTCCGATATCTTGCTCCAGGACTATGAGGGACCGGGCGATAGACCGGACCCTGCTCCTCTCTTGTCCAAGCTCAGCTCGCGGGAGCGGGAGATTTTGCAGCTCGTTGTCGAAGGCAAATCGAGCTCAGACATTGGCGACATTCTGAACCTTTCGTCTAAGAGCATCGACACCTATCGCAGCCGGCTGATGAAGAAATTGCGAATCAAGGATGTTCCCTCGCTTGTCAAGTTCGCCATCGTGAATGGCCTGATAGCTCTGGAGTAGTGTTGCTTGGCCATTGAAGCGCATGGCGCCAGCAATTGGTGCAAGCCTGACCTTCTGATACACGATTGCGTTTCGTCATGTTGGCAGACTGAAACATCTCGGCAGTTCGTTTTGCCTTCCCGGGCACCGCCTGCGGAATTCCCCGAGCGCAACACACACAGGATACCGGTCACGATGGCTGAGCATTACCGTTCCGCGAACAACCGGAAGAAACTGTTGTCCAGTGCCGGAGTCTGGTGTGGACTGATATTTCTGTGCGCATTGACGGTCTATGTGCACACGCTGGCTCCAAGCATTACGTGGGCCCACGCCGGGAGCGATAGTGGAGACTTCGCCAGCGCCGTCGCCTGTGGTGGGATTCCGCACCCAACGGGATATCCCACTTATCTGCTGCTAGCGGAGTTGTTCTGCCGGCTGCCCTGGGGGGATTGTGCGTTCCGCCTCAATCTGCTCTCGGCGTGCGCAGCAGCCACGGCGGCAGCCATGCTGGTACGGCTCGTATATGATGTCGTCAGAAGCGATGTGCGAGAGGCTCCCACAACTGCAACACGCGCCACAGCGCTAGCCGTGTCGGCCGTCAGCGGCGGTCTGCTGCTCGCCTTCGATGCGACGCTGTGGTCACAGGCGGTCATCGCGGAAATCTACGCGCTTCAGCTTGGTTTCGTCCTCGCGATCGTGCTCCTCGGGTTGTGGGCGTATCGCCGCAATGACTACGTTGCCGTCGCCCTGACCTTTTTGCTGTGTGGGATCGGGCTGGGCACCCACCTCTCGCTCGTATTTGTCGTGCCGGTGCTGTTCTGGATGTTGCACCGTTTGTTGCTGGCTGATCCTGCCAGATTCGTCGTTGCCGCGCTGCTCCCGTTGGCGGCAGGGTTGTCTGTGTACATCGTGATTCCGTTGCGTGCCGTCGCAGTCCCCCCCATCAACTGGGGCGGCGCAGCGACCTGGCACGGTTTCTGGTGGCTCATCAGCGCTCAATTGTACCGGGGATTTTTGTTTTCGCTGCCCCTTGCCGATCTTCCAGCACGGCTCGCGGCCTGGCTGGGGATTCTGCTGGCTGGATTGAACGGGTGGGGCATTCCTGTCAGCTTGTTTGGCTGGACGCATCTCTTGAAACGAGATCCGGCCCTGGCAACCGGCACGCTGGCGGTCTTCGTGTTGTACAGCGCATACGCCGTATTCTACGACACGACCGACTCCTACATCTATCTGCTGCCGGCAATCGCCATGTTGATCCTATGGATGGCGTATGGCCTTTATCGGGCATTGGTGGCAATCGAACCCTATCTCCGCGATAGCGTGTGGAAACGAGGAGCTCTGTGCGGACTCGCTGTGCTGCTATCCGTAATCGCCGCACCCGGGAATTGGTCAGGGCAGAACCTCAGTGACAACACCGAAGCACTCGACTACGGGTTGCAAGCAGTTGAAGCCGTCGAGCCCGATAGTCTCATCATTGCGGAGGGGGATGCCCACACGTTTGCGCTGTGGTACGTGCGTTACGGTCTGGAAAGAAGACAGGACATCGCGGTTGTCAACGATGCCCTGCTCGCATTCGATTGGTACCATATCATTTTGCAGAAACACCATCCCGGGATTGTCGGTGAGACCGATGCGGGCAGCGGTCTTCTTTCGCTGCTGGCACACAATGCCGGGAGAAGGCAGATCTACTTCAGCACAGAACCCGCTTACCTGCCAGCGGACTACCGCACCGAACCATCCGGACTGTTGTGGCGGCTGAGCGCCATCCCGCGCCCGCCGGAGATAGACTCCCTGCTGCCAGGAGAGGCATCCGCGCCGGCCAGGTAACCTCCGACGGGTATCTGTTCCGTCTATACTTGCTGCTCGGCCAGGGTTTGTTGAGTTTCCTCGTGTTCACTCTCCAGCACTTGTTGCGCAGTCTTGGTATCGGTGATGAGGCAATGACACAGGCCACCGCGCAGTGCACCCAAGATAGGTTTTACCTTGTGTGCACCGGACGCCACCGCCACAACGTGCGGGATGTGGAGGATATCATCCCAATCGATGGAAATCACCCGTTCGTCCAGGTCTGTGACCACGCGACGGCCGTATTCGTCATAGTAACGCCCGATGACATCGCCCACCGCACCCTTGCTGCGAATATAATCGGCCTCTTCCTGGCTGAGGTGCCCGCGCATCACCATCGTCCAGTCGTGCCCCACGTGGCCGATGCCCACGAACGCGATGTCACACTGGCGTGCATGGCGCAGTGCCCGGTTGATCGCCGGCTCCGAGAGAATCGCTGCGCGCGCGGCTTCGCTGCTGACCACTGCAGGGACCGGCATAATGTCGATCGGGGTTTCCAGCGCCTGAGCGACCTGCATGCTGACATTGTAGACGTTGGCCTTGCCGACGAAAGATCCGACCAGCTCGTGGACGACGGCCGGCTTGACGCCAACACTCGGCTTGAGGTACGGGACCATGTAACTCAGCGACTTGCTCCAACCGACGATCCCGAGACGGCATTCGGGGAACACGATCTGCGCCAGATATTGCGCGGTCGCCGCACCCACTGCATCCAGCGTTTCCGCCTCGGTGTCGCACGTCTTGGCGATGATGACCTCTTTCAAACCGTAACGTTTCTGCAACTGCCACGACAGGTTGTAGTGCAATGGGAGCGGTTTCGTCATCCTGAACTCGACGACGCCCTCCTGCCGCGCTTTCTGGAGCAGACGCGTGACGCCGACGCGAGACAAATTCAACTTCTCCGCGATCTGCTCCTGAGTCAGTTTCTCGTCGTAGTACAGCCACGCCGCCACGATTATCAGTTCTTGCTGGTCTTTGCTATTCATGGCACCCATTCAACCCGAAAATCAGGGAAGTTCTATGGCCGAAAATGACTCCGTCATCTCACGAATGCCCGTCTCGACCGGCAACCGTTCGATGCTCGAAGCCCCAACGAACCCGTGGACCGGAACCAGTTTCAAGATTTCTACAACATCGGCAGGCATTGCGATCGGGCCACCGTGGCACAGGGCAAGCACATCTGGGTTGATGCGCTGCGCGACATCAACCATCGCGCGAATCACCTCCGCCGCCTCAACCAAACCCATCGTGTCGGTCGCGCCAATAGACCCTCCAGCGGTCAGACCGACGTGAACGATCAGCACGTCACAGCCGGCCTCGACCATCTGGCGTGCCTCATCAGGGGTGAACGCATAGGCGATAGTGAAAATGTCCATCTCGTGCGCCAACGCGATCATCTCGACCTCTTTGTAGTACCCCATGCCCGTCTGCTCGAGAGCGGCTCTGAAGTTGCCATCGATCAGCCCTACGGTAGGAAAATTGTTGACCCCCGAGAATCCGGCCGCGATGACCTGCCGCAAGAAGTTCTTCATGACACGTGTCGGGTCAGTCCCATTGACCGAGCAGATAACGGGCACTTCTTTGACGATCGGCAGGATATTGCGTTCACCCATCTCGAGTGCCACGGCATTGGCGTCGCCATAGGCCATGAGCCCGGAAAGAGAGCCCAGTCCATGCATACGATAACGGCCCGAGTTGAATACCAGCAGCAGATCTGCTCCACCTTGTTCCGCAAATTTGGCCGAGATTCCGGTGCCAGCGCCGGCACCCACAATGATGTGGCCGGTTGCGAGTTTTTCCCGCAGTCTCCGTAGGACCTCTGCGCGTGTATATTGTCTCATTGCTCTTCACCTCAAACTGACAGATTCGCTGATATGTTCAAGAAACCTGAGACATCAACTCGACGACCGTCTGACCCACCCGGGCCGCAAACTCGGGATCATCGATGTGATGCTCATCTGCATACACCGTGATAGTTGGTGACAGGTTGCGCCTGAGCGTCGAAAACAACGCATCGTTCGCAACCGGATCATAGAAGATCTTTCCTGGTCGATCGATCGACGAAAGGCCTCCCAAAGGCAGCAGGACTGTTACCGGGCCTGTGGCCTTGTTCAGTTTCTCTGCAATGAATTCGGCGATGGCTACGTTCTCATCCGCCGTCGTGCGCATCGTGGTCATCGATGGGTTGTGGAAATTGAGGGTCCTGTTTCTGAACCTTTCCGGAATCTGATCGCGCGGCGGCAAAACAATCGTATCCGCTGCACCGGGCACGATGACTTGCGGCAGCCCACGGGCGCTCGCCGCCTCCAGGCGGTGTGGACCGGCATCGTGCAGCCCACCGACGAGATGTGCGCCGACCTCGGCCAGGGTCATGTCGGCCACACCGTGAATATGCCCCAACGAGATCAGCTTTTCCATCGTCCGGCCACCGACACCTGAAGCGTGAAAAACCCAGGCTTCGAACCCGGCCTGTTCCACCAGATGTCTGGCTCGCGAAACGCCAGGTGTCGTCGTCCCATACATCGTGAACGACACCACCGGCTTGCCCGAAGCGACGAACGGCTCGTAGCCACGGACCATGCCCGCAATCGCCTGCGCTGCGTTGTTCAACACCATCTTCAGGATGGGGTTCAGCCCGCCGATATCGACGATGGACGGCATCATCACGATATCCGAGATATCCACGTGCCAGCGTGTGTTTCCCGACGCCAACGTCGAGACCAACAGCTTTGGTATTCCGTATGGCAAAGCACGCATTGCTGCCGCACAGATCGTAGTGCCACCCGAGCCGCCCAGCCCAACCACGCCAGCGGCCTGTCCGGCACTCACCAGCCCGGCCAGATGATACGCAGCAGCCCGGCAAACCACCTCGACAGCCTCGCCTCTGGGCATTTGTCGAAGGCCAACGACATCTTCACCAACGGCAGCAACCACTACGGAGGCAGGAATGTCCGCACTGACAGCGGCTTCACGCTGCACGCCGACATCCATCAGCAACGCGCGGCATCCAGCCGCCCGAACACGCTCAGCCAGGTACAGCGTTTCCGGTCCCTTGGTGTCCAAGGTCCCCATGACGACAACCGTTTTCTGATCTCGACCGTCACCTAGCATGCAGCATTACCCTGCCACCTTAGAGCTACATCTGAGCTACCAACTGATGACAATAGCGACTACTCTCCACCAAATCGTGACCATGCTGGTGCAACCCACCGCCGATGAGAAAAATAACGTCCCGTCCGTAGACCTCGAACATTTCGGGAATGCGCTCCAGGCTCATACCGCCTGCCGGCACGGGAAACAACGGGCGAATGTGTCCCATCTCTCTGGCTGAACCTTCTGCCAAGCCGACACAATCCTGCATGGTAAAGGAGAAACGTCCACCGTAATTCGGGAAGATGGAGGCATCAGCGCCAGCCAAACGCGGAATTTGTGCAAAAATGACAGCATGGGCCATCCCACTGTCCGGACAGGTCACGAAGCTTCCCTGGAACGCCGGATGGCTGATGAGCGGCAGGGCAATCCGGTCATCGTCCGCGACCTGGCGCATGGTGTCCACCCCGACCAGCCCTGGGCAGATGAGCAGCCCCCCCGCTCCGCTTCGTTTGGCGAACAGGGCATGTTCGACCACCTTATCCGCCGGTCCCGGAATGTTGGGCAAATAGAGACTGCGGGTACCAGTTTCCCGATTGGCCCGCTCTACTGCCTCAACACATCGTTCCACTCGTTCCCTAAACGAGGCGAATGGCTGATTCGCCATTCCGTGATCGTCCTTGATAAGGTCCATACCCCCCAGTGCGAATTGGTACGCCAGCTGTGCAAGCTCTGCAGGGGGTAGCCCCAACGGCTTCAACGCCGTACAGAGCAAGGGTCGCTCCGGAACGCCGAGCAGGGCCCGCAGTCCCCCTCTGCCAAAGCGCGGCCCGTGGAATACAGCGAGCAGGCTGGGAGGCAGGTCCAGACCTTCGACGCGAATGCCCGGCTTGAGGCTGGTATTGCCGAACACCACATTGAGAAGTTGGAGCAGATCGAACCCTGTCGTCTCGATCGCGTAACTGATCACCGCCTGGCAACACATCGCGTCGAGCGGTGTCAACGACTCAATGTGGCCCACGATACGCTCGCGAATATCCCCAGCGGGCACGAGCTCTCCGGGAAACTCGACCGTCTGCTCGAGACAAATATCGTTGGCTATGATCCGCGCTTCCGCTTCATCGCCGAGCAAGCGGTAGGTCACTCGAAAACGCTCACCCGACAGCCCAAGAGAGACACTTGGCAGCATCACACCATCCCTAAGCTTCTTCGTATGCGGCGTCGAACCTGACCACCGAAGGGCTGAGATCCAAACGCCTGATCAGGGCGACCGCTTCCGGCGTGCCCTGCTCTCGATCCATCCCGTTGTCTTCCCACTCGACAGACAACGGACCCGTATAACCCACTGCATTCAGCGCACGGAAGATCTTCTCGAAATCGACCCCGCCGCGGCCCGGTGAGACGAAGTTCCAGCCACGCTGATGATCGCCAAACGGCAGGTGTGACGCCAGGATGCCATTTCGGCCATCCAGCAGGCGAACCGCATCCTTCACGTGGACGTGATAGATATAGTCGCCAAACTCATAAACGAACGCTGCCGGGTCGACCAGTTGCCAGTACAGATGGCTCGGATCGAGATTGAACCCAAACGCAGGGCGATACGCCATTGCTTCCAATGTCCGGCGCGCAGTCCAGAAATCATAGGCGATCTCCGAAGGATGCACCTCGAGGGCAAACTTTACACCGACCTCATCGTATACATCCAGGATGGGATTCCAGCGTGCCGCCAGATCCCGGTAGCCGTCGTCGATCATCGCTGGCGGAACTGGCGGGAATCCGGCGACGGTCAGCCAGATCTTTGAGCCGGTGAATCCGACGACCACTTCCACACCCATTGCGGCCGCGGCCCGCCCAACCATTTTCATGCGCTCAGCCGCACGCTGGTGCACACCCTCTGGCTCACCATCGCCCCAGATATCCTCAGGGACGATACGTCGATGACGTTCATCGAGCGGGTGATCGCACACACACTGCCCCACCAGATGGGCCGTAAAAGCATAGCACTTGAGCCCATATTTCGCAAGCAGTGCTTGTTTGGCCGGGATGTAACTATCGTCCTCAAGCGCTTTGACCACATCGAAGTGATCTCCCGCGATGGCCAGTTCCACGCCATCGAAGCCCCACTCATGCATCCTGCGGAGCAACGTTTCCAACGGCATGTCGGCCCATTGTCCAGTATACATCGCGATCGGTCTTACCACGTCTGTCTCCCCCACCACCACACAGTGCTCAGACTCTACTTTCGATATTTCGCGTCTACCTGATCGATCTTGGCCACTTTGGGTGCGGACCGGCCACCCTGATATTCGCTCTCCAACCAGATGTCGATCAGTTTCTTGGCTGCTGCTGTCCCGATGACGAGACTACCCATCGTGATGAGCTGTGCGTTGTTGCTCGCCCGCGCCCGTTCTGCGGTATAAGCGTCATGAACGCAAACCGCACGCACGCCCGGCACTTTGTTGGCAACGATAGCCATACCGGCACCGGTACCGCAGACCAACAGGCCGCGGTCGTATTTGCCCGCCGCGACGAGCTCGGCGACGGCAACGGCGACATCCGGATAATCGATCGGGTCATCGTTAGTGACGCCCCAGTCATCGACTTCGCAGCCCAATTCGCGCAGGTAATCACGCAGCACGTTCTTCAATGGCAACCCAAAATGGTCAGACCCAACGATTATCTTCGACACTCCGTTCATTTGCGCACTTCCTTCCCAAGCAGACGGCCTATAGGTAGGCTGTCTGCTGACATGACACCTATTCGCGAATACCTTGTGAAAACGATCTGAGAATGAAATAGCAGGACGTTGCACCCGCGTCTTGATGCCCAATCGTACGCTCACCCAGCCGGCTGGCGCGCCCGATCCGCGCCATGAGCTCGCGCGTCGATTCCATGCCTGTTTTCGCAGCCTGCTCGAAGTCGGCGAGTGCTTCCGGGAGGGACTTGCCTTCCTGAGCGGCTTTCTCTAACGCACGCACTGCTGGAACGAACGTATCCAGCAGTGTCTTATCTCCGACATCGGCTTTCCCCAGATCGCGCAGACCTTGCTCTGCTGCCTTGAACATGCTCACCAGATCATCCAGGTCCAATTCTGTCTTTCCGGCAGACTCCTGCGCGAGGCGCAGGAACATCGTCCCGTACAGAGCACCCATCGCGCCGCCCACGGAATTGAGCACGATCATTCCGACATTCTTGAGGATTGTCCCGGCATCCTGCCCTGCGCTTTCCGGCAGTTTCGCTCTGACCTGCCGGAAACATTTGGCCATGTTGACACCATGATCGCCATCACCAATCGCGCCATCCAATTCAGAAAGATAGTCCTTTTCCTGCTCAATCGTGTCGCACATGTGCTCGACGACACCATACATCTGTGCCGCTGTTATCACGTCACTCATTCCGAACGTCTCCTCACGAACTAAAATTGCTTGTAACTGGGCGTGTCGGCGGGTGCAAACAATAACTCTTTCAACTCGTCATCCAGTTTCAGGACTGTGACCGAGAAACCGGCCATCTCCAACGCCGTGAATATCTCGTTGACGTACGCATACATCACCTTAATCCCTGTGGCATCGAGTATCTGTTTGACTTTACGGAAACAGATATATAGCTCCAACTGCGGGGTAGCGCCCAGCCCATTGATCAGGACTGCGACCTCATCCCCACGTGTCAGAGGCATGTCGTTCAGGATTTCCGCGGTTATCTTCGCGGTGACCTCGTCGGCGGTAAGCATTTTTGTCTTGGCTACACCCGCCTCGCCGTGATGCCCGACGCCGTACTCCATCTCATCGTCGGCGAGCGTGAAAGTCGGGACGCCCTTCGCAGGTACGGTGCAGGGGCCGCTCGCCACACCGAAGGTACGGCAATTGTCATTGACCTTCTCGGCAACCGCTTTGCATTCCGCCAGGGTGCCACCCGCCTCGGCTTTGGCACCGGCGCATTTCCAGGCCAGGAATTCGCCCACGACACCCCGTCTGTTGCCGATGTTGTCTTTCGGCGCCGAAGCGACATCGTCCGTCGCGATGACCTGCTCGACCTGAATGCCTTCGGCCCGCGCCATCTCCGCAGCAAGCTGAAAATTCATGACATCGCCAGCGTAGTTGCCGAGCAGAAACAGAACCCCCCTGCCAGCATCGACAGCCTTCGCCGCTGCGATGACCGCATTCGGCGGAGGAGAAGTAAAGATTTCCCCGATAGCGACGGCATCCAGCATGCCCTTCCCAACAAAACCGATGAACGCCGGCTTGTGTCCGGAACCGCCACCAGTAATGACACCTACCTTGCCAGGGACCGGCGCATCTGCGCGGACAACTGTCCGCGCGGTGTCGAGCAACCGAACGTATTGGCCATTGACCGCGAGATATCCTTCGAGCATTTCATCGACAACATCATACGGGTCATTGATAAACTTCTTCATCTAAAGGACTCCTTCTTTCGCACGACTCGACCTGAAGGTCGTACGACTGCCGTTAGCCTTCGAGAGACAACCGGCGCGTCGTATTCATGAACTCGATCGTTTGGTCGAGATCAACAATCCCTGCATCGGACCCCAGGCCGGTGATAACCAGCGCCGCCGCTGCGGTGCCCAACATACCGGATTGCGCCAAGTCCCAACCCATCGACCTGCCCACGATGAACCCGGCGCAGTAGGCATCGCCACAACCGGTGGAATCAACGATGGGCACGTCGAAAACCGGCAGCCGAATTTCTTGCAGATCACCCTGTTCATCATAGTACGCGATGCTGCTTCCCTGCCCGCCCATCTTGAACACGGTGTGCTTGACGCCCCGATCGAGGAAGAATCTGATCACATCCATGCGCTCCGTCAGGCCACACATCATCTGCGCCTCCTCGAAGCCAGGCATGAAATAGTCCACGTACGGCAAGGATGGACCGATGATCTCCATCAGATTGGGCTTGGCGATGAGGACCTGGTCGAAAGTCGTAACCACGCCATGTTCCTGCGCGTGCTTCAGCACTTGCGCCATGGGCTCGCCATCCAATTTGGGCAACAGGGTCGCACCACCCATGTGCAAGAAATCGGCGGCAGCGATTACGTCGAGATTCAGGTCCGCGAACGTTAGTTCGCCATTCGCGCCGATCACGTGCAAGGCAGGTCGTTCTCCATTGGGGCGGATGGGGAGCATCGTCGCTGAGGTTTGGACGCCTGCTTTCCGCACCAACGAATCGGTATTGATCCCGTAATTCGTCATCGCCCCGATGATGAAATCCCCCAAGCCATCGTGGCCGATTGCGCCCATCGCATACACCTCGGCGCCCAATTTGGCCAGATCGACCGCAGTTCCGGCCGCACTACCAGCGGCTGTGATCCGGATTTCGTCGAGCAGCAACACTCCCTGACCTTCCGGAATGTAGGGGACGTGACGGCCCAAGATATCTGCAATATGAATGCCCAGACTGACTACTTTCATCCTGAATCTGCCTCCTATTCCTCGACAAACAATGGTTTCTGCAGTTGCGACGCGGCCCGGCACTGGACACTCGTTGGTTGAGACTGCACGACCGAACGAGAGAGCGTTTGCTCTACTGTTCGGTCGCGCTCCAGCCGCCACTCAATCCGCACCACAACTCACTGACCTCTACGCATCCGAACTCAATTTTGCGGATACCTCTCAATCACTCAGGCTCGATCGTGACATCCTCAAGGCGGCGCCCTTCGGCATCGAATATCATGATCCAGTCGAGCGGACACTCGAACCACAGGCCATCGGTAATATCCAGCCCGACCTCTCTTCTGACCTTCGCCTTCAAAAGCAGCTCTCCGACGGAGATCGAGAGCAGATATTGACCGCCAACCACGATTGCCTTGTGGCTCAATTCACCCCATACGAAATTCGGCAGCTCCACCGGCGACACGCGGATGCGTTCGGGGCGAATACCGACCGTGATCCGGCGGTTATCGCCCACGCCGATGACACGCATTGCCATTGGAAACAACGGAGAGACCAGGCGGACTGCATTGCCAACTGGTTCGACGTCGTACTCGAAGAAATTCATGCCCGGGTTACCCAGGAACCAGCCGCCGAACACATTGTTCGGATAGTTGTATAACTCTCGCGGTGCATCCCGCTGTACGATAACGCCGTTTTGCATTAACGCGATCTGATCCGCCAACGTCATCGCATCCGTCTGATCGTGTGTGACGTACACAATGGTTTTCTTGAGTTGGGCAGTCAACTCCTTGAGCGCCTGTTTGAGCTGCACCCGCGTATCCACGTCCACATTAGTCAGCGGTTCATCGAACATGATGATCTCCGGCTGCCGTGCAACCGTACGCGCGACGGCCACCTTTTGCCTCGTGCCAATGTCCAGTAAGGACGTGTCCCAATGGGCATACTTTTGCAGGCCGAGCACTTCGATCACCTGATCAATACGCTTCTTGCGCTCGGCCGGAGTCAATTTCTCCTCCAACAGCGGCAACTCGATATTGCTATAGACCGTCGTCCCCCGGTATACCACAGGATACTGGAACACCATTCCGATGTTCCGCTTACTCGGTGGCAAATCACTGACCCGCTCCTTGCCGAAGTAGATCTCCCCGCAGGTCTGCGTCTCCAAGCCGGCGATCATGCGCAGCAGAGTTGTCTTTCCACATCCCGATGGGCCCAAAAGGCAGGTCACCTGCGAGTCGGGGAAAGTGATCGTTACATCTCTTACTGCCACAACTTCCTTGAATTCTTTGCGCAGGTTTTCAAGACGAATCTCCATGGTCTACTCCGCTCCTTGCCCTATTCTCTTTCCAGTCCCCACCGCGAAGAGCACAAACGCTGGAGCTTCAACACCAACAATCACATCTCGATCAGCAATAAGGTGCGATTCGTCATGTCGCACTACTGAGACAAGGGGAGTATCACTCGCGTTCAGATGGACCACCAGTTCGCCCCCGAGATCTTCCCGCAAAACGACGGAAGCGGGAAAAATACACAGCCTTTCCTGTTGCTCCGGATTGAGCTTGAGCATCTGCGGACGCACAGCGACAATGACCTCCTGTCCTTCCGCAAACGGCTGGACCGACTCGGCCGCATGTACCGGGAATTCGACCAGGTCGGTCTTGCACCAGGTCTGCCCGGCTCGTGCCTGGATGCTACCCGGCAGCAGATTGGCTGAAGGGAAACCGAGCAGCTCCATCGTTCGTACGTGTTGAGGGTTTGTATACACGTCGTCAAGGCGTCCAGCTTCGACGACGTGTCCATCGTCCAGCACAACGATATTTTCTGCGAGCATCAGCGCCTCCAGCGGATCAGAGGTTGTGTACACAAATGTAGCCGCCAGAGACTGTTGTGTCGTCTGCAGGTCGTCGAATAACTGTTCACGCAGCTTGAAATCCAGACCGGTGAGTGGATCATCGAGCACATAGATGTTGGTTTGTTTAACAATACCCCGCGCGAGGGCGACACGCTGTTTTTCACCGCCACTCAACTGATCGGGAGACTTCGCGAGCAGGGGACTGATACGCAGCATCTCAGCCGTCCGCCGGACGATGGGATCCACTTCTTGCGCCGGAAGTCCCATCAATCGCAGGGGGTAGGCGATATTGTCGTACACCTTAAAATGAGGGTACAGTGCAAACATCTGTGGCACATAACCGATGTTGCGTTCCCCCGGCGCCACGTTGGTAACATCCACCTCACGCATGAACACGCGTCCCGAGGTCGGCTTCTCCAGCCCGGTCATCAGACGCAAAACGACGGATTTGCCACAGCCCGGTCCCCCAAAGACCACCGTGAACGTACCGGATTCGACAGCGAAATCTATACCTTCCAAGACAGATTGCCCGCGGTATTCCTTAGAGATATCCCTGAATTCAACTGCTATCACGACGTCACCCCCGAGCCATGCCAATAAGAGTCGGCGCCAATAGAATGCCCACCACAAACACTGCACCAATGATCACGTAAATGAGAATCAAAAACTTGATCGACTGCGCGAAATTGGTGTTGGGCGGCACATTGCCGAAACCAATTTGCGTAATGGCGGCAGCACCCAACAAGAGCAGACCTACCTGGTAGATCTTCATACTGAACTGCTGTGCAATCAGGATCAGGCTGATGACCAGCAGCACGATCAACACGGCGTGCAGGACTGCCGCGAAAGGTTTTTTCTGTTTTTGCATTATACTTCACCTCGAACCGTACCAAAAGTCATTCCCGTCAACAAGTACTTCTGGAAGAAGAAAACGACTAGAATCGGTGGAATCATAAATACAGTGGTTAATGCGGCGACGAAAGTCCAGTCCACGCCGGACTGAGCATACATCCAGGTCGACAGCGCCACCGGCACCATGGTTGTGCGCCGGCCACCGATCAGGAAGTTGAACAGGAACTCGTTCCACACGAACACCAGGTTGAAGATGAACGCCGCAACCAGGCCAGGCTTGACCTGAGGCAAAACGACCTTGAACAAAACATGGAGGCGCGAGCCGCCGTTGACCAGCCCGGTCTCATCGAAACGCGGAGACACCCCATCGACAAAGCCCTTCAGGATCCAGACAGAGAATGGGATACTGAACATGGCATAGAACAGAATCATGCCTCCCCAGGTATCTTTCCACCCGAATGCCACATACATCAGATACACCGGGATAACTGTTGCCGCCGCAGGAACCATACGCATCGACAGCAACAGGAACATCAGGAAGTTCGTTCCCTTGGGCTGATAACGCGAGAAACAATACGCGGCCAGGAAAGACACGACGATAGCAATGGCAACAGCCGACACAGAAATGACCACGCTGGTGACCAGGTAATTGACGATGTTGGGACGCGTGAAGAGATCCACGAAATTGGCCAGTGTAGGCACGAAAAACCACTTTGTCGGAACCGCCAGGAGCTGGTCCTTGGTCTTGAATGCCGCCAAAACGATCCAGAGCACCGGCAGAAAGAAGATCACCGCGATAAACCACAACAGGATATGATACAGCGTCCGACCCAAACCCTTACGCATGATCATTTACCTCCCTGCTTGCTCAGATTCAGGATGTATAGATAGATCGACGTGAAGGCAATCGCTGTCAGCAACAGGATCACCGCCAGCGCCGAAGACCAGCCCATCGTGAAGCCTTCGAAGGCCTTGCGCCACAGGGCGATAGCGATCGTCTCGGTAGTGTTCCCCGGACCACCTTTGGTCATCAAATAGATCAGGTCCATGGTCTTGAATGAATCGATGGTACGTAACAGGATGCCCAGCATCAGGATAAACTTCCCGTATGGGAGAATGACATACCAGAAGCGTTTGTACCAGGGAAGCCTGTCGACCTCGGCAGCCTCGAGCTCCGCCTTGGGGACGGCACCGAGCGCGGCCAGAGTAATCAGTAACATAAACGGCGTCCACATCCAGATATCCACCAGGGCAACGGCACCAAACGCCCAGGCCCGATCGCCCAGGAAGTCGATCCTGGTTCCGAATAGTATGGAGAGGATGCTATTGATCACACCGAAAGTCGGCTCGTAGATCAGACGAAAATAGGTGCCCGTAGACGCCGGAGCCAGAATCATCGGCGTGAATATCATCGTCAACGCAAACCGGCGGCCGGGGAGATCCGAACTCCTCCAGAACAGAAGTCCAAGCAGTATACCAAGCACCGTCTCAATCGCGACGGTTACAAATACCCATTGGAATGTCCTGCCCAGGGCGTTCCAGACGTTGGTATTGTTGTAGATGTCCAGGTAGTTGCCAAACGCGACGTACTTTTCCGGATTGCCGGTAATCAGAGAATAGTTGTAGAAGCTCAGCCCGAGCATCCACAACAGAGGAATCACATTCCAGACGATAAAGAAAATGAGCACAGGGACGAGCAGAGCCGTAGAAAACAATCCGGATTCCTCGACTGACCGCAGGAGACGCGTATGCCAGGCAGGTCTCCTGGTCACATATTGCACTCCGGTCAAATTGGCCATATCAACCTCCACACAATGGAACCGCAACAAGCACTGCTGCGTGTTTCTCTATCAGGATGACAGCACAATACCGGTGGGGCGGACGAACCGCGCCCACCGGTAAGTCTTCTTGGGCAATGCCCGCTATTACTTGTCCAGCTTTACATCTTTGCAGGAATCAGGCGGAGCGACTTCACTCCGACCACCCTCGAACATGATCTTCTGCTGTTCGCAGGCGATCCACTCCATCGTGTTCGCTGCATCGTTGACCTGACCAGTAGCGAACGCGGTCCAGCCCTCTTGCTGTGCAGCCAACAACTCGGAATACTGCGGTTCGTGCCAGAAATCACGGGCATGTTCAGTGGTAAGCATGTACTTGTAGGCCGGGTTCCAGGGATTGACATCGTCGAACCCTTCCATCGTCAGAGTCGCTTTGTCAGTCGGGTTACCACCGCGCTTCGCGTACTCGAGCTGCGTTTCCGGCTTGTACCACCATTTCAGGAAGTCGATAGCAACACGCATGTGCGCATCGTCGTTGTAGGCATTGATCACCCACGGCTGACCACCGATCGAGTAGATGCGGGCGGTCGTGCCATCTTCACGCTCGAACATCGGCGGCGGGACAACGATGACTTTGTCCTTGTACTCTTCGGGGATCATGGACGCACCCAGCGCGGCCCACATGAAAGCGGTGGCCAGCTTGCCCTGCGTGAAGGCATCGACGGTCTCAGAGATACCGTAGTTCAGCGCTCCAGGCGGCTGGAACTTGAGCATCTCGCGGTTCCACTCCAGGGCCTTCGCGTTGACTTCGCTGTTCAGCACGCCGTAGATCTCGCGGGTCTCGGGGTTCCAGATCTCGCCACCCAGCGAGAACATGAAGGGATAGAGGTACATGGTCATGAAGTCGTATTCTTTCTGATACTCCAGCGCCGTACCCCAAATGTTATCGTCCGGGCGGGTGAAGAACTCCGCGATATCCATGAACTTGGTCATGGTGACAGCTTCCCAGTCCGCGAAGGTCTGCGGCAGATCCCAGCCGTATTTGTCCTTGAACGCCGCCATCTCATCCGGGTTGGAGAACAGATCCTGGCGAACGTAGAGGACGATCACATCACCCTCTTCCGGCAAACCCCACAATTGATCGGAACCGTCGGGATAGGTCATATAGCTGTTGACAACCACCGGGTCGTACCACTCGATGTCCAGCTCAGGATTCTCTTTGATCAGATCGCTGATGTTGACGATCCACCCTGGCTCGGCAAACGCGCCCAACCACTGGCTGTCGCTGATGATCAGGTTGTATTCCTGAGACTTGGTCGCCAAGGACGCAGCGGCTTTTTGGAACAACGCCGAGAAGGGCGCTTCCTGGAACGTGAAGGTCACATCATAGCCGTAGTTTTCCTTGGCGTACTCGGCAAACAACGGACTCATGTCCACACCGAGCCGGCTCGGTAGCCACCCGCCGATACCGACGATCGACATCTCAATTGACTGGCCCTTGAGCGGATGATCCTCCGCGGGTTCCTGGGCATAGCCCAATGGGACGATCAACAAGGACAGGATCACCATGATCACTGCCGCGACCATAAACTTCTTCGCCATGTTTCATTTCCTCCTTCGCATTACACGGTCATTTCGACGTTGAATACTCGCTTACGGACAGAACGACCAATACACACTGCACATTCGCAACGCTGCGTTCAACCACCTCCTTTTCGTAGAATCTGCGCAAAGGTAAACGAACCAGAGGACTGTTCGCGAAAAAGACAAGGCCAAGCGAATTAACACAACATTCGCTTGGCCTTCAGATCCCACTGACCGGCAAAACTACATGCATGCGACGACACCACCCAAAAAGCGCTATTGAGCTGTCTATCGAAACGCACCACATTTGCATCGGCCTAATTCACCCATCGAAAGGCTGGAAACACGACAGCAACGATACCGCCGTTCACGTTCAAAATGAATAATTGTTCAATGCTTGAACTAATGTACATTATAACACTTTTCCACCCTTAAGTCAAGAAC
>CAZPTF010000037.1:0-9311 GCA_964589015.1 uncultured Anaerolineae bacterium
CACCTCGGGCTGTGTTTCACGTGGTTTGGGTGGAGGATTCTGAGAAAGGTTTCTGCGAGGATATGTCATCCTTCGAGCGTCTCGAAAGCGTGGGCTTGAAACAGCAGATCGAGGACCGTTTGAAACAGGCGATCCTGGACGGTTTGCTTGCACCTGGCGAACAACTGGTTGAAGGCGAGATAGCAGGACAGTTTGGGGTAAGTAGGAGCCCGGTGCGTGAGGCCATACAGGACCTGGAACGCCAGGGCTATGTGGTGAAAAGACCCCGGCGCGGTACGTTCGTGACCGAATTGACCCCTCATGCAGTGGTAGAGATATTCAGCCTGCGGGCGCTCCTCGAAGGATATGCCGCTTCTATCGCTGCTTCGGTTCCGCAGCCCGAAACCGTGGAACGACTGCGTGCCCTCGTGCGCCAGATGGAACAGAGCGCGGATGAGTCCGATTTTGCGGGGTTCAGCAATGCCGATCTCGAGTTCCATAATCTGTTGTGTGCCTCGACTGAACATTCTCGGCTCATCTACCTGTCCCAATGCCTGCGGACGGAAATGGGTTTTCACGTCGTCGTATCTCGCTACTCCTTGCCTGAGCTACGGGATCTGGTTCGTGACCATTGGATGTTGTTGGATGCAATTGAAGCAGGTGATGTCACAAGAGCGCGTGAGACGGTGAAGCGGCATATTCATATCGCGGGGGATCATTTCCTGCAGAAATATTTTGCGTCGAGTGAGCAGGTTGATCTCGCAGAAGAGACATTGACGAAAGTGTTCTGGACAGTGGCTGAATACTAAACGATTATGGAATCCAGGCCGGACTGATGCGGTCCGGTGAGGCTGATGGCGATCTCCTGCAGTCTGTTTGCCCGAGTGAGGAGACGGGGTGAGGGGCCGCCAGGTTAGTTGACGAGGAGGTTCACAGTGGGTTCTGAAAACAGAGTCGCAATCGTGACCGGAGGCGCATCCGGTTTAGGCAAAGCAATGGTACTTCGCCTGGTCGAAGCAGGTTGTCGGGTCGTGATCCCTGATATCAATGGGCCGGCGGCTGAGATGACTGCTGCGGAGATCAATGCGCAATCGTCCGGTACGGCGTTGGGGCTGGAAGTCAATGTCACCGTGCCTGAGCCGGTCAAGCAGATGGTAGAGACCGTTCTCGAAAAATGGGGGCGGATCGACATCCTGGTTAACAATGCCGGTATATGTCCGGTCAAGTCCTTTGAAGAGCTGACCATCGATGACTGGGACCGGGTCTTGACCGTCAATTTGAGAAGTATGTTTGTCTGCTGCCAGGCCATCATTCCCGTCATGGTCAGGCAAAAGTATGGAAAAGTCGTGAACATCGCCTCCTACGCCGGGCAGGCAGGTGGCATCGTCGCTCCGGTCAACTACTCGGCTTCTAAAGGGGCAGTGATCTCGTTGACCAAATCTTTGGCGAAGATCTACGCGAGTGCCGGAGTCAATGTCAATGCCGTCTCGCCTGGGACCATTCTGACGCCGATGACGGAGACCTTTTCGGACGAGGGTATGGAGCGCATATTGGTCACGATCCCGATGGGACGCTTGGGACTGCCCGAAGAAGTTGCCGATGCAGTCGTATATCTAGCCTCCGACCGTGCCAGTTACATCACCGGGCAAATCCTTGCCGTGAATGGTGGGAATTACGTATAGTGCGTGCAGCACCAGCGCGCTATCCGCTGCAACGGACCGTGACTGCGCGATTGCCCGGCGTGGGTGGTTCGCAGGCCGAGGTCCGTGCGATTGGATTCGCTCTCGCTCGCGCCGTGCAGGATTGTCGTGCAAATGACACCCTCCACGGTACGTTGCGCGCAGTATGGTCTGCAATACAGCGTCTCAACAATGCGAGGGGAAGTGCCTGCCTTCTCCTCGTTCCCTATGTCAGGACGAAATGAGTGAGGTTGGCGTTTGTCCAATGGTGTGTGGGGAAGGATTGATCGTCTGAACAGGACGATAAAATTGATCTTAGCGTTGGTCGTGATGGTGGGCCCTGGCTGTGCTCCGGACAGCGGCGATGACATGGCTGCTGTCGAACAATTGGAGACGCCCACCGCGGTCCCCACTGCGACTGCCACCCCAATGTTCGCCGAAATTTTGCCTGAAGAACAACCATTACGGATACTTCTGGTTGAACATCCTATGTCGTATGTGATTCAGAAATATCTGGGCGAGTTTGAAGCGCAGAACGAGACTGTGGTCAGTCTGGAGATTGCGTCATTTTACGAGGCACATCAGAAGCAATTGCTCGATTTTGGTGCAGGTAACAGCCAATATGACGTGATGATGGTGATCGACACCTGGCTGCCGGAATTTGCTATCAGTGATAACATCCTCTGGCTGAGAAGACAGACGCGGAGCCTTGAACAGGAAGGGAACTACCAGTGGATGGCTGACATCATTCCGAACGTCAATGTGCTGCTGGGACAGTGGCAAGGTAGACAGGTTGCCATTCCGCTCATGGCCTCTGCGCAGGTCTTGATGTATCGCAAGGATGTGTTCGAGGATGTTCGGCAACAGGCCGCTTTTCGGGCGGCGACTGGTCGGGATTTGGCTGTTCCTACCACCTGGGAAGAATTCAACCAGGTAGCCCGTTTCTTCACCCGCTCGATAAACCCAGCTTCCCCAACCGAGTACGGTGTCTCAGTGGCCGCACAACGCGGCAACAGCGCGCTGTGTCTCTTTCAGACCGTATTGTGGGGTGTGGACGGTCGGGAGTTCGCCACGCGCTGGCGAGTAACGCTCAATAACGAGGAAGGGATCCGTGCGATGGAGCTGTGGGCTGAACAGGCCCAATATGCTCCACCCGATGCTCCCAACATGTATTGGTACGACATGAACCGGGTCTTTGCAGAAGGCCGGGCGGCGATGCAAGTCCAATGGGATGTTTTCGCACCGGACCTGGAAACGCCCGCCAAATCGAAGGTACATGGGAAGGTCGGCTATGCACTGGTGCCTGGTGAGCCGGAGCCCGCCCCGGTGATCGGTGGGTGGGTTCTGGTGATCAATGAGAATTCCGAGCATATCCCGTTGGCCTGGGAATTCATCAAATGGGCGGCGGGGCCAGATCTGGGATACACGCTGAATTGGGAGGGTGGACACGTACCCCGGACCAGCCTGTACACGGATCCGGGGCTGATGGAGAAGTTCCCGTATTACGAAACGTCATTGCTCTCTCTGGAGAAAGCGCAACAACGGACCAGTTTTACGCCGGGAGGGCCGACGCTTCCGGCTCAGGGGCAGTATGAAGATATTGTCGGCGGAGCGGCCCACGATGCTTTTGTGGGGCAGAAATCCGCCCGTGAAGCTATCGATGACGCCGCTGAGGCACTGGGGGAAATGTTGGAGCAGATCGGTTGGCGGTGAGGTGCCGCGTATGCTTTGCGTGACCTACCAACCGCTGCTATAATGCAGTTTCATTGGATGTTATCTTATGAGGGGGGCTATGCTTACCCCTGAACAGCATAGAGAAGTGCACATTGTGCTAAACTAAGTTGAGGAGGATGAAAGTGATGGGACCTGCGTTGTTTCCTTTGCGTTTGCCGAGCATGGTTTTGTTCGGATGTGGAGCTGCCCAAAAGGTGGGTGAGGAAGCCAAGGCCTTAGGGGCGACTCGTGTACTGATTGTTTGTGATCCTGGCATTGCCTCCACAGGCATGGTGGACGAGATCAAGGCCATCCTTGAGAAAGCAGGCTTGTCGGTTGGGGTATTTTCGGACATCGTCCCCGAGCCGCCGGTTGAGAGCCTCGCCCCTTGCGTGAACGAAGTACGCAGCGGTGGTTACGATCTCGTGGTTGGTTTGGGCGGTGGGAGCTCGATGGATGCCGCTAAGATCGTAGCCGTTACCGCGGTTCACGACCGGCCGATCGAAGAGATGTTCGGCACCGAGAATGTGCCGGGGCGAGGACTGCCGACGATTATGATGCCGACGACATCGGGGACCGGCTCTGAAGCCACGGTGAACTCCATCCTGACTG
The DNA here is from genome assembly GCA_964589015.1 of uncultured Anaerolineae bacterium. Lineage (GTDB taxonomy): Bacteria > Chloroflexota > Anaerolineae > DAOTYC01 > DAOTYC01 > CAZPTF01. The sequence continues at coordinate 3,984 of CAZPTF010000037.1, forward strand.
ATACCAAGAGCAATGTGAAGAAAGGCGTCGTGAGCCGCCATCTGATGCCCGATGTAGCGATTGTAGACCCGTTGCTGACGATGTCGTGCCCGCCCAAGGTTTCGGCGGCTTCCGGAATGGATACGCTCACACACGCGATCGAATCCTACGTTTCCGTCAAGGCCACTGCCGAAACGCGTCTGTTTGCGCGTGAGGCGATCACGCTGTGCGCTCAGCACCTGCGCACGGCCGTACTGAACGGCGCTAACGTGGCGGGACGCGAAGGCATGGCGCGCGCGAGCCTTTATGCGGGAATCTCCATTTCCAATGCGGGGACCGCTGCCGTCCATGCGATGGCCTATCCATTGGGTGCGCAATTCCATACGCCGCACGGCGTGTCGAATGCCTTGCTACTCCCCTACGTGATGGAGTTCAACTATTTGGGCGATCTCGACCTGTTCATCGAAATCGCGGCGGCGCTGGGCGAACCGTTGGCCGGCCTGTCACGACGTGAGCAAGCGGAAATGGCGGTCAAGGCCGTACGCCAGCTCGCTATCGATGTGCGCATCCCGCAGCGACTGTCGGAAGTGGGCGTCACCGAAGCGTCGCTGGCCTCTATGGCGGACGATGCGATCGAAATCCGGCGCTTGCTCGACAATAACCCACGCAGCATGACGCGTGACGATATCTACGGGATCTACAAGCTGGCTTACTAAGATCCCGCGGGACAGAGAGTCCCCGTGCCAATTTCGATGGGAGCACATGTCCGAAGCGTGGGGAGAGCATTACGACGTGATTGAGCAATGTCCATGAAAAACCTGGGAATCATCGCGGATGATTTGACCGGTTCGCTCGATACTGGCGTGCAGTTCAGCAAATGGGGTATCTCCTGCCTGGTCGGTTTGCAGGATAGCGCTCTGCCTGATGTGACTTGCGCGATCATGAACACGGACAGCCGCACCATGCCGCCAGAGGCAGCGGCAAGAAAAGTGCAGGGCGTTGCCGCTCTGTTGCGGGAGAGGGTGGTTTACAAGAAGATCGATTCCACGCTGCGCGGCAACCTGGGTGCAGAGCTGTTGGCAGCGATGCGCGGTTTGGGTGCGGTGAAAGGAATAGTGGCGCCCGCTTTTCCGGCGAATGGGCGTACGGTGCTGGCAGGCCGTCTCTTCGTCCACGGACTTTCTCTGGAGCGTACTGGTTTCGCCAAGGATCCGCTCAATGCGATCACCGAGGCGCATATCCCGACGCTCTTGCAGCAACAGACCGGACAGCCCGCCGGATTGGTGGAACTGGACGTCGTGGAGCGCGGGGCGAATGCAATTCACGAAGCGATTGCCCATCGCTCCGAGCGGATCATCGTGGTTGACGGCGAGAATCGGAAACACCTGGCAGACATCGCGCAGGCGATTATTCGCACGGATGGGGCGTGGCTGCCGGCGGGTTCCGCCGGCCTGGCCGAGGCGCTGCCGGGAGCCTTGGGGCTCTCCTTGCCGAAGAACGTGGTGCGACCGGGTTTTGTGCCGGCAGGCCCAGTTCTCGTGGTCGCCGGCAGCCGAAATGACATAACGGCCGCGCAAGTGCGTGAATTGGCCGATACCCTGGCAATACCCTTGCTCGTACCCGATCTTCAACGTTGGCTCCAGCAGACGGCGGGTCAAGATGAAACTGACCGGATCGTCGAGGCGGTGGGACGTTGTTTGACAGCCGGAAAAGGTGCCATCGTCACGACCTGTTTCGCACCTTTGCTGCAAGGGACCAGCCGCGCTATCGCGGTCTCCCTGGGGCAACTGACTCTAAGAATCATGGACAGTTATCCCGTTGGTGCACTGCTTTTGACCGGCGGCGATATTGCTTTGCAGGTCTGTTTGGCTTTGGAGGGCCTGGCTCTCCGGCCCGTTTCGGAAGTACTTCCCGGCTTGCCGGTCAGCCGGCTTTATGGTGGACGATGGGATGGCTTGCCAATCATCACCAAGGCCGGCGGTTTTGGCGAAAAAAGTGCTTTGGTTGTGGGTTACCATTATCTAGCGAATGGGAGTAGAGATGAGCAATAACAGAAAACCGATTCTGGGTATCACCATGGGGGATCCGGCTGGTTCGGGTCCGGAGATCGTTGTAAAGGCCCTCTCGCTCAAAGAGATATACGACATCTGCCGTCCTGTGGTCATTGGCGATGCCGCCTGCATGCAAGAGGCAGTGCACATCGTCGGGTGGACCGGGAAAATTCACCCGGTACAGGAAGTAAGTGCGTCGCGCTTTGAGCCGGGCGCCATCGATGTGCTGGACCTGAAAAATGCCGACATGCGCTCCATCGTTCGCGGGCAGGTCAATACCATCGCTGGGAAAGCGGCGTATGACTACATTGAAAAGGGAACCCAATTGGCATTGGCTGGTGAAACGAATGCAATCGTAACCAGTGCGATCAACAAAGAAGCACTCAACAATGCCGGATATCATTATGATGGCCATACCGAGCTGTTGGCGCACCTCTGTGGTGTCGACGAAGTCTGCATGATGCTCGTCGGCGGAGGGCTGCGTGTTACGCATGTCAGCACCCATTGCTCGTTGCAGGATGCGATCAATCGTGCCAAGAAAAAGCGGATTCTCACCGTGATCAGACTGACCTACGCGGCGATGCGCAGGATTGGCATCACAGAGCCAAGGATCGCCGTGGCTGGGCTTAATCCCCATGCCGGTGAGGGGGGGCTTTTTGGCCGAGAAGAAATTGAGGAGATCGAACCGGCGATCAAAGAGGCACAGGCAGAGGGAATCGATGTCGTGGGGCCTATCCCGGGGGACACGGTGTTCTTCCGCATGTTGAACGATCAGTATGACGTGGTCGTGGTCATGTACCACGATCAGGGGCATATCCCGCTCAAGACGCACGGTTTCTACGAAGGAGTGAATATCACTCTTGGTTTGCCTATCATTCGCACTTCAGTCGATCATGGTACGAACTTCGGCAAAGCTGGAAAAGGAACCGCCAATCCGCAAAGCTTGATCGAAGCGATCAAACTGGCAGCAATTATGAGTAGTCAATCATAGGAACGATACGAGGAGGTAGATCGAAATGGCAACTGAAATCATCATGCCTAAATTGGGGCTGACGATGACTGAAGGCAGTGTGGTTCGCTGGCTCAAGCAGGATGGTAATGCAGTCAAGAAAGGCGAACCGATTTTTGAGGTCCAAACAGATAAAGTCGTGCTTGAAGTGGAAGCTCCGGATGATGGAGTGCTCCGCATTCTGACCGCCGAAGGGGTAACGGTTCCGGTGCTGACGATCATTGGCTGGGTTGTGGCTCCGGGCGAAGCAGTCCCCGCCGGTGCTGCAAGTGTGCCGGCGGCTGCGGAAGCCGCAATCCAGGCAGCACCGGTGGCGACGACAGCTCCCGTGGTGGAGTCGATGGCTTCTGTCTCCGGTGGGCGGGTCCCGGCGTCTCCTGCTGCGAAGCGGATCGCACGGGAGAACGGAATCGACCTGGTAGCCGTACAGGGGACAGGTCCCGGCGGACGCATCGTCGCGAAGGATGTCGAAGCTGCTGCCGAAGCGCTGCGTGTGAAGGCGTCACCGGTCGCTCGCCGGATGGCACGCGACGCAGGTCTGGACTTGAGCGGTGTCACGGGTACCGGCCCCGCTGGCAGGATCACGAAAGAAGACGTCGAGCGTGCTCTGGCGGCGCCTCCAGCGCCAACCCCTGCTCCGGCTCCTGTCACGGTGATCCCGCCAGATGCGGAAAAGATTCCTGTCGCAGGTATCCGCAAGGTGATCTTCGAGCGCATGGCCTATAGCTCTAATACCGTTGCGCGCGTGACCGAGTTTGTTGAAGTCGATGCCACCAGCCTGGTGGAGGTTCGCACACGTCTGAAAGATACCCTGCAGAAGGCGGAAGGTCTGCCGGTTGGCTATAACGACCTGTTGATTATGATTGTGGCGAAAGCACTGAAGGAACATCGTCTCGTCAACAGCACCGTCGCCGGCGACGAGATCAGACTCCTTCCCCAGATCAACATTGGACTGGCAGTCGATACCGACCGCGGTTTGATCGTGCCGGTTGTTCGCGACGCTGACACCAAGAATCTGGCCGAGATCGTGCGTGATGTGCGCGCGTTGGTCGGTCGTGCTGCTGAGGGCAGAAGCCTGCCCGACGACATGACGGGAGGAACATTCACGATCACGAATCTGGGCATGTACGAAATCGATGGATTTACTCCGATTGTGAACCTGCCGGAAAGCGCGATTCTCGGTGTCGGACGCATTCAGGCGAAACCGGTTGTTCGCGATGGGGATATCGTGGTCCGGCAGATGATGCTGCTGAGCCTGTCTTTCGATCATCGCAGTATCGATGGCGCGCCGGCGGCCCGATTCCTGCAGCGCGTGAAGCACCTGATCGAAGATCCCTGTTTGATGTTGCTGTGATGCGAGGAGGCAATTGTGGCGGACAAGATTGATATCATCATCGTTGGTGGTGGTCCGGGTGGCTATGTAGCAGCCTTGCGTGCCGCTCAGTTGGGCGCCAAAGTGACTTTGGTGGAGAAGGACAAGTTGGGTGGGGTGTGCTTGAACTGGGGCTGTATCCCCACCAAGGCATTGATCCGGACGGCGGAAGTTTTCTCGTTGGCTCGACGCGGGGTCGAGTTTGGCGTCGTGATCAAGGACGCCGTGGTCGATTGGGGCAAGGCCCAGGAGCGTAAGCAGAAAGTCGTCAACCAACTGGTGGGCGGTGTGGACAAATTGTTGAATCGTGCGCAAGTCCAGGTCGTGAAGGGGACTGGGCGACTGGCATCCCCGACCGCAGTCGAGGTCACCGACACGACAGGCAAGACGCAGCGGCTTCAAGGGTCGAAAATCATTCTGGCGACCGGTTCCGTGCCGGTTGCTCTGCCCATCCCCGGGATTGATAATCCCGCGGTAATCGACAGCACTGGCGCTCTGGCTCTCGAATCGTTGCCCGAGAGTATGTTGATCATTGGGGGTGGGGTTATCGGCGCCGAGTTTGCATCACTGTATAACGCGCTGGGTGTGGAAGTGACCGTGGTCGAAATGTTGGACCGGCTGCTCCCGCTGCTGGATGCGTCCATCGGCGAGGCGATGAAGTGGTCCTTCGATGCGCACGGGATCGTTTCGTATCTCAAGTCCAAGGTCGCCAAGATCGAATCGGCGAAAACCGGTGTGATCGTCACGGTGGAAACACCGAACGGCGTGAAAAAGATCACCGTCGAGAAGGTGCTCTCCGCTGTCGGGCGTAGGGCGAATCTCAGCGACCTGGGTCTCGACGAAATCGGCGTGCGTTATGAGCGGGGCGGCATCAAAGTAGACGACAGAATGTGCACCAACATCTCCAGCATCTACGC
>CAZPTF010000037.1:9411-19297 GCA_964589015.1 uncultured Anaerolineae bacterium
GATGCGGACGGCTTCGTGAAAGTCGTGGCGGACGAGAAGTATGGCGAAGTGCTTGGCGTGCACATCGTCGGCCCCCACGCCAGCGATCTGATTTTGGAACCGACACTGGGGATCACGCTGGAGAACACCGTCACTGAATTCGTGGCGGCGATCCATCCCCACCCGACCCTGGGCGAAGCTGTCGCCGAGGCGATGCTGGCTGTTGAGAATCGAGCGCTCCATCTCCTGCGTTGAATTATCGTCGTCAGGAATACGCTCTGAGAGCGCGTACCGGTAGGCCGCAAAAGCAGGGGAGCCTGAGTCAAAAAAGGTTCCCCTGCTTCAATCATGTCTGTCAGGCGATGTTCTGACAGGATAGGGTGTGCACGTTGGAAATGTCAGCATATACGAAGTCCACACCAGACTCGGGAAGCCAGCGCCGGGGACGTTCTTGGTCAATCGGCCTGCTATCTCTCGATCTCTATTTCTTCTGGTTCTCGCTCTACCTGTTTGTTCCGGTGCTGTCGGTCTATGCCAACTCCCTGGGTGCTTCACTGAGCATGGTCGGGCTGATCGTCAGCGCCTACGGACTTACCCAACTGATCGTGCGGATCCCAATGGGGATGTTGTCGGATCGTATGGGACGGCGCCGCCCATTTGTGACGATTGCCTTTGCCATCGTCGTGCTGAGCGTCGCCGGGTTGGCATGGTCACCCAACCCAACGTGGCTGTTGATCTGCCGGGGGCTTACGGGATTGGCTGCGGCGACCTGGGTCACGACGACCGTGCTCTATTCCAGTTATTTTCCGAAGGAGCGCTCGATTCGAGCGGTCGGGTTGGCCACTTTTTTTCAAGGGATGGCCATTGTCACCGCAACCGCCGCGGGCGGAATGCTCGCAGATGCGTACGGCTGGTTGAGCACCTTCTATTTGGCGTTGGTTCCTGCGGTCTTGGGCATTGTCCTATCACTCTTCCTGGCTGATGACGTCACGCTCGACCGGTCGAAATCCACCTCGTTTGGCTCCCTGCGGAGCATGAGCGGGCGCAACCTGCTGCTGATTGCCTCTGTACTGGGCTGTCTGACGCAGTATGTGAACTACTCGACCACCTTCAGCTTTGTGCCCATCTACGGTGCTAACATCGGGGCATCTAATACGGCGCTCGGTTGGCTCTCCACGATAGTGTTCATCCCTTATACGCTGTTTGCCCTGATATCTTCTCGTCTGGTTGACCGCGTTGGAGAACGGTTGTTGATCGTATTGGGTTTTTCTCTCATGGGGCTCACGACGGTAGGTCTTCCTTTCATCCAGAGCGTTCCGGTGTTGATCATCTCGCGCATGCTCTATGGCATGGGAACCGGCATCTCCTTTCCGGTTATCATGGGGCTGAGCATCAAGCAGGTGGAGCGCGAGCAGCGTGCTTCGGCAATGGGTATATTCCAGGCGGTTTACGCTTTGGGGATGTTTATCGGCCCGGCGTTCAGCGGGTTCGTCGCCGACGGGCTGGGCATTGCCGGAATGTTCTACTCGGTTGGTGTGCTCTGTTTCGCCGCTGCGGTGATCGGCGTCCGGCTAATTCCTCGCCAACGCTGAGGGAAGCCGCTTGAGGAGGCTCTGATTCTGATTTTGCCTGTGTTCGCTGCCTGTGTTACAATGGACTGCTGTCTTTTGCCAGCCCTGACAACAGAAGTCCTGGTACCAAGGTGAATTTGTGAATCCTCTTCTTTCTCTGTCCCATCTGCCCGTCATCCTGTTTTTGGGTGGTGCGCTGGTTCTTGGCCTCGGTGACACTGCGATCCCCGAGCGAATCAAGAAGGTGATCGCCCTTGTCATCTGTGGGTGTGTTGGCGCACTTCTCGTCGTCATGAAAGCCAGTCTCCCGTTGGATGTCGTCTTCTCGGATTGGCTGGTCGGCTTGACGTTGTTCGGCAGTCTGGTGTATCAGGTCAATACGCTGAGTTGGGCATTCGCTGTTTGTTCGGTGATCCTGGTAGCTGCAATCATCATCAGCTTCTCCGAGAGCGCACAGAGTTCCCAGAACACACGTTTGTTTCCTGGGCTATTTCTACTGAGTGCAGCGACGTTCTCCATATTGTTCTCGGGAAATCTCCTGACGCTCATGTGCAGTTGGGCGTTACTGGTCGCCGCAGCGGTGGCATTGGAGGCTCTGGCTTCTGTGCCAGGCTCGTCTGTATGCCGTCTACTGATCATTTGGGGTGCGGGGACCTTTGCGTTATTGGGCGCAGTGTGGAATGTGGGTTGGGGCGACGGCGGGCGTTGGGTGACTTTCGTCCGTTCCCAGCCAGCAGCTCTGGCGGTATTTCTGGTCGCATGGATTGCGCTGGCGACCTATCCGGCCCATCTGTGGCTTCCACACCGGCATCCCAACGCTGGTGGTCTGCTGACGATTTTTCACACCCTCCCGATGCTTACCGGGTTATACCTCCTGACGCGACTCTCTCTCTTGCAGGTTGCCCTGCCATTCCAGGGGCTGTGGATTGGCCTGGGGTGTCTCGCACTCTTGATCGGCGCGCAGTTGGCCTGGTCTCAGCCCGACAGAACGCGGTCCCTGTCGTATCTGGGCGTGGCGCTTTCCGGTGGTGTCATTTTGACCGTGGCCTTGCTTCTGCCACAATCGATCGAAGCGATGTTGATCTGGACGTTGTTCCTTCCGTTTTCCTTGCTGGTGCTGTTCACAGTGCCCCCGCGCGCGGACGGTGCCGCGCCGCGCTGGCACAACTGGCTGCTGCGCCTCGTGACCGCTTTGGCTGGCGCGTCGGTGGTTGGCTTGCCTCCAACTGCCGGATTCATCGCCTGGGGGCAACTGCACAATGCAGGGCTTACGGTCGGTAGCTCGTTGGTAATGGCGGTGTTGCTCATCGCCCTGATCTTATCGAACATTCTCATCTCGGCGGTATTCTTCCGGGTGTGGTTGATTTCCCCGGCTGAACTACGAACGCATCGGGTTTTCGTTACAGGCATCGTGGCGCTGATTCTGGTCGTGCCCGGCCTGGTGGGCATGCTCGTTCCCGCATTTCCTGTTGAGCCATTGATTGGGCCGGAATGGCGCGAATGGAGTCTGCAGGCTTATTCCTCCATGACGATTGGTGTGTGGGCGATCATCGTGCTCTCTGTAGCCACGGGGTACGTGTTGAATCTGTGGCCACCGGCGACGGCTGTGGTCGCGCAAGACCCAATCTGGCGTGTCGTCGTTCGGGTGTGGAGCCTGGATTGGGTTTGCGCGGCAGTTGGCATGATCGGACGGCGGTTGTCCGGTGTCATGGATATGATTACCGACATGCTCAATGGCGATCATTATCTGTTGTGGGCCTTGTTGGTGCTGTTGCTGTTTCTGTGGTTGTATCTTTTTTCCTGATCCGTTAGCCTGCAATAGCAAGCGGCCCAGGTGAATTGAAGTCTGGGGTCCTTCTGGAGTATTGGAATGCCTTCTTGGTCGGAAATATTGGTGTTGCTCCCATTTTTTTCCGGGACATCGGCAGTCTTGGGGTTGATAATCACGTCCGCGGTGCTCGTATTGCTGCAGGATTGGCGTCTCTTGATCTTCGTGTTGCTTGTGCAATACGCCTTTGCCAACATCTTATTGATCAACTTCCTGCCTGCGGAGATCGCGCTCTTCAAATTCATTGTCGGGGCGATGATTTGTCTTTTCTTGTTCACAAGTGTGCGCCGTGCGGTGAAGGAGACGGCGCCAAGCCGGTACACACGCTGGAAAGGCGGCGTACGGGTTTGGGCACATCGTGATGTCTTGGGCTTGTGGTTTCCGTTTCGTCTCTTGACCGTCCTTCTGATCGGTGTAGTCGTCTACGTGTTCACGCAGCGCTTTCCGCTGCAAGGCATTCCGCTCCATGTCAACTTCGCTATCTATTGGCTGGCTTTTATGGGGCTGCTCGTCGTGATGCTGACCGTGCGCCCTTTGAAAGTGGGGCTGGGCCTGTTGACCTTCTTGATCGCTTTCGAGCTATACTACGTGACAATCGAGCGCGGCCTGGTCGTTACCGGTCTCCTGGGGGTGCTGCACCTGATGGTTGCCTTAGCGACGGCATACCTGATCATCGCTCAGGCCGGGCTGGTCAGTGAGGAGACTGCGGAAGAATGAGTTTTCTATTGCAGCCCTGGTGGCTGGTGATTCTGCCACTGGGTGTGGCTCCGGTTCTGTATTTCTTTCGCCGCCGCGATGGCGTGGCCGGCTTTGTGGCGGTGTTGACGACAGTGGTTGTCGCTCGGCTTTGTTTCAGCATGCCGTTCGATTGGTCAGTCGTGTGGTTCGGGCGGCGGCTGGTTCTGTCTCCTGCCGACCGGATGTTTTTGGGGCTGGCGTTCGTGTTGGTCACCTTCTATTTTCTGTATGCATTGTCATTATCTCCGGGACGGTCCTTTTTCCCGTTTGTGCTGATCGCTCTGGGGCTCCTCTCGGTCGTCGCCATGGTCGAGAGCATGGTCCTGGTGGTTATCCTGCTGGGCATTGTGGCGACAGTGATGGTGCTCCTGGTGGTACAGGGAAGACGTCACGATTCGGTGAGGGGTGGCCTGCAATACCTGGGAGCGATGGTTCTGGCCGTTCCGCCGCTCCTGATCGCGGAGCATCTGGCTGAGATGCGTTTGCTCAGCCCGCTTGACAGCGGACTTTCGCAATCCGCCGCTTTCTTGATGGCGCTTGGCTTTGGCCTGCTCTTGGGGGCTTTCCCGTTCCAGTCCTGGCTCTATTCGATCAGCAGTGAGTCCACGCCCATGGTGGTGGCTTTCATCCTGTCGATCACACATGGTGTGATATTCTTCAAACTGCTGGAGCAGTTCTATCGCTTCCCGTGGCTCAGGAATGATGGCAACATTCTGCTTCTGATGTCTATAATGGGTTTCAGCTCTGTCATCATGGGGGGCGTGTGGGCTGTATTTCAGAGCGATCTCCGCAAGCTGTTAGCCTGGGGTGCCCTTCTCGATGTGGGTGTCATTCTGATCGGTTTTTCTTCCGCTTCGCCGGAGAGCAGTGCGGTTCTCACGCTGTTGATCTTCAACCGTGCGCTTGCGGTGAGTCTGCTGGGGATGGGGATGGGGATCCTCCAGAAAGCGCGCGGTAGCACGGCGTTCTCTTCCCTGGCAGGTGTGTTGTGGCAGCAACCTCTCGCGGTCTTGGCGGTGGCCATCGGCGGTCTTTCGCTCGCCGGATTCCCTCTGACCGGTGGGTTCACGGTGCGCTGGCTGGTTATCCAGAGCCTGCCCGGAGAGCCGCAGAAATGGGCGGCCGTATTCATTGCTACGGGGATACTGGCAAGCATTGGCTATTTGCGGTTCGTGGCCGCGACCGTAGGGGAGCATGACAAACCCGACGAACAGAGCTTGCTGCTCGTCCATATTCTGATCGGAATCTTGCTTGCGCTGAACGTGGTTCTGGCCCTGTACCCGCAGGCCGTGCTGTACCCACTTACGCAGGTCCTGTCCTCCTGGGGGTTGTCCGGATAGGTCTATGCCCCGCTTTATTTGTGCGATTCCCTCGCTATGTTGGCCGCAATCATCAGACTGACCAACAGTTCGATCAACTTTGCGGCGCTCCACAGGTGCGACTCCGCAGCGAGTCCGGGAGTGTGTGTACCATGTGCCCCGGCCCCGGCGTCGTGAATGGGCGAGCTGCGTTCCGAGCGTACCAGTAGAGTAATGGCAAACTGATCTGGCAGGGTTTGGGACGAAATTGGCAGTTTTTGGCAGACTTGTTGTGCTATTGTAATACTGTATTATGCAGTACGCTGCTCCCTCTGCCTTTGTAGAGAGCACTAAGGGGGAGCTTTTTGTGTGTTACTGGCCATCCGCACGAGATCTGGAATCTTAAGCCTGGGAGTAGACTTAATGCACCGAAAGCCGCAGTCTTCACGTTTGGAAGGCTTCTATAAGAAATCGCTGACTGAACGTGGGCGCCAACTTGCAGATGCAATTGGCCTGACTGAAAGCGAACAGCGCGTGTTGGTCGATAGCCTATCCACGGACGTGGCCGATCGCATGATCGAGAACGTGGTGGGCGTGTATACCCTGCCATTGGGTATTGCGGCGAACTTCGTGGTGAATGGAAGGGACCGGTTGGTCCCAATGGTCATCGAGGAGCCTTCGGTCGTTGCCGGGGCCAGTTTCGCAGCGCGGTTGGCGCGAGACGGAGGTGGGTTTCAGGCGGATACGACGGCTCCGGAGATGATTGTGCAGATGCAGGTTTTGGATGTAGAAAACCTGTGGTATGGGCGACAACGATTGCTGGCAAATCGCGAGCGCCTGTTGCGCCAGGCTACGACTGTGGATCCGGTTGTAGTCGGGCTGGGTGGTGGCCCGCGTGACCTGGAAGTGCGTATCTTTGAAACCAGCCCGGCGGGCCCGATGCTGATCGTACATCTGGTTTATGATTGCCGGGATGCGATGGGTGCGAACACGGTAAACACAGTAGCCGAAGCGTTGCAGCCAGCCGTGGAGGAGATCAGCGGTGGGCGTGTGCTGTTGCGCATCCTGACTAATCTGGCTGACCGCCGGCTGGCCCGCGCGCGCTGCCGTATCCCAGCGGAATCGCTTGCTTTTGGTGAATATGCGGGTGAGCGGGTGGCGCGGGGCATCGTCGAGGCGTATGCAATGGCTGCGGTCGACCCATATCGAGCGACTACCCACAACAAAGGAATCATGAACGGCGTGGATGCTGTGGTTATGGCTACAGGCAACGATTGGCGTGCAATCGAAGCGGGAGCTCACGCTTACGCAGCGCGTTCCGGTCGCTATCTTCCGCTCTCGCAATGGGAATTGGATGCGCAGGGCGCCCTGGTCGGAACCCTGGAAATGCCGCTGGCCGTTGGGATCGTTGGCGGCGCAACCCGGGTGCACCCGTCCGCACAGCTTGCGCTGAAAATCCTGGGCGTGGAGAGCGCTGTCGAGTTGGCCGAGATCATCGCTGCAGTGGGGCTTGCCCAAAATCTGGCGGCTATCCGTGCCCTGGCGACGGAGGGGATTCAACGCGGGCACATGGAACTGCACGCGCGCCAGGTCGCCCTATCGGTCGGAGCGGTCGGTGGCGAAATCGAACAGGTCGCTGAACGTCTCGTGTCCGAGCGAGTGGTTCGTCCTGACCGTGCGCAAGAAATCCTGGAGGAGTTGAGACGCTAGCTTATGGGTGACGCTTTCATGAAACCAATCCGTGAAGTCGGAATCGTCGGCTATGGAGCTTATGTGCCGCGTTTTCGATTGCCTGCTACCGAGGTAGCGCGAGTCTGGCGAGGCTCTGAGGATGTGCTACCGGTCACCGAGAAGGCCGTTCCCGGTCTGGATGAAGACACGGCTACCATTGCACTCGAGGCAGCGCGCAACGCATTGGCGCGTGCCGCAATTGATCCGGCGCGGTTGGGTGCGGTGTGGGTTGGCAGTGAATCTCATCCTTATGCAGTCAAACCAACTTCCACAATCGTGGCGGAGGCAATTGGTGCGGTTCCCCACACCCAGGCCGGCGATTGGGAGTTCGCCTGTAAGGCGGGGACCGAAGCGCTGCAAGCCGCGATTGGCTTCGTGGGCAGCGGTATGACCGACTACGCGCTGACGATCGGCGCAGACACCGCACAAGGACGACCTGGAGACGCGCTCGAATATACCGCGGCAGCAGGAGGGGCTGCTTTTGTGGTTGGCCCCCGCGCCGAGGCGTTGGCCTATTTCGAGGGTTCCTATTCTTTCGTGACGGACACACCCGATTTCTTCCGCCGGCCCTACCAGCACTATCCTCGGCATGGCTCTCGGTTCACGGGGGAACCGGCCTATTTCCGGCATGTCCTGGCGGCGGGTCAGCACTTGATGGAACAATTGGGTTATCAGGCCTCGGACTACACGATGGCCGTGTTTCACCAGCCCAACCTGAAGTTTCCGCAGCGTGTCGCCAAGATGTTGGGCTTCAAGCCCGAGCAAATCAAAGACGGTTTGCTCGTGGGTGAGATCGGCAATACCTATGCCGGCTCGTCTCTCGTTGGGCTGACCGGAGCATTGGATGTAGCGAAACCCGGCGATCATATTCTGGTCGTGTCGTTTGGGTCCGGGGCAGGCAGCGATGCGTTTTCGCTGTTTGTGACGGATGCCATTGAAGACAGGCGACATCAGGCGCGGCTGACTGCGCAGTACATCGCACGGCGACAGGAAATCGACTACGCGACCTACGCGCGCTATCGTCGCAAGTTGCACATGCATTGAGATCACATCGAGAATCTGGTTGAGTGAGGAGCCAATTACGTGAGAGACGTGAGTATTATCGCCATCGGGCAGATCGCAGTGGGTGAACATTGGGAGAAATCGATCCGGCATTTGGCTGCCGATGCGATCTTGGCTGCTCTCAAGGAGACCAATCCGGCACGTATCGATGCCATGTATATTGGTAATATGATGTCCGGAGAGGCGACCGGACAGGAACACCTCGGGGCATTGATTGCTGATTTCGTCGGATTGCGCGGCGTGGAGGCCGTGAAAATCGAAGCGGCCTGTGGATCCGGAGCGGCCGCCGTGCGCATGGGATATATGGCCGTCGCCAGCGGGTTGAGCGACTTCGTCATTGCCGGCGGAGTGGAGAAGATGACCGATGCACCGGGCGAAGTCATTACGGCCGCGCTGGCTATGGCTGCCGATGCCGATTACGAGACGAGCCAGGGGTTGAGCTTCGTTTCGATCAATGCTTTGCTCATGCGCCGGTACATGTACGAGTTCGGCGTGCGCCACGAGGATTTCGCGGGGTTCACTGTCAATGCGCACAAGAATGCGATGGGCAATCCCCATGCCATGTTTCCCTACCCGGTTACCGCTGCGAAGTTCGTCGAAGCACGCATGATCGCCGATCCGATCAACCTGTTAGACTCCTCGCCCATCGGCGATGGAGCTGCTGCGCTCATTTTGTGTCCGACAGAGCTGGCGCGGCAGTTCACGGACAAACCCATCCGCATCATGGCGTCCGCAATCGCCACCGATTCCGTGGCCCTGCACGACCGGCACGACCCGTTGACGCTCAATGCGGCGTTTCTGTCGGCACAACGCGCCTACTCATTGGCCGGCATTACCGCGGAGGATCTCGATTTGTTCGAGGCCCACGATGCGTTTACGATTATGGCCGCTCTCGAACTCGAAGCATGCGGATTTGCCGCGCGTGGACAGGGTGTGCGCCTCGCCCAGGAGGGACAGATTGGGCTTGACGGGCGCATCCCAATATCCACGATGGGCGGTTTGAAAGGACGCGGGCATCCGGTTGGTGCTACCGGGGTGTATCAGATTGTCGAAGTCGTTCAGCAATTGCGCGGCGAAGCGGGAGCCAATCAGATCAAGGACTGCCATATCGGGATGGCCCAGAATATCGGAGGCAGTGGTGCCACGGTTATCACACATATCATGGAGAGAAGTGACTGATGTCGGGACAGCGGGGCGACCTTAAGCGTTCCCCTTGTCTGTTATTATTGATATCTGAAATGGATTTAATGCTCGGCTCGTAGCGGAAGATCAGGAGGGTTTAAGTACATGACGATGACTATTCCTAGTAACTGGAGATTGCAGGGCCAAAGATATCGGATGGTTGGTGAAGTATGCGATCACTGCGGGGCAAAGTTGTTCCCACCGCGCGACGTTTGCCCCGAGTGCAGCAAGCCGGCTGCTACTCCGTACACGTTCAGTGGTAAAGGAGAGGTGTACTCCTATTCCACGATCTACCAGGCGCCGAAAGGGTTTGAGGAGTTCGTGCCTTACACCGTTGCGCTGGTCAGGTTGGACGAGGGGCCGATGATTACCGCCCAGTTGACCGACGTCGAAGCAGAGGAAGTCGAGATCGGTATGCCGGTCGAGATGATCACCCGGCGCATGCAGGAGGACGGAGAGGACGGGCTGATCGTATATGGCTACAAGTTCCGTCCGGT
>CAZPTF010000038.1:0-16067 GCA_964589015.1 uncultured Anaerolineae bacterium
TCCTCTGCCCAAATCACCGGGAGTTGTCCGACGGGCACCTGCGGCTGAGTCGCTAATGACTGGCACGGCACACAAGCGCATCGCCGAAAAAGGCCCATGCCCCACAGGCTTGGGCCTTGCTTCTACCTGCTGACGCTGATTCGCTCACTGCATCCAGTGAACCTTGCCCGTCTCGCTGACGTCATACCCGCCGAGTCCAAGGATCTCAGATTTGGCCTCCCTGGTTTGCAGCCAGGAAGCCAAAGCGCGGACGGCGGGGTGTTCCCACGTTTCTTCGGGAACGACAATATCATAGCGCTCCCTCGTCAAGTAAACGAAATCCAAACCGTAGGCAACCGCAGCAGCCTCAATCCCGATGCCCACATCGGCCTGTCCATCTGCAATCGTCTCAGCAACCAGATAATGAGTACGCTTTTCTTCACCGTACTGCTCGATCTGTTTCGGCGTAAGCCCCAGGCGTTGCAGATGTTCATCCAACCACACGCGCGTACCCGTGCCATGCTGGCGCGTCGCAAAACGCAGGTTAGACTTCAACATATCATTGAGACTGCCAAGAGCTGCCGGGTTCCCGGCAGGCACAATCAGACCTAAGTTGCGATGTCCCAACGTCAGCAGCGCCACTTGCCGACCAGGCAACAGCCGGCGGACAAAAGGCGCATTATAGGTCCCCGTCTCCGAATCCCACAAATGGCACCCGGCCAGATCGGCCTCTCCACGGGCCAGAGCCATCAAACCATCCAGGCTGCCCGTAAAAGCCAGATGCAACACGCTTCCCAGGTTCATTCTCTCGACGTGAGCGGCCAGCAAGCCCATCGCCGGATCGTGACTACCGGCGAAATGTAGATCTGCTTCGGGACGGTGCACCGGCTCTTCGGACATGGCACGCCAGCGGTCCAGCACCAGGCGCATCACCCGATCGACGTCGGCAGGCGCGAATCCGGCGGTCAGCGCTTCGAGCAGAAACGACTCGGCACGGTTGAGCAGCGCCGCACGACGCAGGTTCGAATCCGTCTCTACTGGCAGCGTCTCCGTTACGCGCGTCCCCTGTCCCGGACGGCTGACGAGCAGTCCCTCGCGCGCCAGATCCGCATAAGCCCGTTGGACTGTACCCTGCGTACAACGCCATTTCGCAGCCATCTCACGCACTGTCGGCAGCCGATCATCCGGTTTCAGCTTTCCCTCAATGATCTGCTGGCGAATGGTCTCAGCGATCTGCTGGTACAACACCGATTTTTCCATCACCGTTTCCTTAATTTGCAGAGCACAACCCCGGTTCCTCGCTCCAGAAGACCACCCTGACACAGTGCATCATCACTGGATAGAGACAGCGGCAGCTCCCCTGTGACCAATCGTCTCCATCGTCCCGGACTCCGCTTGCCAGCCGTGTTCACGAATATACAACTCAACCTATTTTGCCACAGTTCGTCTGGAATGCAAAGCAGACAAACACAGCCGTGGGGAGGTCATGCACAATCCTCCCCTGCGTGACAAGCATCCGCGTCCGTTGTCACATATTCGTACTCACAGCAGGAGTCTCCATCCTGCAGATTCTTGATTCGCCTGATGGTGATATCCGGATTATATCCTTCGATGATCGCCATGTCCACATCGCAATACAACACACCCTGTGCTTCAGCAGCGAACTCCTGCCAAACCTCCGCCAACGGGCAGCGATGCATCCGCTGGGTGAAACGATCACCTGTGCGCTGGCTCGAGGTCTCCCAGGCTTCACCGATAGGTAAATCGTAATGTCTGAACATATTCTCCAGGGTAGGCTCCAGTCCGGCAGCATCGACCCGTGCGCGAATCAGCCTGCCCCTCTCCCTTCCCATACGGCGAATGGCCCGCGAGACGAACGCACGTCCTTCCTCCACACCAAGCGTTTCTTCCGCTTCAGCCGCAAAATGGTAAAATAGCAGCGCCACAAGTCGTGCCATTCCCTGCAAGGGTGTCATCACCATTGGCTTCTCCTCCTTTCACATCCGCACGAAATGAAATGGCAACGCCACAACACACAGCGCAGATGGCATCTCTCACGTGCTGAACACATCCCAGCACCCTCAGACATCCTCGCCTTTCCAGCGTGTTCCGAGCCGGAAGTGGTTCCACGCATTGTCGTGAAGCCACCACTGCGCAATCTCCAGGGCATGCGTGTCTGGCATGTCTCCGCGCTTCACCCTGTCTGCCAGAATCTGCGCCAGATTGTCGCGGACCATTTCGGCAGAAGCGCACACCAGGAACGGGCTCTTCTGATCTCCACCAAAGGCGAAAACCTTATTGAGCGGGAGAGACGAGATCCAGTCGTGCAGTGCCCACTTCGCCGTTTCGGGTGACACAACTTCCAACCAGGACATGTTGACCGAGACATTCGCAAACAATTGGGTCAACGCGCCCACTTCCCCCAGGTAGGGGAAACTGGCGTGTAGTAAATCGAACCGCGCCTGAGGATACTGCAGGAACAGGTCCACGAGATGGCTCGGCTTGGTGTGGCTGATCTGCGCCCCCTGACTGCTCCCCAACTGCCCGGTGTGGATCTGCACCGCCACGTCCCATTCGATAGCCTGTTGCACCAGGTGATGCTGGATATAGTCCTGGAAGGGGCGCATTTCAGCGAATCCGACCGCTGTGTCCCAGCCGTGCCCACCACGAGCAGGCATGCGCAAAATACGCACCAGCGCGTCTTCGGCTCTCTGGGCATCCTGGGTGACATAGTCCATGTCTCGCACGTAGGGCAGTTTGTGCCATTTGATCCCAACCCAGCCTTGCTGCGTGATACCACGCTCGATCAAGGTATCGACGGCATTCAGAAACGTCTTCAGCGAGTAGATCGAACAACCCGACGCCTCTTCCAACCGGTGGATATCGCTACGGTCCTGCGTCATCGAGATGTTGGAGGTGTAGATCAGCGGCGCAAAAAAAGCGTCGGCGTAAGTGGCCTCGACCGGCTCCACGTTTCGGGTGTTGACGATCACACGGATACCGTGTTGCTTCTTGAACAGCTTCCGGTAGGTTCCAGGTTGCCACAGCGCTCGAACGCGATCCCCGATAATCGGAACGGTTTCATCGCTCAGGTCATCGACGCCACAGAACATATTGAGTGCCCGGCGACACAGTATGCCTGTCCCGCTGTAGCGCAGGTAAGGCCAATGAGGCTTGATCCGCGCCCATTTCTCATCCGCAGTGAGATCCCCGGCCAACGCATCTAGCGGCATCCCTGCTTTTACCAGATCTCCCTTCGCGTATCCCAAGAAGACTGTGAAGTCACGTTCATAACCGAACACGCTGGGTTGCGTCAGCCACTCTTCCTCGGTTGGCAGATGGTTATGTGCGTCCACAAGCGGAATCTTGCCAATTTCCGCCCGCAGGCTCTCATACAAATCATTTCGCTTTGGAGAAGAATCGCTCATCTGTCGCTCCTTTCAAAGAACTTTCTGCATGGCCGTTGGGACCCATCTACTCGCCCACGACGAGAGTGGCCTACTCGTAGATAAAGATGAAGCGGGTCTCCCACGAACTCACGTTGCCGGCCACATCCTGGGCCTGCACGCGGAGGAAGTAGGTTCCCGGTTCTACCGCGCCGGGATCATAAACCGGCGCATCTGTCCAGTTCGAAGCGGTGCCGATCGAGTTGGTACCCCAGTACACGTGATACCCGGCGATACCGGAGACCATATCCAGCGCGTCATCCCATTCGAACTGTGGGTCATGGATATCACTCTGCGCGCTGCCATCGACGACACCGTGTAGCTCACGCGCGTCTCCCGGGCGCGTCGGTGGAAACGGGTCATACCCAAACCACCCGTAACTGAGAAACACCTCGTTGCCGCGTCCATCCCATGCGCGAACGCAAATGGTGTGCACTCCTACACCTGCCTCGCTCAGCGCAACCGTAGCGGAATCGGTCCGCTGTGCAGGTGGCATACCACCCGGATCCGCGTCCCACGCCCAATTGAAGCCCTTCACGCCCGATCCGCCTTCATCCACAACCTGCCAAGAAATCTGTGCATCGGTAGCATACCAGACGTTGAGTCGGGGCAGGACGAAGTGGATGGAAGGCGGCTGTTCGTCCTCATTGGGATGCACGGGAGGGTCGGCAGTCCAATACCACTCCGTCCCCATCAAGCCCTGAACGCGCGCCGCAGGTTGCGGATAACGACCGGACCGTCCATAGATGCCATAAGGATCTACTGGCCGTCCGGAGCGAACCAGGGCAAAGTGCAGATGGACGCAGGGAGGGCGACAGCGGTCTCCCCAACTTCGATCTCCAGCCACGCCAATCTTCATCCCCCGCGCCACCGGAACGCGCTCGGGGCAGCGCGGGATTTCCGCTTCAACCGCTGCCAGATGGACATAGTCCGTTTCATAGCGGGTCCCTCCCACATTGTGAGTGATAACCACTGTACGTCCCGGATCGTTGCCACCGCCATACTTCCAACACGCCTCGCCCGCAGCGGCCGCCAGGACGTCGAAACGTTGCCACGAGGCGGGGTTGCGGGACTGCCCCTTTACGAAATCCACCGCTGCGTGTTGGTCCCCATCATCATATTCCCACCCCGCAACCACACGCATGTTTTCGTCCCACGCGAACGGGTAGGTCAGGAAACGATCGCCTGCCGGATCGCTGGCAGCGACGGATTGCAAGACGAGCAGCGCAATACAGAACGACAGCACCCAGCACCATCGTACGTATCGCAGCCGCCGATGGCATGCGGAGCCGATCTGGTAGCGTATCTCTGGTAAACTGATGATCTTACGATACATATTGTTAACCATAAGCCCATCTTAACACACGAAACGGTGCAAGTCAATCGTCTGCATCGTTGTTGTGGCGATTGCCGCAAGCAGCGCCACCGTTTTGTTCCGTACCTCCCGTGTGCTAAAATGACATTGGTCCGGGAAATTGGTATACGCCATCTCAAGCGAGAGGTCGTATGTAGAAAGGTTTCGCCCATGGTCGACTCTCAGGTTACACCCCACGTTGCGGAGATATTGGCCGAACTGCTGGAGGCACACGCGCAGAGTGCCACCCAGCAGTCGCCCGCCGAGCACGAGCGCGAACTGGAACAGCAGTTTCGTGATATCCTGTCTCGCTGTGAAGACCAGTATTACACATTCCAGGCATTGCTGAACTCCACGCAAGACTTGGTCATCATCAAGAACAGGAACTCCGAATTCGTGTATTGCAGTAAGATCTATACCCAAATCCGTGGTATGGATCTGGAAGATATCATCGGTAAGACCGACAAGGACTTCTATGCACCAGAGCAGGCCGAGCTCTACCGTAAGGAAGAACTGCGGGTCATCGAACATGGAGAACGCGTTGTTGCCGAACATCTGCTGGATATCAGAGGTACCGAACGGTGGTATGAAGCGGTCAAGGAACCATTGTTTGACGCCAAGGGGCGGGTGATCGGCATAATCTGTCTCGAACGAGATATCACCGCTCGCAAACACGCCGAAGAGCGGCTCAACGCGCAGGCCCACAGCATGGACTCCTTGTACCGGATACTGTTGGGAATCAGCGCCCAACGTGACCTCGAAGCCTTGTTCCGTGACATCGTTCAGCGGGCTGCGGAGTTGGTCGGTGCCGAACAGGGAAGCCTGCATTTGCTGCGCGGCGACGGTAAGACCCAGGAAATTGTGGCCCAGTACAACCAGCGTGACAATCTGGTTGGCACAACCATCCCGAGCGACGCAGGGCTCAGCAAAATCGTGCTCGAGACGGGGTTGCCACAAACCGCGGAAGACTACAACGAAGGGGGAAATGGGCAGCATCCATCCAGCCAACTGACTGGCGGACGCGTGCTGTGCGTACCCTTGAAGGCCGGACAGACAATCATCGGGCTGCTGTTTGTCGGAAACGACGGCAAACCAGGCACTTTCAGTGAAGGAGATATCCGGCTGGTTACCTTGTTCGCAGAACAAGCTGCCATCGCTTTGGTCAATACACGGCACTACGAAGCTGCGCAGAGAGAAATCGCCCAACACAGTAAACAGCTCGAAGTCACGAATTTAGCCCTGCATGAGGATATGATGGCTCGCGAGCAGGCCGAAGCTCTGCTGCATATCCAGCGTGACCTGGGCGTAAACCTCAGCTCGACCAATGACATGCAAGACGCCCTGCAGTTGTGTGTCACTTCCATCACGCAGATCAGAGGAATCGACGCGGCAGGGATTGGTGTTGTCGATCCGACCACCGGAGCGCTCGATCTCGCAGCGCACATTGGCTTGCCCGAGTGGTTTGTCAAGCAGGTCAGACACTATGCTGGAAACACCATCGAAGCGGAACTCGTGCGCCGTGGTGATCCGCAATACTACGACTACACCACCGCGGACCCACCTGCACACGCGACCAGGCGGGACATCGGAATACGGGCGCTGGCGGTTATCCCAATCAGGCATGACAACCAGGTGGTGGCCTCCATCCAGGCAGGATCCCGCGTTTTCAGCCAAATTCCCCCACACACCCGTCAAGCGTTGGAGAGCATCGCCACCCAAATCGGTGGCGCCTTCTCACGGCTGCGTGCGGCTGAATCGCTGCGGCAGAACGAGAAATTGTTGCGCATCCAGCGCGACCTGGTCGTGAGTCTCAGCTCAGCGAGCGACCTGAATGAGGCATTGCGTCACTGCGCCGAAGTCATCGTGCAAGTCGACGGAATCGACGCGACTGGCATCTACCTGATGGATCCGGACAGTTGCGCGCTCGATTTGCGCGCGTATGAGGGGCTGCCAGAGTGGTTTGCGCTTAAAGCGGAGCATTTGGAACGCGACGACTCCATAGTTCAGATGGCACTCGCCGGCACGCCGGTCTACATCGCCAATGCGCCTGATTCCCCCGATCTGGATGAGCAATACCGCGAAGTTCGTTTCAGGGCCCTGGCCATGATTCCTATCGTCCACGACGGACAGACCGTCGGCTCTATCAGTGCGGGCTCTTGGTCTTGCGACGAGTTCCGACATTCCGTGCAGCAGACGCTGGAAAGCATTGCCGGCGCCATCAGTGGAACAATCATCCGGCTGCAAGCTGTCGGTTCCTTACGCAAGAGCCAGGCAAACTTGCAGAATCTGTTCGATACGCTAATCGACTTCCTCGTCGTTATCGACGCATCCTCGCGTATCGTTGCCACAAACCCCACGTTATGCCGGCGATTCGGGTACACGGCCGAAGAACTGACCGGACAACCTTTCACCGTTTTGCACCCACCGGAATGCCAACAGAAAGCGGAGGAGATCATCGCAGACATGTTTGAAGGGGAAACAAATACCTGCTCTCTCCCTTTCATCAGCAAAGATGGCGATATCATCCCTGTCGAAACCAAGATAACGCGGGGGTATTGGAATTCGCAACCAGTGATTTTCGGTATCGCCCGCGACATGAGCGAACGGCAACGATTCGAGAACCTGTTGAGTATTCAGCGCGATTTGGCTGTTTCCATCAGTTCCAGCGACGATCTGGCCAAAGCGTTCCAATTCTGCATGGAGGCAGTCCTGCGGATAGATGGGATCGACGGTGGGGGTATCTATCTCGTCGATCCGGAGGATGGCGCCTTGGACTTACTGGCTTCCGCCGGGCTGCCTCTCGGATTTGTCAACCAGGTACGCCATTTTGGCAAAGACGATATCCGGTCCCAGTTAGTCGCAGCGGGAAAGGCTGTATATACCAACCACGCATGCCGGGATCCCCTCTTTGCCGAATCGTGCCGGCATGCCAAACTGACAGCTTTGGCCATAGTGCCAGTAACTCACGAAGGACGGACGGTCGCTGCCATCGACGTTGGGTCCCGCCGCTACTCCGCCCTGCCGTCACACACGCGTCGCGCGCTGGAGGGTATTGCTGCCCAGATGGGAGGAGCCATCGCCCGTTTGCGCACCGAAGCATTGCTTCGCCAAAGTAAAGCCGACCTCGAGGCCAGTGAAGCACGGTACCGGGCGATCGTTGAGGACCAGACGGAGCTGATCTGCCGTTTCCAACTCGATGGCACTTTGAGCTTCGTCAACGAATCCTACTGCCGGTACTTTGGGCGCACGCGCCAACAACTGGAAGGAACCAGTATCTGGCCCTTCATCGCGTTGGGAGACCGGGGCCCTGTGGGCGTCTGTCTCAGCTCTCTGAATGCAGAAAACACTGTCGCTACGGTTACCTGCCGTATTCGCAAACCCGACAGCCTGAAATGGCACTGGCAGCAATGGACCTGTCGTGCAATCTTCGACGCAACAGGGAAACTGGGGGAGATTCAAGCGGTGAGCCGCGACATCACCAATCAGCGCGAGGCCGAGGAAGAACGTGACAGCAAACATCGCATGCTCCGAACACTGCTGGACACACTGCCTGATGTGATCATCGTCAAAGATCGGGAGCTGCGCTACGTAACGGCAAATCGCCAGTTCTGCAGAATCTACGGGATATCGGAGGACGAACTCATTGGGAAGACGGATTTCGACCTGTTGCCACGCATGCAAGATGCCATACGCTTCGAAGAAGAGGACCGGCTGGTGTTGGCTAATGGAGAGACGCTGATAGATCGGCATCTCACGGAGACACCCATCGGCCTGCGCTGGGACGAATCGGTACGCGTCCCATTGCGTGGCCCGGAAGAGGAGATCATCGGTGTACTCATCGCAGCGCGCGACATCACCGATAGAATGGAAATGGAAGCGGAACGCGACGAACAGCGCCGCCGCCTGGAGGCTCTCCTGGCGACGACCCCCGACGTCATCGTATTCAAAAACCGCGACTCAGTATACCAGGCATGCAGCGAAAGATACCGGCAGTTGATCGCTCCTGATATCCCGATGGCTCAACTGGTTGGTAAGGATGACTCGGACCTTTACACAGAGGAAGACACGCAGTGCTACAGGCGGGAAGAACTACAAGTCATGGAAACTGGCGAACCACTGCTGGCCGAACACAAACTCGAAACCAGTGAAGGCACACGGTGGTTTGAGGCAGTCAAGATGCCACTGCGCGACGAATGCGGTACGATCATCGGTGTCTTCACCTGCGAACGAGACATCACAGAACGACTCCGCACCGAGGCACAACGTGACGAGAAACACCGTATGCTCCGCGCTCTGCTCGACAATCTGCCCCACCAAATCCTCTTCAAAGACCGCGATCTGAAATATCGAGTCATCAATCAGGTCTACTGCGATTTCCTTGGATACAAAATGGAGGAACTGATCGGAAAAGATGACTCCTATATCTGGCCGGCGGAAGATGCGCAACGTTATATGGAGGCGGAAAGACGGTTGTTGGAGACCGGCGAGCCAATCCACATGGAGAAATACCTTGAAACGGCAAAGGGGCCCAATTACCGGGAAATCGTCAAGACTCCGCTTCGCGATGACTCCGGCGATATCATTGGTGTGCTCGTGGCTGCGCACGACATCACCGCGATCAAGCTCGCGGATCTGCGTATCCGTCGCCGCAACAAGGAATTGGCCGCCCTCAACACGATAGCTTCCGCCGTCAGCCAGTCGTTGGATGCCGAGCGTATCCTCGAAATCTCTCTGGAAGAAATGCTTTGGTTGAACCTGGTCGGGCAGCAACAGCGCGGGGAGGCTTTCATGACAGATGGTAATGAAAAGAAACCCTATCTGGTCGCCGACCGACACATCCCACCCGTCTACAGAGAAGATGCTGAAAGACGGGGGAAATATCTGTTCACCCTGGCAGCCCAGCAGGGACAGGTCGTGATCTCCGATGATGAGGCCAGCGAAGGAGACAGTCCTTACGGTCCCGATGCCGTTCCCCATCGCAACCTATGTCTGCCGATCAAGGCTCGAACCAAGGTGATCGGTTGCATCAATCTGTGGTTGCCTACTGGCCAGACCCTGACCCAGGAAGATTTCTTCTTTCTCAAGTCTATTACCGATCAGATCGGTCTGGCAGTAGAAAACGCGCAGTTGTACGACAACCTCAAGAAAGAACACCAGCGTGTGCGCGCTCTGAGCAGACAACTGACGGAGAGTGCAGAGATCGAGCGCAAGCGCCTGGCACAAGACCTCCATGACATGGTGGGCCAGTATTTGACAGCCCTGGGTATCAATCTGAACATCATCCAGAACTCCCTCCCAGCAAATGCAACGGAGAGACTCGCCGGGCGCTTGCACGAAGCATTAAGCCTGGTTGAGCGCACGACCGAGTGCATTCGAGGTGTCATGGCCGATCTGCGCCCTCCGGTGCTGGACGACTACGGGCTCTATTCCGCGCTACAATGGTATGCCGAGCGGTTCAGCATGCTTACAGGTATTGAGGTTCGCCTGGTTGGTGAAGCATTGAATCCACGCCTCACACCGCAAACCGAGGCCACGTTGTTCCGCATCGCGCAGGAAACACTGGTCAATACCGCCAAACATGCTCAGGCCACCCGTGCCGAGGTCGTGCTGGAAGAAATCGATGAGGTCATCCGGCTGCAGATCAGCGATAACGGTACGGGCTTCGCTATCTCCACACTGACCGGTCCGAGCGACGACAAAGGGTGGGGGCTGCTCGCCATTCGCGAATGGGTGGAGGCACTCGACGGAGCGTTCGACATTGAGTCGGCTCCGGAGCATGGCACGTGTGTCACCATCGACCTGCCCCGAGCTCAAGATCGCGATTGACTCGACAATCCACGCCGCATGGGAGTATGCTGATGGGACGACTTGACCGCTCATTCTTCGAACGTGATACCCTGCAGGTGGCTCGCGATCTACTCGGCCGGCGGCTGGTGCGGATGGTTGCAGGGCAACGGCTGACAGGTCTCATCGTCGAGGTCGAAGCGTATATCGGCGAGGATGATCTGGCCTGTCATGCATCGCGTGGGCGCACCAAACGTACGCAGGTCATGTACGGACCGCCTGGCAGGTCTTATGTCTATTTCATTTACGGGATGTATCATTGCCTGAACATCGTCACCGAGAATGCCGGGTTCCCGGCGGCGATTCTGATTCGTGCGTTGGCAGCGGAAGAAGGCAAAGAGGTTATGCGCCTCAACCGCGCGGGGCAGCCCGATGGGAACCTGACTAATGGGCCCGGAAAACTATGTCAAGCACTCCACATTGACCGGCAACTCAACGACATTGATCTCACTACACACGATGTGCTATTCCTGGAAAACGGGACACCAGCGCCTGAGCCGCGCATCGCTGTTTCGCGGCGAGTTGGCTTAAACGTGTCGGGGTGGGCAGCAGATGTTCTCTGGCGCTTCTACGTGGTCGACAGCCCGCACGTCTCCGGATTCGAAAAGAAAAGGAGGAATTCTGATGGTCATCACAGGTAAGATCTGCGTCCAAACACTGGACAATGGCAATGGGAAAGAAATTCCGCCACGGGTAAACCAACAAGTATGTAGCAGCAGATCGGGTTCATCGACTTCGATACGCGCCACACTCACGAGAACTGATCCTGCAGATCACCGAAGAATGAGGTAACTCGTATCGAAATGGTCTCCTTGGTGTTCTTATTTCAAG
This sequence comes from uncultured Anaerolineae bacterium, assembly GCA_964589015.1. Lineage (GTDB taxonomy): Bacteria > Chloroflexota > Anaerolineae > DAOTYC01 > DAOTYC01 > CAZPTF01. Next base: position 11,455 of record CAZPTF010000038.1, read on the forward strand.
TGACTTGTGCCAAACGCTGGATTATGGTACACTAAATCATCAAGTGATCGAGGAGATGTTTATCTATGGCATATGCAGATGTGTTCCGTCCATCGGTAAAACAGTATGCTGGACTCTACGACGTGGTGCTGGTCCTCGGTGGCAGCTTGTTCATCGCCCTGTCCGCACAGATTGCGATTCCACTACCCTTTAGTCCGGTGCCGGTTACCGGGCAAACACTGGCAGTACTGCTGGTCGGTGCATTGTTGGGCAGCCGGCGCGGTGCGCTCAGTGTGTTGGCCTATCTGGCAGAGGGGGCAATGGGATTGCCCGTGTTCGCCGCTGGTGGTGCAGGTATCTTATGGCTGCTGGGACCGACCGGGGGCTACCTGTTCGGTTTCATTCCCGCTGCTTTCATCACCGGGTTGCTGGCCGAGCGCGGTTGGGACCGACGCGTTGGGAGCACGCTGGTGATGATGCTGGCCGGAAACCTCACGCTCTATGCACTGGGTGTGCCCTATCTGGCAAGCTACGTCGGGTTGGACCGCGCGCTGGCCCTGGGATTTGTCCCTTTCATCGTTGGCGACCTGTGCAAATGGTTGTTGGCCGCCGCGTTGCTGCCTTCGGGATGGAGGCTATTGCAGCGAAGTCGCTAAATACCGCATAAGTCCGCACTTTCCGCAGCAGAAGATCCGGGGCGGCGCAATCGTGCCGCCCTCCAAATGTCCTCAGCACAAGCCAACCAATTACTCTGATAATCAGCGCGGTCCCGCCACAAAGCAGGATGCCAGGCTGCCATATCTTTCGTCCAGCAGCCCAGCCAGCAAACATCTCGTTCTCGATCCGAGTCAAACTACCCTCACCACGAAAGGAGAGCAAAGTGTCAGGAATTGTTGGAATCACCCGTCCAGGAGAACAAGAACTCGTCAATCGGATGTTGGATAACATCGCCTACCGGGGGCCGGCTGGTAGAGCCGTCGTGGAGACCAACGGCGTAACCTTGGGCGTCGTTTGGACCGAACCCCAGGCTGAATCGCTCGTCAACACCCCTGAAGGAAGTCTTGTCCGGGACGCGGGAGCTGAAGGCCATCTGGCTGAAGCAAAGGCCACACCACAGGGTCTGATCCTGGTGCGTGACCAATTGGGGAGAGCACCCCTGTACTATGGGAAAACTGCAGACGGTACGCTATGTTTCGCTTCTGAGGTAAAGGCATTGCTGGAAGGCACTCACGACATCAACGAGGTACTACCCGGCCATCGCTACGACAGTCGTGAGGACGGGTTGCAGCCTTACTTCCAGTTAGAAAAACAGGAACCCCTTGAGCGTCCTGTCGAAGACATCGCGCAAGAACTGTACCGGCGTCTGGCCGATTCGGTCGAACGGCGCGTTGTGGAGTCCGGAGGGTACGTTGGATCGTGGCTGTCGGGTGGTCTCGACTCCAGCACGATGGCAGCACTCGCCCGTCCCTATGTGGACACGCTCTACACATTTGCGGCAGGTATCTCTGACGCACCGGATCTGCAACACGCGCGCGCCGTTGCGGAGTACATCGGTACCGATCACCACGAGGTTATCGTCACTTTCGACGACATGATGGATGCTCTGCCGGATGTAATCTATCACCTGGAATCCTTCGATGCGCTCCTTGTTCGCTCGAGCATCACGAACTACCTGGTGGCAAAAGCCGCCTCAGACTATGTCCCGGCCGTCTTATCAGGCGAGGGCGGCGATGAGCTCTTCGCCGGTTATGACTATATCAAGACGCTGGACCTGGAAGCGCTTCCGGACGAATTGATCGACATCACTAACCGGCTCCATAACACGGCTTTGCAACGTGTCGACCGCAGCGCATCGGCGCATGGGACCATTGCACATGTGGGCTTCCTCGATCCAGCAGTGGTCGACTACGCTATGCGCATTCCGCCCGATCTCAAGCTACACGACGGGGTCGAGAAGTGGATTCTACGCAAGGCGATGGACGGCATGCTGCCAGAAAGCGTGCTGGATCGCACCAAAGCAAAATTCTGGGAGGGTGCCGGTGTCGGCGAGCAGTTGAGTCGCCATGCAGAAGATCAGATCAGTGATAGCGAGTTTGCACGCGAGCGATACCTCTCCAATGGTGAGATCCTGAACACTAAGGAAGAACTGATGAACTACCGTGTCTTCAGGGAGATGTTCGGCGATTTCGATGACCTTTCCTGGATGGGGCGTACCAAGGGCGCACCCGTTGCGTAACGATGTGGCTGGATCCCCGGACGCAGACTGGCGTTCGTGTTTGGCCCTAACACTCCTGTGAGTGATCGGACCGTTACGCGCAGCCATAGAATTTGCACCGGCACGGAGATCGCAGAGAGCAACTGAGAAGGCTGTGAGCTCCGTGCCACTGTTTCTTAAATCGACTGCTGGTACGCAAACGCCACGATTGAACACACGCAACCCTTGTATTTTGCATCGCGTTGTGGTAAATTGTAACGGTAACCCTTCCTGGGACTACGTTGTGTTCACGGTCTCCATGCCATCTCATGCGGTGTTGGGGCCAGTAACGAATTATCGGAGGAGGCGCTATGTTCTGGTTCGATCCTATGTACTTGATCTTTGCATTGCCCGCATTCTTGTTGGGTTTATATGCACAACTCAGAGTGCAATCGGCTTACGGCAAATACTCCAATGTGCGTAATACGCGAGGCATCAGCGGAGCTCAGGCCGCACAGGTCCTGCTCCAGCAAGCAGGTGTCCACGGAGTCGGTATCGAAGGCATCCGAGGGACGATGACCGATCACTACGATCCGCGGAGCAAGACCTTGCGTCTGTCCGGTGGTGTGGGGAACGGTGCATCCGTCGCAGCGCTGGGAATCGTGGCACACGAAGTCGGACACGCCCAACAAGACGCACAGGGCTACACCCCTTTGCGTTTTCGGAGCATGTTGGTACCGGTGACGAACCTTGGCACCTGGGCCGGTCCGATTTTGTTCGTGATCGGCCTGCTGCTACAAAGCTCCGCTCTGGCGCAGATCGGTCTGATCGTGTTTTCGGTAGCAGTCGTCTTCACGGTAGTCACCCTGCCAGTCGAACTCAACGCGAGCAGTCGTGCGTTGAAACTGCTGCAGGCGAGCAATCTAGTCGATAGCCGCGAGCTGAAGGGAGCCCGTGCGGTATTGAGCGCCGCCGCATTGACCTATGTCGCCGCTCTCGCTCAAGCCGTATCCCAACTGCTTTATTATGTGTTCATCCTCGGCAGCATGAACCGCGACGAACGGTAACACACGGAACGCGCCAGGAAAGGTTTTTATGTCGATTTACCCACAGCAACTGCCGCTCAATTTCGAGAGTGCGAATCCACCACGGAGTATTAACGGTCTCAATTTTCGTGAGCGACTTGTTGCTCTGCTCACACAGGACCTGGATTTTCACGGGCAGGATAGCAGCTATGCCTCACACAATTTTCACTCTTTCCCGGCCAAGTTCCCACCACAGTTGCCACGCAGATTCATCGCACACCTGACGGAACCAGACGATATCGTTCTTGATCCGATGGCGGGGTCAGGGACAACTGTATTGGAGGCATTTCTCGCCGGCCGGTTTGGCATCGGGTGCGACATTGACCCCTTGGCCTTGATGCTCTCCAGAGTCAAAACGATGCCCCTTAGTGAGATCCACGTGATTCAAGAAGGGAATCGAATACTCAGTCAGGCCTCCTTTGCGGTCAGGCAGCAAAACACACATCCCGTCGATATGTTGAACACGCATTGGGATGCCAAGACAAGGCAATTCATCGACTACTGGTTCGCACCCCAAACCCAGCGTGAGTTGCAGGCTCTCATCACCGCGATCCGAGGCGTTGTTGATCCCGATCTTCGGCTTTTTTTCGAACTCGTTTTCTCATCCATCATCATTACGAAGACCGGTGGCGTTTCACTTGCCCTCGACCTGGCGCACACGCGGCCCCACCGCGCCAAGATAGTCATCGACGAGACAACGCACTCTATAGCCGAAAAGTCCCTGGACGAACCGTCGCAGCGAGCACCGTATGTGACAAAGACATTGCGCTCTCCACTCGAAGAGTTCGAGAAGAGGTTCCACCGCAACGCCAAGAACCTCCAGACGTTGGTTTCAGGCAAGATCCCGCCAGGCATGGCGTTCGGGGATGCCCAGAACCTGCCACTCGCAGACGCTTGTGTAGATCTGATCGTGACGTCGCCACCCTATGCGTCCAACGCAATCGACTACATGCGCGCTCACAAGTTTTCCCTGGTCTGGCTCGGATACCCCATCGATCACCTGGGACGCAAGCGTAGCGAATACATCGGGGGGGAGTCAACCGCCAATTTCGATTTTGAGCCATTACCAGAACGGACATCACGTTTGGTGACCGAGATCGCCGAGTTGTCACCCAAGAAGGGTTTGGTACTCCACCGCTATTATTCCGAAATGACACGGAGTCTGAAAGAAATGTTCAGAGTACTGAAACCAGGCAAAGGAGCAATCGTTGTGGTTGGCAGTTCAGTCCTGCAAGGGCGCGATACCGAAACCCAGAACTGCCTGGCCGAAATCGGCCAGGTGGCAGGCTTTGAAGTACCTCGAATTGGGGTACGGGTATTGGACCGAGACCGGCGTATGATGCCAGCCGGCTCCA
>CAZPTF010000038.1:16167-19273 GCA_964589015.1 uncultured Anaerolineae bacterium
AGGGGGAGGCCATCCAATTCTCATCGAGAGCAGAATCTGGCCATGAAGGTCGCGATCTCGGAGTGAATCCGATACGTGTTCGCGACCTTCTTGTTCGCACCAACAGGAATCACCTGTAATCCAAAAGGAGAGAGAAATGCAAAAATTATCCATCCATATCATGCTCGTCGTTGTATTGGTCTCAGCACTGAGTGGAATCATCCTCACTCCCGGCGCTACCGCAGAAACGGGCGGCGCAGGCACAGTGCAGTTCGTCGCCAACGGGGAAGATTTCGTGCGCCAGGGTTTCACCAGCAAGGACGGCTGGGCCATCCAGTTCGACCACGTGTACATCACGCTGGGTGACGTGTCCGCCTACCAGACCGATCCACCCTATGACGCCGACACAGGCGACGAAGTCTCAGCCGGTGTCTCGGTCGCCTTGCCCGGCGTGCACACCGTCGACCTCGCCGCTGGCGACGCGGATGCCGCCCCTATCCCGGTCGGAACCGTCGCCGACGCACCTGCCGGCTTCTACAACGCCGTATCGTTCGTCATGATGCCCGCCGAGAGCGGTCCCGCCGCAGGTTACAGCCTGGTCGTGCTCGGTACAGCCACCAAAGACGATGAGTCGAACCCCTTCACACTCAAGTTCGCTGATACCTACGCCTTCACTTGCGGCGAGTACATCGGCGACATGCGCAAAGGTATCCTGCAGGAAGGCGGCACCACCGAGCTCGAAATGACCTTCCACTTCGACCACCTGTTCGGTGATGCGGATACGCCGCAGGATGACGGCCTGAACGTGGGCGCGCTCGGTTTCGCTCCGCTCGCCGCCCTCGCCCAGGACGGTGTCGTCGATCTCGACATGGGCGCGTTGCAGGCGGGACTGTCCCCTGCCGACTACCAGCTGGTGTTGGACATCCTGCCGACACTCGGACACGTCGGCGAGGGCCATTGCCATTGTACGTCACCAGCCGCAATGGGAGTGCAGTTCGTCGCCAACGGGGAAGATTTCGTGCGCCAGGGTTTCACCAGCAAGGACGGCTGGGCCATCCAGTTCGACCACGTGTACATCACGCTGGGTGACGTGTCCGCCTACCAGACCGATCCACCCTATGACGCCGACACAGGCGACGAAGTCTCAGCCGGTGTCTCGGTCGCCTTGCCCGGCGTGCACACCGTCGACCTCGCCGCTGGCGACGCGGATGCCGCCCCTATCCCGGTCGGAACCGTCGCCGACGCACCTGCCGGCTTCTACAACGCCGTATCGTTCGTCATGATGCCCGCCGAGAGCGGTCCCGCCGCAGGTTACAGCCTGGTCGTGCTCGGTACAGCCACCAAAGACGATGAGTCGAACCCCTTCACACTCAAGTTCGCTGATACCTACGCCTTCACTTGCGGCGAGTACATCGGCGACATGCGCAAAGGTATCCTGCAGGAAGGCGGCACCACCGAGCTCGAAATGACCTTCCACTTCGACCACCTGTTCGGTGATGCGGATACGCCGCAGGATGACGGCCTGAACGTGGGCGCGCTCGGTTTCGCTCCGCTCGCCGCCCTCGCCCAGGACGGTGTCGTCGATCTCGACATGGGCGCGTTGCAGGCGGGACTGTCCCCTGCCGACTACCAGCTGGTGTTGGACATCCTGCCGACACTCGGACACGTCGGCGAGGGCCATTGCCATTGTACACCGTCGGCTGATACGGGACAGTAGAACCCGTTGTCCGAAGTCTTGCCCTGAAGACACGGAACACATGGAAGGATCGTTCTGACGATACATTCCGCGGCAAGTCTGCTAAGCATAGTAGCCACGAACGAATGGAATACCCGGCAGTCGCAGTAGTCATGCTGTGACCGCCGGGTGGCTATGCTTGTGGAGTGAGTGCAGAGAAACAACTGTCAATCCGAAAAAGGTGGAGGGACATCACATTGAACAGAAAAATCTGGCTGATATTGTCGTTTGCTCTTATTGGTGTCTTGAGTATAATCGGAACCGCGCGTGCTCACGGAGTGGTGATCGAACACCGGATGTATGTCGAAAACGGCGCTGTCAAAATCGAGATCCATGCCGATTTTGATTCCGGCGAAGTGATGTCCGACGCCCAGGTCGCTATCTTTGCTCCCAATGACCTCATCAACCCGTGGCAGACCGGAAAGATGGATGAAGCCGGCAATTACACATTCGAACCGGATCTGTCCATTCCCGGTACCTGGGACGTGCAGGTCCGTAAAGCCGGTCACGGCGACATGATCCACATCAAGATCACCGGCGACGAGGCGAAAACGCTGGGAACTGAATCCGAACCCCCCGTTACCGAGACGAAAGCACCGGAAACCAGCTCCGCACAATCTGGCATCGCCGCCCAGCCGCTGGCACCCGACACGACAAAACCGCTTGAGTCTCCTGGTAGTATAGCGGTGGGGGCTGGACAGGCAACAGACCGTAACGCCCCACTGGTGCAGATCATCGTCAATGATGGCAGCGTGCTCGTTTCCGAAGGCAGCACAGCCGGCACGGCGCCCGTTTCCGTCAGCGCGGGTTACTCCACGACCCAGATTATCGTGATGGCCGCGTGCGTGATCTGGGGATTCGTCGGGACTGCGCTCTTCTTTGCGCGCAAAGGGAGGAACTAGATGCACATTCCTGATGGGGTGCTGCCGGCGACGGTGTGTATCGCCGGTTACGCTGTCACTGCCGCAGGGACGGCGTATTCCCTGCGGCAGATCGGCAAGAAGGCGGACCCACGTGAAAGCCTGCCGAAGGCTTCGTTGTTCACGGCAGCTTTTTTCGTCGCCTCCTGGATACATATTCCGGTACCACCCACCAGTGTTCATCTGCTGCTCGTCGGCCTGATGGGTGCTGTGTTGGGTTACTATGCCTTCCCCGCGATCCTGATCGGTCTGTTTTTCCAGGCGGTCATGTTCCAACATGGCGGACTCACCACGCTCGGCGTCAATACGATGATGTTCGGTATCCCGGCGCTGGCCGCTTACCAGATTTTCCGGCTCCACAAGGCCATCGCTAAGAACCATTTTCAACCCGGTGTGTTCGGGTTCTTCGGTTTTCTGGCTGGATTTTTGGGAGTCCTGATGGTGGTGTTAATTGCCGTGGCCATTCTATTAC
>CAZPTF010000039.1:0-19151 GCA_964589015.1 uncultured Anaerolineae bacterium
AAACATAACACAAACGAAAAAATATTAATTAACTAGAATTCACAAGTTAATACATAAGATCAAAACGCTCAGACCTAAGCAGTGGTCCAAGAATGTGTTCGTCTTTGCTGCTTTGGTCTTCGACGTCAAGCTGTTCGACATCCAGCCGTTGTTCCGCACCATCGCAGGCGCGGTGCTGTTCTGCCTGCTGTCCAGTACGATCTACATCATCAACGATTTGGTCGACGTCGAAAAGGACCGCCAGCACCCAACCAAGAAACATCGCCCGCTCGCATCCGGAAAGCTGTCTCCCCACACCGCGGTTATCGCCGCCCTGTTGATCGCCGCGATCGGTTTGCCCCTTTCGTTCTGGCTGGAGCCATCTTTCGGCGCAATTACCCTGGGCTACGTGGTGATGATGATCGCCTATTCCTTCTGGCTGAAGAACCTGGTCATCATCGATGTCATGACCATCGCCGCCGGGTTCGTGTTACGCGTGATCGCCGGAGTCGTCCTCGTCCACGTGGAACGGTTCTCTCCCTGGCTCTACGTCTGTACCACGCTCCTCGCCTTGTTTCTCGCGGTGGGAAAGCGCCGCAACGAGCTCTTCCTGCTGAAGGACAACGCCAACAATCACCGGACCATCCTGAACGAGTATACGCTGAGTTTCATCGACGAGATGATCGCGATACTCTCCGCGGCAACGTTGATTGCCTACTCGCTCTATACCTTCTCCGCAGAGAACCTGCCGAAGGACCACACGATGATGTTGACGCTGCCTTTCGTGTTGTACGGGCTTTTCCGCTACCTCTATCTCATTCATGTCAAGAACGCGGGTGGGGCGCCGGAGGAAATCGTTCTGCGTGACAAGCCGCTGATGGCCGCTTTGGGGTTGTGGGGACTCGCCGTCGTCTTGATCTTGTACGTGGCCCAATAGCGTAGTGGACTCGCATCCGAAACCCCTGCCATCCTTCCGCATACCACGTCAAAAGAGGTGGAGTGAGTTGCGCTCCACCTCTTTCGTTCGCTCTTCAGCAGCACCTGAGGCTGCGTGCGTGGTGCATACACAGGTATCCAGGCCCAGGAAGAGCTTGGATACCTTCAATTTCCTCTACAAAGACAGAGATACGTTGAACAAAGGATGTCGTTCTCGATTTGACTCTACCGCTTGGTGTACTGCGGCGCCTTCCGGGCTCGCTTGAGACCGGGTTTCTTGCGTTCTTTGGCTCGCGGGTCACGCGTCAAGAAACCCGCCTTACGCAGGGCTGCGCGCAGTTCCGGATCGGCTTCGACCAACGCACGCGCGATACCATGACGCACCGCCCCTGACTGACCACTGACACCACCGCCGGTCACCTGGATAGTGACATCGAACTTGCTTTCCATCGCTGTCGCCTGCATCGGTTCTATGGCTGACACGGCATCTCGCGCTCGGCAGAAATACTCTTCCAGACCATGTCCGTTGACCGTAATGTTCCCACTGCCTCCAGGATAAAGCCGAACTCGAGCAGTAGCAGCCTTACGCCTTCCCGTACCTTGATAATAAGTTGCCATCTAAGCGGCTCCTCCCTAATTACAGTTCAAGTGGTTTTGGGCACTGCGCCTGGTGCGGATGCTCAGGGGCAGCGTAAATTTTCAGTTTTTTGATCATCGCCCGGCCCAATTTGTTCTTTGGCAACATGCCTTTGACCGCCGCCTCCAGAACACGAGTTGGGTGCTGCTGAAGCTGATCCTCCAACGGGATCGACTTCAGGCCACCGGGATACAGCGAGTGCCGATAGTAGATCTTCTGTGTCAGCTTGTTGCCCGTGACGTGAATCTTATCGGCATTGATGACGATCACATGATCACCCGTGTCACAATTTGGGGTATAGATGGGTTTGTGTTTCCCCTTCAAAACCTGGGCGATCTTGGACGCCAGGCGACCCAGGGTCTGCCCTTCGGCATCCACTACATACCATTCACGAACGATTTCTTTTGGTTTCACCACGTATGTCTTCACTTTATTCCCGACTCCTTAACTTCAAGTACGCCATCTCTGACTAACCGAGCGTCACTTCTCAGACGATTCCTTGCCAGGGTGCCCGATAACAGATCTTCTCTAAGTACAACCCGTGCGGCGGCGCAGTCGGCCCCGCCAGACTTCTATCCTGTCCGCGAAGAATCTGCGCCATTTCTGTGGGAGACATCTTACCCAGCCCCACCTGAATGAGCGTACCCACCAGACTCCTCACCATGTGGCGAAGAAAGCCATTTGCCTCGATGTCAAAGAACACCCAATCTCCTTGACAACACCAGTACGCACCATAAACCTCTCTGATCGTGTGACCACCGGAAGGTGACTGACCAAAAGAGGAGAAATCGTGGGCACCCACCAGACACGCACTGCCCAGATTCATCGCCTGCACATCCAATCGCCGCTCGATCCGATGGGCGAGGTGTGTTATAAATGGAGAGCGCACCTTCCTGTTGTAGATCACGTACCGGTAAACACGACTGATTGCGCTGTAGCGAGCATCGAAATCGACCGACACCGGGAATATCCTCAGCGCAGAAACGTCGTTCGGCAGCAGTGCATTCATCGCCCGCAAGAGCTCCGCCCAGGAGTGCTTCCACTTCGTTTGGAAATGAACAATCTGCCCACGTGCATGGACGCCACTGTCGGTACGTCCTGCCCCGCGGACGACACAGACTTGTTGAGTAATCCTGTAAAGAACCGACTCTAACTCAGCCTGAATGGTTGGTTCTGAGAGCTGTCGCTGAAATCCGCAATAGCCAGCCCCGTTGTATTCGATAACAACCGCAACCTTACGGATACCACCGTCCCGCTCGCAGGGTCCACCGACCACTTCTTCGGGAATTTGGTACCCTCTCATGTCCGACTAGTCCACTAACTCCAACACGACCATTTCAGCACCATCACCCAGCCGGCGGCCCAGACGAAGGATGCGGGTGTAACCACCGACGCGATCCTCATAGCGGGTTGCCAACTCAGTGAACAACTTGTTTACGACTTCCGACTCGTTGACCCTTGACGCGGCCAAACGTCGGGCATGAACATCGCCCCGCTTAGCCAGAGTAACCAACTTTTCGGCGTCATCGCGGACTGCTTTGGCCTTGGCCTCAGTCGTTTTGATTCGATCATACTTGAAAAGTTGTGTAACCAGATTCCTGCGCAGTGCCCGGCGCTGATCCTTGGAGCGGCTCAGCTTCCGCCCAGCAACATGATGTCTCATGGGTCCCCCTCACGTTAAGACTCTCACTCGTCGACCGCTTCTTCTTCCAAATCCAGGTCTTCGAGTTCTTCGCTCATTTCCATATCGTCATCCACAAGTTCCTCTTCATCGTCAACGTCCTCATCGGAGGCTGAAGCGTGAGGAATTACTCCCATAGACGACATAAATCCTTTTTCAACCAGACTCTCACGGAGTTCATCCAGCGACTTTCGGCCGAAATTGCGTACCGCCAGGATCTCTTCCTCGCCTTTCTCAAGGCGTTCGAGCACTTCGCCGACCTTGGTGACCCCCGCTCTTTTCAGACAATTGTAAGCGCGAACGGACAGACCCAGATCCTCAATAGGCACATCGTACATACGACTCGATACGCCCCTGACTTCCACTTCAGTCGCTGCGGGCTCTAGCGCCACCTCGCCAACACCCGAGACGAGGCTGAAGAGCCGCAGCAATATCTGTGCACTCTGGCGCAAACACTCCTGCGGGGTAACGGTTCCATCTGTCCAGACCTCGACCACCAATCGATCGAAGTCAGTCATCTGCCCCACACGGGTTCGTTCCACCACGTAGTTCGCTTTTCGGACCGGACTGAAGATCGCATCGATAGGAATATCGCCGATCGGCAATTTGCTGCGTTCTTCCGCCGGCGAGTATCCGGTGCCGCGTTCCACTACACACTCGATCTCCAGATCTGCATCAGGCGAGTCGGCGGAAAGAAGATGCAGTTCCGGATTGATGATCTCCACATCGGCAGGGCATTCCAGATCGCCAGCCGTGACATCGCCCTCGCCACTGACATGAAGTCGCATGCGCAGCGGCTCATCCGAGTGCACAATCAAGCGAAGTCTCTTGAGATTGAGGATGAACATCATCATGTCTTCGCGCACATTCGGAATGTCCGAGAATTCGTGATGAACCCCACTCACACGTACCGATGTTACGGCTGCGCCGGGCAGAGACGAGAGCAAAGTCCGGCGCAAAGCATTGCCCAGCGTAATTCCAAAACCGCCTTCCAAAGGGCCAATGACAAACTTCCCATACTCCTGAGAAGCAGCATCTATATCTATCTTTGGTAGTATTCTGTTCATAACCTTAACCCCTCTCGTGTTGGGCAGAGCGATATCCCAACAATGACACTCATTTTCAAATCGCTCCACCCTCGACAGACCCTTCTAGCGGCTGTAGTACTCCACTATCAATTGCTCTTCGAGAGATACGTCGATTTCCGCACGTGAGGGAACACTCAGGACAGTTCCCATCATCTTGTCCGGGTCGATCGATAGCCAACCCGGCACCATTCGATCACTCAGGTTCTCTGCAAGACCCTGGAACAATTGAGATTGTTTGCTCTGATCCGCAATCGTAATGATGTCTCCAGGATGGACCAGGAGAGATGGAATATCGGCCCTCTTACCATTGACTTCGATATGTCCATGGCGCACAATCTGTCTTGCCTGAGGGCGAGATTCTGCCAGCCCCAACCGATAAACCACATTGTCCAGACGAGACTCCAGGGTTACCAGCAGATTGGTCCCTGTCAACCCGCGACGGCGTTCCGCGTCCTGAAAATAACGGCGGAACTGCTTCTCGAACACACCGTAAATACGGCGTGCCTTCTGCTTTTCGCGCAATTGCATCGCGTAATCGGAGGCTTTGCGACGAAACTGACGCTGCGGCCCATGCATGCCCGGCGGATACGAGTGCTTCTCGACCGCACACTTGGAAGAGAAACACCGCTCACCCTTCAAAAACAGCTTCTCACCCTCTCTCCGACACAACTTACAAACAGATTCGATATATCTTGCCATTTTGCCTCCACAAATAGCGAGCCAAACCGCTACTCATTTATCAGATGTTAAATACCCGCTCTAGACCCGACGTTTCTTGGGAGGGCGACACCCGTTGTGAGGTATAGGCGTCTCATCAGTGATCGACTTCACCTTTAGGCCAGCCGCCTGAATAGAGCGAATCGCCGCCTCGCGTCCAGGGCCAGGCCCTTTGATAAAAACATCGACCTCACGCATGCCATTTTCCATAGCTTCCTTCACGGCGTTCTGTGCGGCCAACTGCGCCGCATAGGGTGTGCTCTTCCGCGACCCCTTGTAGCCAGCCGTGCCGGCGCTTGCCCACACCACCACATTCCCATTTGGATCGGTGAGTGTGATGATTGTGTTATTAAAAGTGGACTGAATGTGAGCCTGCCCAAATGGTATATTCTTTCGTTCTCGACGCCCAGCGCGTTTGCTTGTCGAACGTTTTGCCATTTTTCCTCCTCAAACCTACTAAACTGCCAGCGCCTGCGCAACCAACCGTCAGTGTACAACTGCGGTACTACGCCGCTTCTGCACAGTTTATCCTGCTTATTTCTACTTCTTGGCCTTTGACCGACGCTTACCGGCGACAGTTCTACGCTGTCCACGTTTCTGGCGGGCATTTGTCCGCGTTCTCTGCCCATGAACCGGCAGGTTTCGCCGGTGCCGGATACCACGATAACAACCGATCTCCTGGAGGCGCCCGATGTTCATCGCCACTTCTCGACGAAGGTCACCTTCGACACGGTAGTTCTTGTCGATGATCTCACGCAGCCGCCCAACTTCGGCTTCCGCCAAGTCCTTCACCTTCGTGTTTGCTTCGATGTTGGCTTGCGACAAGATCCTCTGGCTGGTTGTTCTTCCGATGCCGTAGATATACGTCAACGCTATCTCGACATTCTTATCCCGGGGCAAGTCGACCCCAGCAATTCTAGCCATTCACACTTCCTCCCACAATCGCTCTCAGGGCAGAGAGCAAAAAGACAATTTTATCCACGCTACCGATCTTATCCCTGTCGTTGCTTGTGTTTGGGGTTCTTACAGATAACCCGCACAACACCCTTGCGCTTCACAATTTTGCACTTCTCGCAACGCACCTTCACTGACGGTTTGACCTTCATCTTCAGACCTCTTTCCCTATCAAACAATTTCTTTACCAGGAGCTCGTCCGGACACTCATAATTGAGTCAGGATTTGCGCTTCACCATCGAGCACAGCGATGGTATGCTCGAAATGAGCGGAAAGCTTCCCATCCATCGTCACAACTGTCCATCCATCTTCCAGGACCTTGGTTCGCCAATCTCCCAAATTGACCATCGGCTCCAATGCGATGGTCATGCCGCTCCGCAGCAGGAGCCCCTCTCCCGGCTCTCCGAAGTTAAACACCTGCGGGTCTTCATGCATCTTGCGCCCGATACCATGTCCGGTATACTCACGCACGACACTCATGCCGCTGTTTTCGACATAGTTCTGAATCGCCCAGGAAATATCTCCCAGATGATTCCCTGCCTGAGCCCGCTCAATCCCAATTTCCAAAGCCTGCTGTGTTACCTGCAACAGACGCTGTGCCTCGGGCGTGATTTCACCGACACCCAACGTGATCGCTGCATCTCCCTGGAATCCACGATAGATCGTCCCGACATCGATACTGATGATGTCCCCTTCGTTCAGCACACGATCTCCCGGGATCCCGTGGACGATCTCCTCGTTCACAGAAGCACATATCGATGCAGGATACCCGCGATAGCCTTTGAACGAGGGTATCGCTTTGGCCTTGACGATCACATCGTACGCCAGTGCATCCAGCTCCGCAGTCGTGACGCCAGGCTCGACACTCACGCGCATCAGCTCCAGCACTTCCGCCACGATCCGCCCGGCCTCGCGCATCTTCTTGATTTCCTGAGGAGACTTGAGAATGACCACGGAACCTTACCCTGCTACCTGAATCGTCTCCAGAAGAGCCGCACGCACCTGTTCGATATCCTGCTGCCCATCTATTTCGCGCAGCAACCCTTTATCTTTGTAAAACTTCACCAAAGGCATTGTCTGCTCAAAGTATACTGCCAATCTATTCCGCACCGTATCGGGCTGGTCGTCCGCACGCTGGTAGAGCTCGCCACCACAAACGTCGCAAACCTGCGCCTGACGCGGCGGATTGAACTGCGTGTGATACACGGCCTGACAATTGCGACAAATCCACCGCCCCGTCAAACGCTCGACCAGGACATCTTCTGGCACCTGGATGAACACCACGACGTCGATTTTCTTGCCATCTTTCTGCAACACATCGTCAAGCGATTTGGCCTGTTCGGCCGTTCGCGGGAATCCATCCAGAATGGCCCCTTTACGGTCACAATCGGGCTGCATCAACCGGTCGCGTACCATCGCGATCGTCACATCATCCGGCACCAACTCGCCCTTCTCCATGTAGCTCTTCGCCTGTAGCCCCAGAGGGGTCTCGCGCTTGAGATTATCACGGAAAAGATCGCCAGATGAAACGTGCGGCACATCCAACTGCTCGGAAAGCACGGTGGCCTGCGTCCCCTTGCCTGCCCCGGGAGCGCCTATCAAGATAATGTGTTTCGCTGTTTCATTTCTAGCCAATGGAACAACCGCCTCCCTTATCGTTTACAACTATGACCGACGTTGACCCGGATGAACCCGATCCTGTTCCCTACTTAATGAACCCTTCATAGTGGCGCATCAGGAGCTGCGCTTCCAATTGCTTCATCGTATCGAGCACCACACCGACGACGATCAACAAACCGGTGCTGGTAATCAACAGCGTCTGCGTCTCAGTGAGGTCCCGCAGAACCCACGGCAAGATTGCCACCGCACCCAAGAACACCGCTCCGACCAGGGTAATCCGCTGCAAGACGCCGTTCAGGTAATCGGACGTACGTTTACCTGGGCGAATGCCGGGTATGAATCCGCCCTGTTTCTGCAAGTTCTCGGCCAGGTTCTGCTGGCGGAATATCACGTCGGTATAGAAATAGGTGAACCCAACCACCATAAAGAAGTACAGAATCCAGTAGATATTACTGCCTGGGCTGAAGATCTGGTTGATCGTTGTCGCCAACTGACCGATAAACGCCGACTTCGAATACACGAAGTAACTGGCGATTACCCCAGGGAAGATCAGGATCGACTGCGCAAAAATCAACGGGATCATCCCGGCGGAATTGACACGCAACGGGACGTATGTGCTCTGCCCACCAGCGATCCGCAGACGGTTGCCGCGCATTGCCAGTACACGTTTGCCATACTGCACGGGAATGCGCCGCTGCCCTTCCTGGATGAACACAATCACCAGAACCGTAATCGCCGTGACGACGAGGAAGACCAACAACGACCAGATGCCGCTCTCACCCACGATCAGCTGCCCGACGCGTTGTGGAACTTGGGCCACGATCCCACCGAAGATAATGATCGAGACACCATTTCCAATCCCCTGTTCCGTAATCAATTCGCCCAGCCAGACAGCAACTACCGTACCTGCAGTCAGAGTGATGAGCGTACTCAAGGTTGGCAAGACGCTTGTTGACGAGCCAAACCCGAAATCCCTCAGCACCGGCAGTTCCCCACGCGAGAGCAAGGTGGCCTGCCCATAGGCTTGCAGAAGGGCAAGTGGCACCGTCAACCAATGCGTATACTGATTGATTTTGTTCCGCCCAGCCTCTCCCTCTTTGGCGATCTCTTCCAACTGCGGAATGATTGGTACAAGCAATTGCATGATAATGGATGCCGTAATATAAGGGTAGACACCCATGGCCATCACGGAGAAGCTGGACATCGCTCCCCCGGAGAACATGTCGAGCATGCCCAGAAGCTGGTTGGTCTCGAAGACTTGCCGCAACGCCTCAAGATCCACATTGGGTACGGGAATGTGTGACGCCAACCGGTAAATCACCAAAATCCCAAAGGTGAACAAGATTCTGCGTCTCAGGTCTGGTAGCTTAAAGGCGTTCCGAACGGCTTGTAGCATCTTATACTCTCCTCCACAGAAATAGAGTATGGCAGTCCAACACTTACAGCGCCAGCTCTTCGACACTCCCGCCGGCTTTCGTGATCTTCTCACGCGCCACAGCGGAAAAACGGTGGGCCTTTACTACCAGAGGCTTGTCCACATCGCCGTTACCCAAAATCACTACCAAAGCTTCAGGAGAACGAATAATACCTGCTTCCGCCAACAGCTCCGGAGTAATGGGTGTGTTTGCGTCAAATTCCAACAACCGTTCCACGTTAACAGGGGCATAGTGCACCTTGAAGGGATTCTTGAACCCACGTTTGTGCGGCAAGCGCCTTACGAGAGGCAACTGCCCACCCTCAAAGTATGGACGAACGCCCCCACCTGCTCTGGCGTTCTGGCCTTTGGTACCACGGCCAGCGGTCTTGCCCTGTCCGGCCGCAGGCCCACGGCCAACTCTTTTTCGAGACTTTTTTGCCCCCTTCGCAGGGCGAAGTTCATGCAGTTTCATTCGCTCTTATCTCCAAAGAAAGTCTGGTAGTTGTGCAGCCAATCCTCAAACGAGATCAACCGCCAGTTTCCAGACGAATCAGGTGGCTCACTTTCGCAACCATTCCTCTGATAGCCGGTGTACTGTCATGTTCAACGACATCGCCCAGTTTATGAAAGCCAAGCGCTTTCATCGTTGCCTTCTGCCGTTTGGAATACCCGATGCTGCTCTTTACCCAAGTGAGCCGTAACCGTTCCGTTTTTTCCAATTCACTCTTCGACATTTCCGCGCCTCCAATGGGGGATCAACTTGGACACAGGCACTCCCCGTCTTTGCGCTTCACCTTCTGCCGCCTTCAGGCTTTTCAACCCCTCGAACGTGGCCTGGGCAACGTTCAAGATGTTGGCACTGCCCAATGACTTGGTCAGAATGTCACGGACACCAGCGGCTTCCACCACTGCACGCACGCCACCACCAGCGATTACGCCAGTGCCAGGAGATGCTGGTTTGAGTAAAACCTTTGCGCCACCAAAACTGGCCAAAATCGGATGGGGAATCGTAGTGCCGTCCAAAATGACGCGCTGCATATTGCGCCGGGCGCGTTCGCCACCCTTGCGGATCGCTTCGGGGACATCCCCGGCCTTCCCGACACCAACACCTACATTACCCTGCTTATCGCCGACGACGACGACAGCTCTAAAGCCAAAGCGACGACCACCCTTGACCACTTTCGCGGTCCTGGCGATGCTCACCACTTTTTCTTCGAACTCTTCAACTTCTTCAAAATCCCTTCTCGGCATCGATCCTCCCTTAATAGACCAATTGCACTGATACGACACTCAGGTCTGCTAATTCAGACTAGAACTCCAGTCCATCCTTGCGCGCAGCATCAGCCAGGGCCTTAACGCGTCCGTGATAAAGATAGCCACCACGGTCAAAGACGACTTTCCTGACTCCCTTTTCCAGAGCCCGCTTCGCGACCAGACTCCCAACCAGTTTCGCCTGATCGGTCTTATTCAAACCCTCAAGCTGATCGCGGAGCTCGGCATCCAGTGTGGAGGCCGCGACAATCGTGCAACCCCGACTATCATCGATTACCTGAGCATAGATCTGCTTCAAGCTCCTGAACACATTGAGGCGAGGACGGTCACTGGTGCCTATCACATGTTCCCGAACACGCTCATGCCGCCGTCGACGCGCTACACTTCGATTAATCTCACTCACCTCTTAACTCCCTTTGATCAACGGACCTGGATACTCGCTCCAACAACTGGTGCAGCGGATCAAGCCCACCGAAAATCACTAGACCTTGCCAGCTTTTCCAGCCTTGCGACGAACACGTTCGCCCTGATACCTGATCCCTTTGCCCTTGTAGGGTTCAGGTTTGCGAATGGCCCGGATCTTGGCTGCGATTTCTCCGACCAGCTCTTTGTTGATCCCTTCGACGGTAAAAACACGATCGCCCTTTTCGACGGAAAATTTGATTCCGGGTGGGGGAACAACTTCGACAGGATGGGAATAGCCCACCTGCAACACCAACGCCTCACCCTGCAGGCTGGCGCGATACCCTACGCCTTCCACTTCCATCACTTTCTTGAACCCTTCGCTTACACCGTGGACCATATTTGCCAACAAAGCACGCGTCAGGCCATGATAGGCACGATGCTGGCGTTCATCGCTGGAACGGGCAACTACCAATTGCCCATCATCAAGCGTGACCGCAATTTCGGGCCGCACTTCATAGGACAATTCGCCCTTTGGGCCCTGCACAGACACATGCTGTCCGTCGATCTTGACATTTACACCTTGCGGCAGGGTAATTGGCATTCGACCAACACGCGACACAACACACCTCCATCCCAACAGATTACTGAACCCCTGGTCGGATTACCAGACGTAACACAATACCTCGCCGCCGACACCCAGCCTGCGCGCCTGAGAATCTGTGACAACTCCCTTTGAAGTCGACAGAATCGCAACACCCAGGCCGCTGAAAACCCAGGGGACATCCTCACGTCTGCTGTAGATCCGGCAACCGGGCTTGCTCACACGCTTGAGTCCGGTGAGCACAGGTCGTCTATCATCATCGTACTTCAGCCAGATCCGAATCAGCGGGCGCGGTGATTCTTTCGCCACTTCGTATTTTTCGATGAAACCTTCTTCTTTCAGTATATTCACAATAGCCAATTTCAGCTTCGAATGAGGAACCACCACCTGATTGTGGTGTGCCATAGTGGCATTCCTGATTCGAGTTAACAGATCAGCTATAGGGTCAGACATACTCATAGCCTGCTTCTCCTATTCCCTGGGATACAACCTGGCCACCTTACAGCCAAGCCCCGCAACTTTCGCAGTACAATATCGGGATAGATTCTCACACATCCTGCGTTCTGAGACTGCTACCAACTCGACTTTGTCACGCCTGGAATGAGGCCCTGCAAAGCGCGCTCGCGGAAGCAAATACGACACAACTGGAACCGCCTCATGTAACCGCGCGGTCGACCACACACTGAACACCGATTTCGTATTCGGGTTTTGTATTTGCGGCGTGTTTCGCGTGTTACAATACTCTTTTTCGCCACGTTTCCTCCCTAACATTAAGCCAAGATGCTAAACAATCTTACCCACACTCGTGAAGTCGCCATTTCGAACCATGCCTATCGCTTGCGGAAAGGCATCCCGAACAACGTCAACAATCGTCTGGATTCCTCATCGGTCTTCGCAGTGGTCACGATCGTCAAGCTCATTCCGCGAACCCGATCGATTTTATCGTATTCGATCTCGGGCCAAATGAGCTGCTCGCGCAAACCCAACCCGTAGTTGCCACGGCCATCGAAACTATCTGGCGAAATGCCACGGAAATCGCGCTGCCTGGGCAACGACACGTTGCACAGCCGATCCAAGAAATTGTACATCCGATCGCCACGCAAGGTCACTTTGACGCCAATAGCATTGCCTTCTCTGACTTTGAACCCGGCGATTGACTTGCGCGCCCGTGTGATAACCGGATGCTGTCCGGTGATCGCTTCGAGATCACCGACCGCGTAGTCGAGTGCCTTTGCGTTCTCCAGCGCCTCGCCCATGCCGATGTTGACCACGATTTTCTCCAGACGTGGCACTTGCATGACGTTGCTATAGTTGAATTCTTGCATCATGGCGGGCACGATCTCTTTGGTATATAGCTCTTTGTATCTCGACATCCCTCAGACTCCTTCAACACCCACAAATCCCGGCGTTTGCGGGGGATTGGTGTGAGTATTGTTCAAACTTAGTCAATGACCTCGCCGCAACTCTTGCAGATTCGCGCATGGCTTCCGTCCTCGAACGCTTTCGACCCTACGCGTACCGGCTTGTGGCATTTGCTACAAACCAATGCGACGTTGGATATGTTGATCGGCGCTTCACGCTCGATGATACCCACCTGCGTCCTGGTCTGTCCTGTCGGTCGCTGATGCTTCTTGACCATATTTACACCCGACACCACCACTTGCTTCTTCTTTGGGTACACGCGGTGAACTGTACCTTTGGCGTCTTTGTCATCGCCGCTTATCACTTGTACAGTGTCGCCTTTTCTGATCTTCACCGCAACCTCCTCACTCACCCCTGCAGGGGGATAATCTCAACGCCAGATCGAACTCCTAGAGCACTTCCGGTGCCAAGGATACGATCCTCATAAAACCTTTATCGCGCAGCTCGCGCGCCACAGGGCCAAAGATGCGCGTGCCGCGAGGACTCCTGTTGTCATCCACAATGACTGCCGCGTTCTCATCGAAGCGGATGTAGGAGCCATCCGGACGACCATACTCCTTCTTTGTCCGGACAATCACCGCGCGTACGACATCGCCCTTTTTGACCGAGCCGGTCGGTGCAGCCTGCTTCACCGTGGCAATGATGAGATCTCCTACTGCAGCATACCGCCGACCGGTACCCCCCACGACGCGAATACACAGGATTTCTTTCGCACCTGTGTTATCGGCAACTTTGAGCCTACTCTCTTGCTGGATCATTTTCCTGTCACCCCTACCAAGCAATAGTCAACAAGCAGAACCACGCCTACGCCTCGGCTTGCGCCGCGATTACTGTCGGCTCACTTTCAGCTTGCAGCAGAATCTCTTCGACAACCCAACGTTTCTCTTTGCTAAGCGGGCGGGACTCGACAATCAAGACCTGATCACCCACGCGGCAGTCATTGTTAGCGTCGTGCGCCTTGTACTTCTTGACGTAGCGGACGACTTTGTGATAGAGGCGATGTCGTTTCGACGTCTCGACGCGGACGACGACCGTCTTATCCATTTTATCGCTAACTACGAACCCGCTGAGTTTCTTTCTTTGTTCTCTCATGAGGATGAGCCCTCCTCCACTATCTGTCGCTCACGAAGAATGGTCTTCATACGCGCAATATCCCGTTTCACCTCGGTCAGACGATTGCTGTTCTTCAACTGGCCGGTCACCACTTGAAACCGCAAATTGAAGAGCTCCTGGTAAGCATCGTCTAACCGGCGTTTGATCTCCTCGGAAACCATTCCGCGAATCTCTCGTGCTTCCATCAGACCTAATCCTCCCCTATTACCATATCCCGTTTGGCAACGAACTGGGTTCGGACAGGCAGCTTGTGCGAAGCTAACCGCATCGCCTCACGGGCCACATCCTCCGGTACGCCCCCAATTTCGAACAAGACACGCCCCGGTTTAATGACGGCCACCCAGTGATCGACATTACCTTTTCCACTTCCCATACGGGTCTCGGCTGGTTTGGCCGTAACAGGCTTATCAGGAAAGACACGAATCCAGAGCTTCCCACCACGCCTCACAAAACGCACAATCGCGCGACGCGCCGCCTCAATCTGGCGACTGGTCATCCAACAAGGTTCCAGCGCCTGCAGGCCATACTCACCGAAAGAGATTTCGATACCGCGGGAAGCCTGACCCTTCATGCGCCCCCGGTGTGTTTTTCTGTATTTTACTCTCTTTGGCATCAACATAAGTCATTGTCTCCTCAGACAGACACCCCAGGAGTTCACAACCCCCACGGACCTGCCGTATTCCACCTGTGCTTCCCCGCAGGGAAAAGTTCGATCAGGCTAGGCTGTCACCACATCTGGCAGTTCTTCCTCGAGAGGAGATACCTCTTCAAGAAAGACATCGCCTTTATAAATCCAGACTTTGACGCCGATACGCCCAAAAGTCGTCAAGGCCTCAGCGTGGGCATAGTCGATATCAGCCCGTAGCGTGTGGCGGGGAATCCGTCCTTCACGGAGCGTCTCACGACGAGCCATTTCTGACCCTGACAGACGACCACCGCACGCGATCATCATCCCTTTGGCCCCCAAACGCATCGCACGCGTAATCGCCTGCTTCATGGCCCGCTTGTGGGAAATGCGGCGCTCCAACTGCTGCGCGATGCTCTCTGCGACCAGGTAGGCATCCAGCTCCGGCTTTTCGATTTCGATCACATCGACACGAATTTTCTTGTTGGTCAGCTCTTCAAGCTCACGGCGCAACTGATTGACACTGGCACCTTTACGCCCAATAATGATACCCGGTTTTGCTGTGTGAATGGTGATCGATACCTGTTTTGGGAAACGCTCGATTTCCACTTTCGAAATCCCGGCCCCCGGCACGCCCTTGATGATTCGTTCACGAATCTGCCGATCTTCCTCGAGCAATTCAGCGTAGGACGACCCTTCTTCGTACCAGCGGGACTTCCACGTGTTGACAGTACCTATTCTGAATCCATAAGGATGTACTTTACGCCCCAAGTAACTCCTCCTTTACATCTGCTTCATCGGCTCAAACAGCCGGAAACTATCCTTGCTCACGTTCACTTAAGATCACGGTCAGATGAGTCGCCCTCTTCAGAATCGGCTTGAACCGGCCACGCGCACCAAACCGCCGCCACCGGCGGGTCGGGGCCTCATCAGCCATGATCCGAGTGATATACAGATCCTCCCGAGACAGGCCAAAATTCTCTTCCGCATTAGCCACCGCCGAGCGAATCACTTTCGCCACCGCCTTCGCCGCAGCTTTGGGAGTGAACTGCAACAGATTCAGAGCGTCCTCAACCGGCTTACCTCGAACCTGGCCTACGACCAGGCGCACCTTCTGAGGTGACATCTGAATGTATTTACCAACCGCTCTCACTTCAAAATCCATTATGTCCTACCCTCTTCCGGACCAACCGGGTAATCATGGGTTTCACTACACACCGACAGCGACGCTTACCGGCCTCCGGTTGCTTTCTCTTTTGCAACGTGCCCGCGGAAATATCGCGTTGGGGCGAATTCTCCCAGCCTGTGTCCTACCATATTCTCTGTGACGTAAATCGGCACATGGCGACGGCCGTCGTGCACAGCGATCGTATGACCTACCATCTGAGGAAAAATCGTAGAGGCACGCGACCAAGTCCTGATGACGCGCTTTTCACCCTGCCGATTCATTGCCTCAATTCTTCTCAAAAGCTTCGGACTGACAAACGGTCCTTTTTTCAAAGATCTAGACACTCACACAACCTCCTTCGGGCACTGGCAAACTCACTCTTGCCGGCGTTCCGCACATTATTTCCGTTGCTGCCCTACCGTCGCTTCTTGCTGCGACGCCGCACGATCCACTTATCCGTAGCTTTGTTGCGCCGTGTTTTCTGACCCAGCGTAGGCTTGCCCCACGGAGTCTTGGGTGACGCCATCCCAATCGGCGAACGTCCCTCGCCTCCACCATGTGGGTGATCGCGTGGCGTCATTGCTGAACCACGAACCGTTGGCCGCCAACCCATCCAACGCTTGCGACCTGCCTTGCCTATCTTGACGTTGCCATGATCCGGATTGCCGACCTGGCCGATTGTCGCCATACAATGCTGGCTCACCATGCGCACTTCACCAGACGGCATCCTGACCTGCGCGTAGGCCCCTTCTTTGGCCAGAAGTTGCGCCGCGATACCTGCGGCACGCGCAACCTGCCCGCCTCTGCCCACCTGCAGCTCAATGTTGTGGATCATTGTCCCGGTGGGGATATTCGCCAGTGGGAGTGCATTCCCCACGCGGATCTCCGCATCAGGTCCCGACATGACCTTGTCGTCGACTTTGAGGCCCAACGGCGCAATGATGTACCGCTTCTCGCCATCGCCATACACCAGCAATGCAATGCGTGCTGAACGATTCGGATCATACTCCACTGCTGCAACTCGCGCCGGCACACCAACCTTGTCGCGCTTGAAATCGATGATCCGGATCCGCCGCTTGTTTCCCCCGCCCCGATGCCGGACGGTAATCTTGCCTCTGAAGTTTCGCCCCGCTCTTTGCTTCTTCGGAATCACCAACGAACGCTCAGGTTGGCTGCGGGTGATCTCCTCGAAGGTCAGAGTAGTCATATCTCTACGCCCGGGCGAAGTGGGCTTATACACCTTAATGGCCATAATTACTCCCTCAATTTCAGTGAATCAGCGAGTCTAATGAACGCAGCTCCAATCTGTCTACTCTGCTACACACCTTCGAAGAACTGAATGCGATCCCCGGTAGCCAGGGTCACCACGGCTTTCTTCCACATGGGTTTGCTCACAACTGCGCGCCGCCCATAGCGTCTTTTCTTGGCAGGAACGGTGATCATGCGCACATCCACGACTTTCACGTCGAAGGATGTCTCAACCGCCTCTTTCACCAAATGCTTGTTCGACCGCCTATCCACTTCGAATGTATATTGATTCAAGAGCTCCGACTGGGTCACACTTTTTTCTGTCGTGATAGGCCGTCTAAGAACCTCGTAAATGTGCATTGTGTTTCTCCTTCTCCCGCTGAGTTCCGGTTCACGCTGCTCTCCAACGGAGAGCCACCCCTAACCTGACTCTAGCCCAGGTAACTCTCAATGACTTCCAGGGCACCTTGCGGCATAACCACATAATCAAAGCCCAAGAGATCTTTAATGTTCAGATAATGCGCCCGCAAAGTCTTGACGCCGCTCAAATTGTTAGCGGAACGTTCCACAGCGTCGTTTTTCTCCGGAAGAAGCACCAACGCCGTCGATGTGACCTCAAGGTTGGTGAGGATCTCTATCATGCGCTTTGTCTTCGGCACATCCAGTTCGAGCGCATCCAACACGACAATACGCGCTTCCGCTGCCTTGGAAGAGAGTGCGGACCGGAGCGCGAGCCGGCGCATCTTGCGCGGCATCGCCTGCGTGTACTTCCGCGGCTGGGGGCCAAACACCGTGCCACCACCACGCCAGTGCGGTGCACGAGTCGTTCCCTGTCGCGCACGACCGGTACCCTTCTGCCGCCACGGCTTCTTGCCTCCACCGCGGATCTGCCCACGGGTCTTTGTCGCCGCCGTTCCCAATCGGGCATTCGCCTCCTGGCGGAGCAAGGCCTGATGCATCACCGGCACATTGATGGGCACTTCAAATATTTCCGGCCTGAGCTCAATTTCTCCGACCATTTCACCATTTATGTTACGCAAAGAAACTTGCATATTGCTACATCTCCTTACGAGAATGAAGGATGCTTTCTTAGAAGCCAGTCACCGGCCTTCCGGATACTAGTCCTGCTTTCTGGCTTCGCGAATTACGAGCAATCCGTTTTTACTCCCAGGGACCCCGCCACGTACCGCAAGGAGATTCCTTTCAGGGTCCACCATTACAACTTCCAACCCCTGCGCTGTCACCTGCGCGTTACCCATGTGCCCAGCCATACGCAGGCCCTTGTAGACGCGACCAGGGGTCGTACCCGAACCAATAGACCCGGGTGAGCGCTGTCGGTCAGATTGACCGTGTGTCATGGGCCCGCCACTGAAGCCATGCCGCTTGATACCACCAGCAAATCCCCGGCCTTTGGAAACGCCGATCACATCCACCCGCTCACCGATCGCGAAAATGTCTACGGTGATTTTGTCACCTTCCGAGTACTCCTCTCCCTCTTTCAGACGAAACTCGTGCAGGTGCCGCAGCGCAGGCAAACCTTTTTTGTGAAGATGCCCCATCTCCGGCTTAGTCAACTTCCTGGGTGGAACCTCTTCAAAGCCCACTTGCATCGCTTTGTAGCCATCACGGGCTTCAGTCTTGCGCTGCGTGACGTAGCAAGGCCCGGCTTCGATCACGGTCACCGGAATGACTTCTCCTTGTTCGTCAAAAATTCGGGTCATGCCCACTTTCTTTCCCAGAATACCTCTCATAATACCCCCTGCCGGTTCCAACAGAGCCGCGTATCAATCACCGCCGACCGTGGCCCGGTTTCTCCTTTCGCAGCCCAGCTCATATTCTCCACCTGTATCGCGGAGATCGCTTGTGAACTCTGAACTAAAGCTTGATCTCTATGTCCACACCCGCCGGGAGGTTAAGCCGCATCAACGTGTCGATGGTCTTGGAGCCCGGGTCAATGACGTCAATCAAGCGCTTGTGCGTCCGGATCTCAAACTGCTCGCGAGAATCCTTGTCGATGAAACTCGACCGGTTGACCGTGAACTTCTCGATTTTTGTCGGTAACGGAACCGGGCCGACGACGCCAGCACCTGTCCGTTCTGCCGTTCCCACGATCTGGCGGACTGATTGGTCAAGCACTCGATGATCATAAGCCTTCAAGCGAATTCGGATACGCTGCTTTGCCATGTTCTCATTAAGGAAGGCGATAAGAACCTTATCGTCGTCCCGTCCTCCTCTCTTACTCGATGATCTCGGTGATGACACCCGCGC
>CAZPTF010000040.1:0-19048 GCA_964589015.1 uncultured Anaerolineae bacterium
TCTCGGCGGGTCCCGCGCTGTTCGCGGCGTGCTCACTACTGGTCGCGGCCGGCTTCGCTGGCGCTGCTGACGTGTTTGGGGTGGGCGACGCTTTCTTGGATTGCGGGTTGGCCGCCGGTTGTGCCTGGGAAGGCGCGCTCGCAACGCCGTCCGCGGGATGGTCCGCTGTCACGATGCCTTTGACGCGCAACCGCACACCCATGACCTGCGCGATGGCGTCCTGGACGATCGCGACGCGGTTCGGATCGGATAGCTTCTCGGCCAGTGCGGCGTGCTGGAAGCCCACCGACAACTCATCGCCCTTCACGCCCGCCGGGCGTGAGGATTGCAACAGCGCATGAACCATACGGTGACTGCCGGACTGCCCTCCCTGCTGGATGGCCGTCAGTATGCCCGCCCAGTGCGCGGTAACGTCTGTCAGTGTGATCGCACGCCCGTCAACGGGTGGAGCGGGCGTGGCCACCGCCGGACTGCCTGCTCCGCCCGCAGGTTCGCTCGGCAGGGCGATACGCTGGTCGGATTGCGGCTCACGTACCTGGGGCTGCGGACTGGCTGTGGGGTGCTGCGGTGCGGCATCTGGCGGTTGAACCGTTACGGTAACTGGTTCTGGGGCCAGCGCACGCGTCGTTGTAGGTGTGGGTCGACTCACCTCGGGACGTTGCTCGACCAATGCGTTGACGAATGCCAGTTCCAGAAGCAATTGCGGATGGTCCCCAAGTCGCATCTCCAGACTGGCCTGGTTGAATGATTTGATCCAGCCAATCAGTCGAGCGAGGTCGATCGAACCCGACTGTGTCACCATTTCTTCGCGCTCGCTGTCGGACAGGTTGACGAGCGCCGTATCGCCGGACATCTTGATGAGGAGCATTCCTCTCAGGTATTCCACTAATTCACGGCTCAGTTGAAACGCGTCGGCACCGTTTTCCATCGCACCCGAGATAGCGGCCAATCCACCGGCGATATCCTCTTGAATGATACAGTCGATCAGCTCCCGTACGACCTGCTGCGGCACGAGTCCCAGAATCTGCTGCACCTGCTCTACGGTGACCGTCTCTTCACCGTAGGCAACGAGTTGGTCCAACAGGCTGACAGCATCACGCAAGCTACCGGTGGCTTGCCGGGCGATGAAAGAGAGCGCCTCTTCTTTGACCGGTATCCCTTCCTGTGTGGCGATGTAACGGAGCCGTTCGACAATAGCTGGCGGTGGGATGCGCCGGAAATCGAACCTCTGGCAGCGGGACAGCACCGTCGCCGGGATTTTGTGTGGCTCTGTGGTTGCGAGGACAAAAATGACATGTCCCGGAGGTTCTTCGAGCGTTTTCAGCAGTGCGTTGAACGCTTCGTTGGTCAGCATGTGGACTTCGTCGATAACGTAGACCTTGTAGCGCGCTTCATTGGGACGGAAATTGACTTTCTCCCGCAGGTCACGAATCTCGTCGATGCCACGATTGGAGGCGGCATCGATCTCGATCAGATCGATGAGCCGGCCTTCATCGACTGCCAGGCAGATCGTGCACTGGTTGCACGGTCGTGGGCCATCTTCCGGACCCAGGCAGTTGGCTGCTTTCGCCAGAAGTCGGGCTGTAGATGTCTTGCCTGTCCCTCTGGGGCCGGTGAACAAATATGCATGGGCAATGCGCCCACTGCGCAAGGCGTTCGCCAGCGTACGGGTTACATGCTCTTGCGCTACAATGTCTTCGAATGTCCGGGATCGCCACTTTCGGTAAAGTGCTTGCGATGCCATGTTTGATCTCCCAATCCAGGCCGCCGTAAAACAGGCGGGACCGAGAAGGTGCCAGGTATCTCGCCAAGTTGAGTTCAAGTGTATCATTTTTGGGCCATTTGCGCAAACAGAATGCCGTTACATTCTTTACGTCCTCCAATATGACCTGCATCATATCGCGAGCGGGATACCCGCACTATAATAGGGCTGGATTTCAGTATGTGACGTCTCAGAACAGTCGTCTGGGAGGCCACTTATCCCTGCACACACCATATTTCGAGAGGATCAGATGACAAGAAGCGTATATGCCGATCACGCAGCGGCTACTCGGTTGCGACCCGAAGCGTTAGCCGCGATGATCCCATTCCTGGAGAGCGACTTCGGCAATCCCCTGAGCGTGCACTCGTTCGGCGACGTACCCCGCGAAGCCCTGGAGCGTGCCAGAGAACAGGTCGCGCAACTCATCGGTGCGTCTCCGGCGGAGATCTATTTTACGGCAAGCGGCAGCGAAGCCAACAATGCGGCGATCAAAGGGGTTGCCCTGATGAATCGGAAGAAGGGCAATCACATCGTGGTCTCCGCCATTGAGCATCAGTCTGTCCTGAATCCCGTCGCCACGCTGGAAAAGCTTGGTTTCGAAGTCACTCAGGTCGCGGTGGATCGATTGGGCACGGTCACTGCTGATGCGGTGGCACAGGCGATGCGCGATGATACGGTTCTGGTGTCCATCATGCTTGCGAACAACGAGATCGGAACGATCGAGCCGGTCCACGAGATTGCACGGGTCGTCCATCAGCGGGACGTGATTTTTCATTCTGATGCGGTGGCGGCAGTCGGCAAGGTGCCGGTCGATGTCAACCAACTCGGTGTCGATATGCTCAGTCTCGCCGGAAATCAGTTCTATGGTCCGGTTGGTTCCGGCGCGCTGTTCATCAGGCGGGGTGTTCGCGTCACGCCGCTGATCGAGGGTGGTGTACAAGAAAAAGGGCGCCGGGCGGGGACAGAGAACATTCCGGCTATCGTAGGGCTGGGTGTGGCTGCAGAGCTGAGCCGGCAGGAAATCGTCGTCAATGCGGAACGATTGACGACGATAAGGGATCATTTGATCGCACGGCTGACGACCGAAATCGACAACGTGATTCTGACAGGCCATCCGACGCAACGACTGCCGCATCATGCGAGCGTTTGTGTGGAATTCGTCGAAGGTGAGGCGATGTTGCTCATGCTCAACATGTATGGCATAGCCGCCTCCAGCGGGTCTACCTGTACGTCGAAAGCGCTCAAGGCGTCCCATGTGCTGACGGCTCTGGGAATAGATATTGCCGTTGCGCAGGGTTCACTGGTTTTCACGCTTGGGCGAGACAATACACTGGAAGATGTCGATTACATCGCGGACAAATTGCCACCGATCGTCGAGCGGCTGCGAGCGATGTCACCGCTTTTCCCTGGCAACATGCGGGAGCAGTAGGGCGCATACCGGACTGGCGCACTGAAGAGCATATTTGAGAACGCGCAGAATGGAGTCGAACCGATGTCAATGTACACAGAGAAAGTCATGGACCATTTCATGAATCCGCGTAACGTGGGCGAGATCGAAGACGCCGATGGAGTCGGCAAGATCGGGAATCCCACGTGTGGAGACATGATGGCTTTTTACATCAAGGTCGATGGAGATCGTTTGGCTGATGTGAAATTCCGGACATTCGGTTGTGGCGCGGCAATTGCCGTCTCGAGCATGGTCAGTGAATTGGCCAAAGGAATGACTCTGGAAGAGGCCAAGGCGTTGACTAACAAGGCTGTTGCCGAAGAATTGGGAGGACTTCCTCCAAACAAGATGCATTGCTCGAATCTGGGTGCGGAAGCATTACATGCGGCTATCGAAGATTATGAGAAACACAAACACGGCGAGGAATGACGGGCAGCCGTTGGCTGTGCCGGAAGGCTTGCTTGCCGAGCTTGCCTGTTCCTGGAGAGGACTGGGGGCAATGCACGACGAACAACCAAATATCAAGACGCAGAAAGTCACATTGGTTGTCTTCAGCAGCGAATTGGACAAAGCCCTGGCAGGTTTCAACATCGCCAACACGGCGGCTGCGATGGGTATGGATGTAACGATGTTCTTCACCTTTTGGGGGCTCAATGTCATTCGCAAACCTCGCCGCAGGAGTACACCCACGGACCTGGTGAGACGTCTGTTGGGCTGGATGAACCCTGGGGGAGCTAATGCACTCGGGCTTTCCAAACTGCACTTCTTTGGGCTTGGAACAGGGATGATGAAGCGCGTGATGAAAAAGGAACGCATGCCGGCGCTCGAGGAACTCATTTCAATGGCAGCCAGCCAGGGAGTGCGTTTCGTTGCCTGTACAACTAGCATCAAAATGATGGGGCTGACCGAAGGGGATTTCATCCCGGAGGTCACAGAATTCGCCGGTGCAGCCTCTTATCTGAACGAGGCGACTGAAAGCCAGGTGAATCTGTTTATTTAGACGTAGATGCGCTGTCATCCCACCCAACGACCGCTTGAAACAAAAGGATGGGGGTAAGATGCAAACGAACGATACCTTGGATTGTGTGGGGCTCTATTGCCCTATGCCCATTGTGCAGACAGCAGAACGAATCAGAAGGCTGGAAGTCGGGCAAGTGCTCGAGATTCTGGCCGACGACCGGGGAATTGAGCAGGATATGCCAGCCTGGTGTAAGGCCACCGGCCACGAGCTCCTCGGCATCGAAAAACAAGATGAAGAATATCACGTCTACGTGCGACGAACCAGATAGCCTTTCAGTGAGGGAGCGGGCTGCAATGGACCATAATCGGATAACTGCTGACATGACGGTAGGGGAAGTCGTCAGGAAACATCCGCAGACGGTACGGGTATTCCTGCGCAATTTCATGAATTGCTTTGGCTGCAACATCGCGCGATTCCACGACATTGCGGCTGGGTCGGATCGGTACGGTTTGGATCTGGATACCTTGCTTGCGGAATTGAATGAGTCGATCAACGAACGAAAGGCATCCGGCTCTCAACCCTAAAGAGCCGGATGCTTATCCTTTCTCTATTCTCCTCGCAACAGGCGCATGGCTTCGGGAAGATAATCGATCACGTCGCCAGCGATAGAGCCGGCGACACCGATCATGCTGTGGACCAACTCACCGCTCAGGCCGTGGATGTACACGCCAGCCACAGCCGCATCCCAGGAAGACAGCCCTTGCGCCATGAACCCTACGATGCACCCGGCCAGTACGTCGCCACTCCCTGCAGTGGCCAGCGCCGGATTGGCGAATGGGCTGACCGCCACGCCGCCATCAGGTGCAGCCAGCACGGTATATGCCCCTTTGAGGACGACGATGTGTCCCCAATCTCGGGCAGCTTGCTGCGCCGTCGATATGCGGTTCGACTCGATGTCTCCCACCGAACAGCCCAACAGGCGTGCCATCTCGCCGGGGTGTGGTGTCAGGATAGACCCCGGGGCCAGGGATGTCCACCACTGCTCCGTCTGCGCGAGCGCGTTCAGTCCATCCGCATCGACAACCAGCGGCGGGAGAGCCCTCTGTTCCGAATTCGGATCGGCGGGTTTCAGGAAGCCGATGTGTTGCTTATGCGACTTGGGGCGCGCACTGAACAGACGCTGCACGAACGATATCGTCTCTTCCTCTGCAGTCAGACCGGGACCGATGAGCAGTGCATCGTATTTCCCGCACGCTTCCAGTACCAGAGCTGCGGCATCCGTGTTGAGCACACCCATATCGTGTGGCAGCAGTAAGTAAGTCGCCGCACTGATCTGCGCAGCAATTGCGGAATGAAGGATTCGGGGGATACCGAGAGTGATCAATCCCGCGCCAGTACGTGCGGCGGCTCCAGCCGCTAAACAGGCTGCCCCCGTGTAGTTGCTGGAACCAGCGACGATCAACGCCTTGCCGAATGTGCCCTTGTGCGCGTACCTGGGTCGGGCGGGCAGCAGGTTCGCTACCAGGGAAGGCGTAATGAGTTCGATCCGGCAGTTCTTGGCCAGGTCAGGAGATATGCCGATGTCTGCCACCAACAGCTCCCCAACCACGTTGCACGCAGGAGACGTGAATTGCCCCACCTTGGGATAGGCAAAAGTCACGGTAATATCCGCCGCCACGCTGTGTGCGTCGACGGCTCCGCTATCACAGTTCAAACCACTGGGCACGTCCACCGCAATGACCAATGGCGCTGCACTGCTCAACTCGTGTGAGTCGGGTATACGATTCACCGTTTCGAGGGCGGTTGGCGTGGGATGCTGCCGTTCCTGCCGGATCGCGCTCACGGTGGACAGGATGTTTGCCAGCAACCCCTCGATGGGACGGGACGCTCCTGTTCCCAACAAAGCGTCCACCACGACAGGGGCTTCTCGTAGCAGCTTACGCAGCCGGTCGAGTTTCCTGTCTTTTTCTGACCAGACAGCGGGGATGCGGGCTTGCTCTGTCAAATGGAAGTTCTCGTCGCTTTCCACATTGCGGGCCCAGATGTATAAGACGGGTTTGTAGCCCATCTCCGCCAGGTAGCGTGCAGCCACCAAACCGTCACCCCCGTTGTTGCCCGGGCCGACCAGGATCAGAACAGGCAGCTGCGCATCGAATTGCAGCCGCTTGCTGATGACCTCGGCGACAGCGCGTCCGGCGTTCTCCATCATGGTGGCATAGGACAGGCCGCTCGTATCGGCCGCTTTCTCCAGCTCACGCATCTGTTCGACGTTGACCAACTTCATGGGACCCTTCCCTCCGCTTGACAAGACTTTCGATCACCCGCGGGCAGTATATCATAGAATCAACAAGACAGCAATGGGAACAGGACAGACGTTTGTGGTGTTGCGGGTCCAAGCGTTTCCCCTTCACCCACGCTCACGCAGTGGAGGGGAGACGCGGTTATTGGTCTATCATCGGGATATGGATTCAGGAGTCGTACGTCTCGGGTAGGGGAGTGAGCGTGTAATGGTAAGGACTGACCTCAGTTGTGACCGGCGCAATGGCAGAGATCGCCAAAACTGCCCGATTGATGTCCGTACCCAGACCACGGATCACAAATTGGTACGAGCCGGTCACGAGTTCCTCGGTGTTTGTCAGTGGGGCGGCCGGAACGGCGGGAGATGGCGCCAACGAGCCAACCTCATGCAGTAGTGCCAACATGCTTTGTTTGCTCTGCTCGTCTGCCGGCACACAGATGGTCGTTCCTGTTCTGATCATCCGCGGGTTGTCGAGAAACGCATAACGCGTATCTTTCTGATGCTGGGTATTGGTGGCAGCGACCAATATCTCGTTCGCGGACCCCTGGCCCAGGAATTGCTCTGCCAGCTTCCAGAGGCTGTCGTGAGCCTGTACTTCGTACGGCTGGCATTCGAGTTGTGCTAATGCGCCAGCGGTCTCCGGTGAAAGTTCACGTGGCGCCGGCGCTGCGACCGGTGCGGCTGCCAGTGGCACAGGTACCTCGAACGACTCACCCAGGCGGCGGACGCGGGTTTCCGGACCTATTTCGATGAGCTGCAACAAGAAGCGCTGCGGCAACCTGTTGTTGGAGCGCACGAAACCGCGTGCATCCCAATCGGGGCGTTCGCTTTCGACGTCGTCCAGGAATCCCAGCTCGGGGATAGAGATGTCATCAAGGCAAACACCGGCATGGTTCACCGCATCGTCGGTTACATATTCGAAACGGACCATTACCTCTTGCCCGACATAGGGTGTCAAATCAATCCGTTCTTGGACCCAGACAGGAACATCGCCTCCACCGCTGAGTCCAGTGTAGGTCCAGCCGAAGCTATTTCCGTTGGGATTCTGATCAGTTGTGTAAGCGCCACGCAGGGTATCCCAGGTTTGTCCCCCATCATTGGACACTTCCACATAAGCGTAATCCCAACCCGTTTCGATGTCATACCACAGCCAGAACTCCAGTGTCGCCGAGTTCAGAGCGGACAGGTCGAATGTGCGCGTGAGGGTCATGTTGCTGTCATCGCCGCGATTGCTCCACCAGACGTATTCCCCACTATAGGCGGTGTTGTTCGTGATCCGCGTCTCTGTTGGGCCCTGGAAATCGACCAACAGGTCTCCGGTGCCGCGCAGTTCGATGTAGTCGGTACCGTATTGATGGACGTCTGCGTTCCGTTCCACCGGATAATCGGAATGTGTCGCATCCAGAGCTGCGGATGTCTGCAGGAGGCGATGCCCATAACGTCCGTCACCGACCTGCGGGTCACCGAGATAGTTCGCGATCACCCAATCGGCGAAGACCGCGGTGGCGGTGGTATCGATCTCCCGCGAACGGAGTACCTGGTCGATGCTACTCATCCCATTCTCTCTGTCCGCGATCAGATCACGAATGAAGCCGTCACCGAAACGCTGCAACAGGTAGTTCATGAAGGAATGAGCGGCCCCGTAGTTGGCAGCGGCTTGCCCCGGCAGATCGGGCCAGCTCGTCAGTTGCACGTCTGGGTTTCCGGCGAATGCTACCACCGAACCGCTGGTCTCGAATCCGTTCAATTGAGCGGAGAGCTCGGACAGGCCCTCGTTGATCCAGGTCTCTTCGTTGCGATCACTGTGCCAGTGAATCATGTGCTGGAACTCATGAGCGAGGATGCCGTCGTAGTAGTTCTGTCCGGGTGACGCGTTGTCGAGGTTGATGTAGAACATCTCTTTTTCGTTGCTGTACGGATTGATCAGGCCGGAGAACTCATCCGCGCTCGAATAGTACCCCCCCACACCGGGCACATAGCCGTTGAAGATACTGATGTGCGGGTCGGCGTCGACCCCCGGCGACCACTCGCTCCCGAACAACTGGCGTGTCAAAGGATATATCTGATTCTCGAAACGATCACCCGATAGCCGAAGCGCTTCGTCGCTGATGTTGTAGCCATTCTCGGCCCACATGTAGACATGCGGCGTGGAATAACGCAGCGTGGCTGTTACCTGAAAGTAGCTGAGAGAACCCTGATCCGATACCCAAAATGCCGCCTGGTCCCCGATGGCATAGGGAAACGGTTCAGTGCGAACCTCTCGTGGCGTATCATGGGGCGCTCGTTTGAGGCGGATTGCCAGGTCCAAAAGATCTCGCTCCGGGATCGTCGTACGCTGCAGGACCGTCTCCATACCTGTCTCGTTCTGCACATCGATCAGGCTGCCGGGTTGCTCGATCTGGTTCACACTGACGTGTTCGAGGCTTTCGGAAGGTGCCTCCGCGCGCGCGATGCGTGCATCGAAAGCAGGACTGGCGCCCGATAATATGATCAGAAACAAGGTCGGAACGAGTGTTCGTCTCAATGTGACACTCCTATCTTGTGCCGAATTCCGGATTCCCCGTTCCATGCGCATACGGAACGGGCAGACCCCTGTGTGGTCCAAACAGGTCTATATCCTCGCGTATTATAGTCGGCAGCCGGAGGGGAACCAAATCGAGAAGAAACCTGAAAACAGCTGCGTTTAGCTGGAGCCTGTCACGAGGAGAACGAACCGCTACTTTCCGACCGCTGGGCGCACGATCTCAATTGCTGACGACTACACTGACTTCGCAGGGTTCGGGGTAATTGCCCGTATTGTCCACAACGGTCAGGCGCAGCCGGTACGACCCGTTGGGAAATGCGCTTGTGTCCCACACATCAAGCAAGCCGTTGACTACGGCGTTGTGGTGCAGCTCGGTGACCACGCTCCATTGACCGGGGTTGTCAGCAGCGGATAGCTCGACTTTGTAGTAGTCGAGATTGTCCAGATTCGCCGTGCCGATGACCTGCACATTTCCGGAGACGACCGCTGCCTGGGACGGTGCCGTGAAACGAGCCAGCGGGTTCGGACATTGCGGTGGCAGCGGAGTGGGTGTGGGCAATGCTACCGTTGCGACCTCCATGACAAACGTCGGAGTGACATAGGGCAACGGTGTCGGGCGAATCCGCGTGGGTGTCGGTGTGAAGGTAGGTGTTGTTTGCGGGCGGGTCGGCGTGACAGTGGGTAGTACCAATGCGGCCGGAGTCTCATCCTGCATGTTGGCCTCGACGAACGTGACCTGCGGAGCAACTGCCGTTGACAGAAACAGAACGACACCCATTGCTCCCCCGATTGCGATGCCGATCGTCAATACTTGAAGCTCTTTGCTCGTCGCCGCTTCCTTCTCCAGGGTATAGATGGCGCGACCTCGCTCCCGGCGGGCAAGAAACGCTGCCCGCAGGCAAAGCAGGATTCCGAATATACCCAGAATGTAGAACCACGACGAATAATCGACGATAGCTTTCAGAAAGACCTTCATGACCGAAGTAGCGCTCCCGAGAGAGATTGACTGTACTGGGCAGGGGGTCCTAAATGGTCACCAACATGCCTGGCACCCAAGCAGCCTGCTCCAGGCGGGTACGGTATCAACATACCGAATCACAAGCCCGTATGATACTCGCAAACGGACCAATACACAAATCCGACCGATTTGCCCCACAACAGGCGCATCACGGCGTGAGGACGAACGATTTCGCGACGTCAGTCGTGAAATCGTCCGGGCAGGTGCTGCAAGACGCCGCGAATGAGCTGCGCCATCCGTGGCGTGATGATTTTGCCTGCTTCTAACACGTGCTCGTGTTTGACGACTTGTCCAGGTGCCGGTGTGGAGATCGTTACGTTGGTGATGCCCGAGATCGCCAGGACCCGCAATCCACAGTGGCGTGCAACAACGACTTCGGGCAGAGTGGACATGCCGACACCATCCCCGCCGATGCCACGGAGAAACCGGATCTCGGCAGGGGTCTCGAAAGTCGGTCCCGTCAGCATGATATAAACACCTTCGTGTAACGGGATGCCCTCTCGCTGCGCTATTCCCCGCGCGATGTCCCGCAACTCAGGGTCGTAGGCGATGGTCATGTCCGGGAAGCGGGAACCGAAAGACTCGTCATTTGGCCCAATCAAAGGGTTCACGCCCACCATCCCCGGCAGGTTGATATGATCGACGATCAACATGAGATCGCCAGTCCGGAACTGCGCGTTCAGACCTCCGGCGGCGTTGGTCAGGGCGAGGACCTCTACGCCAAGCATCTTCATCACGCGGATGGGAAAGGTGATACGCTGTAGCGAGTGACCCTCGTAGAAGTGGGCACGCCCCTGCATCACCAGGACGGGTTGGCGTGCCAGTGTGCCCAACACGAGCTGACCGTCGTGGCCCTCGACCGTGGACCGTGGGAAATGAGGGATCTCGCTGTATGGCAGCACACACGGGTTTTCGATCTCAGCGGCAAGGCTGCCCAGTCCCGAGCCCAGGACCAATCCCACGCGGGGCGTTTCTGCGCTGCAGCGCCGGATTGCGGCAACGGCTTCCTCATATTGATCTCGTGAAAAACTCTCAAATGTCAACACTGCACCCGCTTTCCAACGGCAATTGAGAACAGAGGATAAGTCACCCCGGCGCGAAACTGCACGTCCATTTCACTTGGCTCGTGGGTGAGCGTCGTCGTACACTTCGCGCAGATGTTTGTTCGTCACCTGCGTGTAAATCTGTGTGGTGGAAATATTGGCATGTCCCAGTA
This sequence comes from uncultured Anaerolineae bacterium, assembly GCA_964589015.1. Classification (GTDB taxonomy): domain Bacteria; phylum Chloroflexota; class Anaerolineae; order DAOTYC01; family DAOTYC01; genus CAZPTF01. The sequence goes on from CAZPTF010000040.1 coordinate 11,228, forward strand.
GCTTTTGGACATTACGCAGATCCGCTCCGCCGTTCAACATGTGTGTGGCAAAAGAATGGCGCAGGGTGTGGGGAGTCACCATTTCGCTGATCCCTACCTGCTTGACGTAGCGCTTGATAATGAGCCAAAGCCCCTGGCGGGTCAGCCTTTCTCCCCGGTGGTTCACGAACAGCGCCTTTTCATCGGCATCTCTAATCAACGTGAGCCGCCCGTGTTCCAGGTAGTCTTCCAGGGCCTGTACTGCCTTCGGATAGATCGGAATAATGCGCTCTTTGGCACCCTTCCCCAGACAACGGATTGTTGAAGAAGCGAGGTTGATGTCTTCGACATCCAATGAGACGACTTCGGTGACCCGCATGCCGGTTGCATAAAGCAACTCGAGGAGAGCCTTGTCCCTAATACCGCGTATACCCTTTTCTGTATCCGGTGCTGCCAGCAGGGCTTCAATCTCCTCTTGCGAGATTGGTCTGGGCAAGCGTTTGGTTACCGATGGTGAATCCAGGTTCTCGGAAGGGTCGCTACCAATGATGTTTTCACTTACCAGGAAATGTAGAAAGGCCCGGACCGCGGCTACCTTGCGGGCCACAGTAGAGGAAGAGTATTCCCGTTGTTTCATGTCCAAAATAAACGTGGTCAGATGATCCTTCGTGACTTTTGGCCAATCGTCTACGTGCTGCGCCTCTAGAAATTTCGAAAATTGCACGAGGTCATTTCGATAAGCATCTATGGTGTTTCTCGAGTAGCCCTTTTCTACGGTCAAGAAATTCAAGAAATCGTCGATTCTCGCTAGCATTATTCATCTCCTTCCAGGGTCATTGTGCTTGCCCTGGCCCCCCTTGTTCTGTGATTCTAAGCCAGAGACACGACTCGTATCGTCTTCCCCTATTGTACCACGACTTTGCATAAAATCAAACACTCCACAGAACCGCACCCGCTCGATTCGAGCGACGATATTGCTTCAGCGCTACTCTTTACAAACGCGTGCAGGCTCGGTATAATGAGCTTGAACAGAATGAGAGGGGAATGAACTCATGAAAGCAAGATACATTGCCGTCCTGATTGGGCTTGGTATCAGTGTCTTCACCACTTTCTACCTCCTGAGCCTGTTGCTGGTCACTGAATTCATCGACTTCTCCCAGCCCGCCGAAATCAATCTGAGCATGCCGACCAGGTCGGCGCAAGCGCTGGTGGATATGCCCATCCCGGAACCGCGGCTTACCGTTATACCCGTGCCAACTGAGGTAGCAAAGAATGGTCTGTCTGTGACAGACCCGCGCTTGGTGGCCCTGGATGAGAATGATGTGCCACGGGATATGATCGTCGCCACCGATTACACACGGTACGTAGACAATGCCAAGTTGATCGCCAGCAGCGCAGACCCTGATCGAATGCAGCGGACCCTGAAAGATACCGGCAGAATGAACGGATTCCAGACGGTGTTCATGAGCCAGGATCCCGTAGCCAGTCAGTTGCGCAGCGTTGGAATTCTGAATTTCGCGGAGATCTACGAGAGTCAGACCCACGCCGAGCGTGCCCTTGCCGACAACACATCGTTGCTCGCAGACCGTTTCCCTCAAAATGGACAACTGAAATTCGAGAGAGAGAGCAATTCCCGTCCACCAATGGGACAGGGCGCCCGTGCGTTCATGGGGACCTTGCTTACAGAGCACGATCGGATCCCGGTGTACGCGGTCATCTTCTATCGCAAAAACGCGTTGGTCGGCATCGCCCTGCTGGGCGGCCAATCGGACAGACTCGTGCGCTCCAGTGTTGATTACGCCACTTTGCTGGACGAGCGCATCCGCAATTTTGGAATGGGTTTTTCTGCTTGACCGCCGGTACGGCTCAGTCCATGTCCCCTAGTTCATAGAGAATGGCCGATACCGCAGCAAGACCGGCTGTTTCTGCCCGTAGAGTGCGCGGACCGAGGCTCACGGGAATCAGGTCATAGCCCAGAGCAATTTGGATTTCTTCCTGACTAAACCCCCCTTCTGGCCCAATGAGGAGATTGATGGAAAAGGGGCGTGCATGGATGTGTGTACCGTCTCCGGACGGACTTTTAATGACCTGGCGCAGAGGCGTCTGGTGTTCTTCTTCCCAAGGGATCAAAGACAAACCACCCTGACGTTTCGCTCTGCTACAGGCCCGTGAAAACATCAGTGCGGACCGGAGGCGAGGCAGCCTGCCGCGACCGGCCTGTTCCGCGGCTTCCAGGATGATGCGCTGCCAGCGCTCAGCTTTACGCCCGACATCATCCAGACTCGACATGATACAGCGCGCAGCGATTACCGGGACGAATTCCACAATCCCCAACTCCGTCCCTTTCTGCAGCACAAACTCGAAACGCTGGCCTTTCAGCACACTCTGATACAGGCTGATTTTGGTGCGGGGCTCACCCTGAGAGAGCCGTTTCTCGACGATGTGCCCGAGGATACGGTCCGGACCGAAATGGACCAATGCCACTTCTTGTTCCCAGCCGGAGTCGTCAAGCACGATGATGCGGTCGTCGGTAGTCAAACGCAGCACGTGGCTCATCTGGTGAACGAGCGAGCCCTCCAGAGTGACTCTGTCCTCCTGGACCCAATCGGCGGGTATGAAGAAACGGTGCATAAGACTCCTCTGACCCTCTCCCTAACCTCTTGCTGTCTCAGGCGTGCAGGGCGCGGGGCCGACTGTCCCCACGAGTGTGATCCAGTCGTTCTCTTCAAACCGTTCGATCACCGTTGCTTGCCGTGCTTCCAGTGCCGTCAGAACTTGCGGCTCCAACCTTTCGATGATACCGGAGGCAATGAAGTGCCCCTCTCCCTTGAGATGAGAGAGTAGCCCGTCCTCAACCAGCGAAACGATTACATCCGCCAGAATATTGACCAACAACAAATCGAACGTGCCCGTCACTTTTTCCAGAGAACCCGTCTCTACTGACACGATTTGCGCAACGCCGTTCAAGGCCACGTTCTCTGCGGCAATTTTGGCCGCCAGTGGATCCTTCTCGATTGCCAATACGGAGCCAACGCCCAGGTTCGCGGCGGCGATGCTGAGTATGCCTGACCCGGCTCCCATGTCCAGAACTACCTGTCCTACGGCGGCGTATTTTTCCAGAGCGGCCAGGCAACCACGCGTGGTCGGGTGCAAACCGGTCCCGAAGGCCATTCCCGGATCCAGCTCGATCAAGACATCGCCAGGCTCAGGAGTGAAAGTGCACCACGACGGGACCACGACGAGATGCCGGCCGATACGGAGGGGCTGATAGGACTTCTTCCATGCATTTGCCCAATCATCTTCAGTCAGCACCTCGAAAGTCGGGTCAGGCATGGGGTACAAGCGCCCCAGATGCCAGATCGCCTCTTCTATCTGGCGCTTCGTCTCTGCGTCGTCCACACTGAGATATGTCTTGATCCGGACGCTGGGCTGCACGTCTTCGTGATACGGGCTGTCGGGAGGATACGTCACCTCCACGACCGCCCCGCCCCGTCCCAAGCGATTGAAGACCTCACTGACTGCTTCAGCAGCCTCTCCATCTGTTTCCAGGCTGACCTCGAGCCAACTTCCATCCATATCTATTTCTGTACCCCCGAAAAGTCAGCCGCTGGCTGTTTCAAGCGATTCAGACTGTTTGTTCACAAACCGGTCAGACGCCAAACGCATCCTTGACCTTATCGAAGAAACCCTTGCCTATCTGCGGGACAATCTCTTTGCCCAGCGTGTTCCCCAATTCCCGTAGCAACGACCGTTGATGTTCGGTCAGCTCGGTTGGAGTGGCAACCCGGACCATTACCTTTTGATCACCGCGGCCACTGCGACGCAGATAGGGCACCCCTTTGGCTCGCAGGGTGAAGACTTCGCCGGACTGCGTGCCGGACGGGATAACCAACTTTTCTTCGCCATGCAGCGTGGGGATGGTGATCTCATCGCCCAGTGCGGCTTGGGCGACGTTGATAATGACCTCCAGCACGATATCGTTTCCATCGCGATGGAAATAGGCATGTTCTTTGACGTTGAGGACCACATACAGGTTGCCCTGTGGCCCGTTATTGGTTCCGGATTCCCCTTCGCCTGCCAACCGGATTTGCGTGCCGTTGTCGACTCCGGGTGGGATCTTCACCTTGATCGTGCGTGCTTTACGCACCTGTTTCTTGCCTTTACACACATGGCAAGGGGTTGAGATTACCTCGCCTTCGCCCTGGCAGGCCGGACAAGTACTCACGTTGACGAAGGCTCCCAGGAAAGATTGCTGGACGCGCCGTACTTCACCCGTGCCGTTGCATTGCGCACAGCGCACCGGCGTGGTCCCCGGTTCTGCTCCCGTGCCGTTACACTGCGAACAGGTCTCATGCCGCGAGACCTCGATGTCCTTGTCGCAACCGAAGACGGCTTCCTCAAAAGAGATGGTCAAATCGTAGCGCAGGTCAGTTCCACGGCGCGGGGCACGACGTGCCGCTGAGGCGTTCGATGAGAAACCCGTGCCAAAGCCGCTGAACAGGTCGTTCAAGATATCGTCGAAACCGCCGAAACCACCGAAACCTGAAAAGTCTCCCGTCCCGTTGCCTACTCCTGCATGACCGAAGCGGTCGTAGCGGGCCCGTTTGTTGTCATCCGACAGGATTTCGTAGGCTTCGTTGATTTCCTTGAACCTGCTCTCCGCGTCGGGAGCCTTGTTCACATCAGGATGATACTGGCGAGCCAGCTTGCGATAGGCCTTCCGGATCTCTTCTTTGTTGGCACCGCGATTGATACCCAGGGTTTCGTAATAGTCATGTTTGCCGTTCATCTGCCTGTCCTATCTGACCCTACTTTTCAGTGAACTCTCCGTCGATGACTTCTTCGTCTTCACCAGTGGAAGACCGGTCATCTTCGCCATCCGGTGGGGGTGTCGCTGAGCCCGTGCCCGGTTGTTGTTGGTACATGGCGGCTCCGACCTTTTGGGTGGCTTGCTGTAAGTCCTCTACGGCTTGCCGGATGGTGTTCGTGTCGTTCCCTTTCAGGGCTTCTTTCAAACTCTCTATCTTGCCTTCGACCTCACTGCACACATCGGCAGGGATCTTTTCTCGCTGCTCGCGGATCAGCTTCTCCGCCATGTAGACGGTGGAATCCGCGTTGTTGCGGACTTCGATCTCGTCCTTTCGGGCCTGGTCTTCAGCGGAATGGACCTCCGCGTCCTTGACCATCTGCTCGATCTCGCTTTTCGAGAGGCCGCTGGACGCGGTGATGGTGATTTTCTGCTCTCGTCCCGTAGCCTTGTCTTGTGCTGAAACATGCAGGATTCCGTTGGCGTCAATATCGAACGTTACCTCGATTTGGGGTACGCCACGCGGCGCGGGTGGAATGCCGTCCAGAATGAAACGCCCAAGCGTTTTGTTCGCAGCCGCCATCGGGCGTTCGCCCTGTACGACGTGAATCTCGACACTGGTCTGTCCGTCGGATGCCGTCGAGAAGACCTGGCTCTTGCGCGTCGGAATGGTTGTGTTGCGATCGATGAGCGCTGTGGCGACGCCGCCCAGTGTCTCGATACCCAAAGTCAACGGGGTCACATCGAGCAGCAGAATGTCTTTCACGTCACCACCAAGAATGCCTGCCTGGATGGCAGCGCCGACTGCTACGACTTCATCCGGGTTGACCCCACGATGTGGTTCTCGACCGAAAAACTTCTGCACGGCTTGTTGCACCGCCGGCATGCGCGTCATTCCACCGACCAACACGACTTCGTTGATGTCCGAGACATTCAAATTGGCATCCGCCAATGCTTGCTTACACGGACCGATGGAACGCTCAATGAGATCATCCACCATCTGTTCGTACTTGGAGCGTGTCAGGGTGATCTGCAAGTGTTTGGGACCGGAGGCATCCGCCGTAACGAACGGGAGGTTGATTTCCGTCTGCATGACGGTGGACAGCTCGATCTTCGCCTTTTCTGCGGCTTCTTTCAAGCGCTGCAAAGCCATACGGTCTTGGCGCAGGTCTATCCCCTGGTCCTTCTTGAACTCGTCGCACACCCACTCGATGATCCGTTGGTCGAAATCGTCCCCGCCGAGGAAGGTGTCCCCGTTGGTCGATTTGACTTCGAACACGCCTTCTCCGACATCCAGGATGGAGATATCGAAAGTTCCCCCACCCAGGTCGTACACCGCGATCCGCTGGTCGATGTTCTTATCCAGGCCATACGCCAGAGCGGAGGCAGTCGGCTCGTTGATGATCCGGCGGACTTCAAGCCCGGCAATCTTGCCGGCGTCCTTGGTGGCTTGTCGCTGCGAATCGTTGAAATAGGCGGGGACGGTGATGACCGCTTCGGTGACCGTCTCCCCAAGGTATGCTTCCGCGTCGGCCTTCAGCTTTTGCAGGATCATGGCCGAAATCTCCTGCGGTGAATACTCCTTCCCTCCCATGAGCACGGCGACATCCCCGTTCGGGCGCGCCACGATCTTGTAGGGCAGAATTTTCTTGGCCTTCTCGACCTCAGCATCGCCGATCTTCCGGCCCATCAAGCGCTTGATCGAAAAGATGGTGTTCTCCGGGTTCGTAACCGCCTGCCGTTTGGCGACAAGACCTACCAGTCGTTCCTGAGTCTTGGGGTTCACCGCAACCACGGACGGGCACAGCCGTGAACCTTCCGACCCGGTGATGACAATGGGTTCACCGCCTTCCATGACCGCAACCACCGAATTCGTTGTACCCAGATCGATTCCAATAATCTTTGCCATAGCTCTATCTATCTCCTTGACACGACAATCATCAGCTATTTGGTGCTGTAGATGTCAACTATCTGTGTTATGCAAAAAAAGAATTAAGGTTTAGCCTTGACCTGCTGAGACACGCACCTTCGCTGGCCTGAGTACACGATCGTTCAGAAGATAACCCTTCTGCATTACACCGATAATCTTCCCTTCGGGAATGGCGGAACTGGGTTCATGCGTGATCGCTTCGTGAAGGGCGGGATCGAATGCCTGATTCTCCGCTTCGATTTCGTGGACCCCCTCCTGTTCGAATATGGTGTGCAGTTTGCGCTGGACCAAAGCCATGCCTTCCACCCAGGGCTGCTCTTTGAGGTTCTCCGGAAGATTTTCAAAAGCCAGGTCAATATCATCCAGGACTGGGAGCAGCCGGGTGATGAGCAGTGCGTTGCAGTGTTTGGTTGCTTCCGCTTGCTCACGCTCGCTGCGTTTCTTGTAATTCGCAAATTCGGCCGCAGTCCGGCGCCATTGGTCGAGATAGTTCTCCGACTGGGTCTGACATTCCTCAAGACGTTTCTTGAGTGTATCCGTATCTTCTTCTTCGGTTGTGCCGGATTCCCCAATGAGCTCGGGGCGCGTCCCGGCATCATCGTGCACAGGGATACCCGGCTCCTCCGTTGATCCGTTTAATTCAGGCACCATAATGACAAATTCCTCCTTGAAAGATGGAAACACGCAGAAAGCCGCGCTAATCTACCCACTCAACGCGACTTCGTTATCATGTTAAGTCGAACGCACATGCTCGTAGTGTAACATACAAGGGCTATTTTGGACAATCAACGAGCCGACCGCGCCCGTGTAACTCGCTTGCGCGACCCTTTTCCAGTGTGCATGTGTCTCGCTACTCGGGGCTGCCATAGAGCTGGCAAACCAATTCACTCAACACATCGGCCACGTAACGCACGCTGGACACCGCGCGAGCGTAGGGCATTCGCAGTGGCCCCAAAACGCCCAGCGAACCCACAACTTCGTTTGCTATTCCGTAGCGAGCGAGGACAACGCTCACCTCGCTCAATTCGTGCCAACGCCCTTCGCCACCGATGAGTATCTGCACGCCGTGGGTTGGAGTCGCCTCGGCGAGCAAATTCTCGAGGAA
>CAZPTF010000041.1:0-5815 GCA_964589015.1 uncultured Anaerolineae bacterium
CTTGATCGGCGCACACAAGGCGGATTCAGCCGGCGCTGCTCGATAGACCGGCGATTCATCGCCGGTCGGGTTTGCCCGGCGTGACGCGTTGCGGCGCGGCATGCCTCCCTTGTCCACGGGGGAGGTTGGAGGGGGTAAGCGTCCGGCGCACGGGCGACGTCGGAGCGCACGCCCGCGCATCCGTTGTTCTATCCGACCGCCGCAGTCCAGGTGACATCCAATGATTACCGAGAGGGTATTGGCACAAGTCCAGGAAACCATCGCCCGGCATGACTTGCTCGTGCCGGGTGGCACGGTCGTCGTCGCCGTGTCCGGCGGCCCTGATTCGCTGTGTCTGCTGCACGTGCTGTGTACGCTCCGCCGCACCTGCGGCGTCGCGCTGCACGTCGCGCACCTGAATCATTGTCTGCGCGGCAAAGAGTCCGCCGCCGATTCGACCTTCGTTCGCGAGATCGCCGCGGAATGGGGCCTGCCCATCACGCGCACGTCGGTCAATGTGCGACGGTTGGCTGCCGAACAGAAGGGCTCCGTCGAGGAGGTCGCCCGTACCGTGCGCTATCGCTTTCTCGCGTCGGTCGCCGCGAAGATCGGCGCGGAGCGCATCGCCGTCGGACACAACGCCGACGATCAGACCGAGACAGTGCTGATGCACTGGCTGCGTGGGGCCGGGTTGGCCGGCCTGCGCGGCATGCGTCCCAAAGCGCGGCTGGGGACGCTTCGTCTCGGTGCGGACGCGGACGTTTCGCCGGAGCTATGGCTCATTCGCCCGTTGCTTGCCGTGCCGCGCGCCGACATCGAAGCCTACTGCGCTGCACATGGCCTGCAGCCGCGCTTCGATCGCTCCAACCTGGATACAACCTACTTCCGCAATCGCCTGCGTTACGAGCTGATTCCCTATCTCGAGACCTACAACCCGAACGTGCGCGCGCTGATCCGTCGTTCGGCGGAGGTGCTGGCTGGCGACTACGACCTGCTGCACGCACAGGTTCAGCGGACGTGGAGCGACGTGCTGCGCGGGAGCGGCGCAGGGTGGGTTGCCCTCGATCTGCCCGCCTGGCGGGAGCTGCCGCTTGCCCTGCAACGCTCGCTGGTACGCCTGGCGGTACAGACCCTGCGCAGCCATCTGCGCGACATCGGCTGGGAGCACGTCGAGAATGCCGTCCGGATCGCCCGCGAGCGCGAGACCGGTACGCAGGCGACGCTCCCCGATGGACTCGTGCTGACTATCGGCTACGACGAGCTGGTCATCGCCGAAGCGGGCGTTATGCCCGCTGCCGCGCCACCCTTCCCGTGGCTCGACGTGGACAGCGTGACGCTGCGCTTGCCCGGCATCAGCGCGTTAGGCCAGTCCGGCTGGCAGCTCGAGGCCGCCTATCTCGACGCCACCCCCGACGCGCTCGCACGCGCAGCGTGCAATACCGACCCAAACCAGGCGTTCCTCGACGCTGATCGCGCCGGCGAGCTCCGTCTGCGCCACCGCGCGCCGGGCGATTGGTTCTGCCCGCTCGGCATGGGCGGAAAACGCCAGCGGGTGCGCGAATTCATGATCAACGTGAAGATCCCAGCCCAATCGCGCGACCGCGTCCCCATTCTCGTCAGCGACATGGGGATCGTCTGGATCGCCGGCTGGCGCGCCGACGAACGCTTCAAGGTCCAGCCTGACACTCGCCGCATCCTGCACCTGAAGCTACTCCATTCGCCTTGAGCGTGATCGTGCATGTCTCCTCCGTCCACGGGGGAGATTGGAGGGGGTCGCTCCGAATTTGCGCAAAACCCGGCTTTATGGTATACTTTCTTTCCGTGTGATATCAGAGAAAAGGTGGTGGTTGTGATGGCCAACGTCAATCTTATCAAGTCGATCGAACAGGCCCAGATGAAAGAAAACCCGGACGAGATTCGGGTGGGTGATATGGTCAAAGTGCACAATCGGATCGTGGAAGGAAACCGCGAGCGTATCCAGGTCGTGCAAGGCACCGTCCTGCGGGTTACCAAGGGTGGGTCGCAGACCTCGTTCACAGTACGCCGGGTGGCTGCTCATTCGGTAGGTGTCGAGCGCACTTTCCTGCTGCATTCCCCGCGCATCGAGAAGATCGAAGTGCTCAGACACAGCCATGTCCGTCAGGCTCGGCTGTATTTCTTGCGTGACCGGAAGCAGAAAGCGGCGCGGCTCAGAGAGAAACGCTACTAGTCGCACAGGCCGGTTGGGTGAGCGCCAGCACGCGCTCAACGCCGTCATACTCTGCGTGTTGTAATACAGACCGAGAAGAATCAATGGATCGAGGAGCGTGGGCGGCAATCTGCGCTCCTTATGCTTTTTCTCTTGAAGGGACCGGCATGCTCCAGCAATTCCCGACGTTGGACAATGAAAACCGACTGTGGACCAGCGGCTATCGCATAATCGCCGGCCTCGATGAGGTCGGGCGGGGCGCCTGGGCCGGCCCGCTATTCGCCGCAGCGGTGATCCTCCCCGCCGAGCTGCCCGAGTTGGAACAGCGCCTCGCTGGGGTCAGGGATTCCAAGCTGTTGTCGCCGCGACAGCGCATCCGTCTCGTCGAGACCATCCACCAGGTCGCTCTCGCTGTGAGCATCGGGCAGGCATCACACGAGGAGGTCGACCGGCTGGGCGTGGTCGGCGCAACGCGTCGGGCGATGTGCATTGCGCTCGCTGGCCTCAGCGTCTCGCCCGAATTCCTCCTGATCGATGCGCTGCAATTGTGCCAGGTCGATCTGCCGCAACAGTCCCTCATCAAGGGCGACGTGATCTGTCTGTCGATTGCGGCCGCTTCCATCATCGCGAAAGTTGCGCGCGACGAGTTGTGCCTCCAATTGGATCGGGAATACCCCGGCTATGGTTTTGCGCAGCACAAGGGATATGGCACCGCATTGCACCGGCAATGTCTGGCCGAGCTGGGTCCGGCGCCAATCCACCGCCGTTCGTACGAACCGGTTCGTGCGCTGTGTGAGTTGTGGTCGAGCCGCTGATGGATCGCACTGCGCTGGGCCGCCGCGGCGAAGAGCTCGCCGCCGCTCTCCTGCGCGCACAGGGATACTGCATCCTCCAGCGTAACTGGCATTACCACGGGTTAGGCGAGATCGATCTCATCGCCCAACACGGTGAGCTGTTACTGTTCGTAGAAGTGCGGACGCGACGCGGCCATGCCTGCGGCCTGCCCGAGGAGTCGCTCCTGCCGGAAAAACGCGCGCGTTTGCTGTCCCTGGCCGAAGCATACCTGCAGACATATACCTGGGATGGTAGTTGTCGGATCGATGTCATCGCATTGGAATTAGACAACCGCGGGCAGTTGGTTCGAAGTCGCCACATCGAAAATGCTGTCACTGGTTGGGATTGGAATTACAGATGACTGATGAAGTCAAGGGATATCTCGCCGCTCTGATCTCCTGCATTTCCGTCGCCTTTGGGTTCGTCGGGATGAAGGTCATGATGGACTATGCGACCGCGCTCACTGCGCAGAGCATGTTCTTTCTGATGGGTGCCCTGCTCAGCCTGGGCATCCTCTTCTTCATGCGCGGTCATGTCCGGCTCCAGTCCCTGAAGCGGAACTGGGGTTTCTATTCGCTGGTTTGCCTGTTGATGATCTACACGGCGACGACGACGTTCCTCTCCATCGATCTGATCGGACCCGGTCCGGTGGCATTCGTCAACCAACTGGGCATCGTATTTGCCGTCTTGTTGGGTACGCTCGTGTTCGGGGAGCGGTTCCGCTGGCTCGATGGACTGGGCGGTCTGATCGCGGTCCTGGGTGCGGTGTGTATGACCTACGCACCGTTGGAATCCATGAAGGCGGGGGTGTTACTGGTGGCGAGTGGGGCGTTGGTCCTATCGTTTCATAACCTCATCATCAAACGTCACTCCGCCGAGATAGACAAGATGGAGCTGCTCTTTGTGCGGGCGCTCACCACCTTCCTGGCGGTTGCACTGCTAGCGACGGCAACCGGCGAAATGCAGCGCCCACCCCTCTGGCTCATTCCAGTCGGGGCGCTCACGTCGCTCTTCGGCTTCCTGGCGGTGAACTTCTTCCGCTATATGGCCCTGGGCTACATCGACATGGGCAAGGAGTCTATGCTACGTGTGATCTCGCCATTGGTGGTGACGGTGATCTCGTTCGTGCTCTTTCATACGATACCCGATACGGCGGAGGTGTACGGCAGCGTTTTGATTCTGCTCGGGGTTTCCTTGATCCTGTTTCGTCCGCTCTTCCAGCCGTATGCCGCTGTATCGCAGGCAGGCCGGTGATGCCGGCCCCGGGGCGCTGGCGTGGAGCAGGGTCTGTGCGCTCCCCGCTTCGCTGGGGCGCGTTTCGCGCGCTCTCGTGGCTGGCTCAATACCGAGGCGTGTGTACGGGCGTATTGTGAGGCAATGTCTTGGCGTTACCAAAGAACTACACCGGTTATGGGCTGGCACTCGGCTACCACGTGATCTCCGCGCTAGGGGCGATCGCCGTCAAGCTGTTTATGAACGCGTCATCCGTCGAAACGACGATGTTCTTCTGGTATCTCTCCGGTTCGGTGCTGACCCTGGGTCTGCTCGTGTATCGCCGCCGGGGCTTTGACTTCTCTCCGCTCATCGCTAAGTTGTCGTTATATCTCACCATCAGTGGGGTGATGGTGGTGGCGGTCGTGACCTGGTTCCTGTCGGTCGAGTTAGCGGGGCCGGGCGTTGCCGCTTTCGTGAGCCAGTTGGGGATCGTCTTCAGCGTCCTGCTCGGTGCATTCGTGCTCGGTGAGCGCTTCACACGGCTGGATGCACTGGGCGGTACCGTGGCGATTCTCGGAGCGTTCGTGCTCATGTACCGTTCGGGTGATGCCGTCGTTACCGGCGCGCTGCTCGGTATCATCAGCGCGTTCGGATCGGCGTTTCATGGCCTGCTGGTCAAGCGGCACATCGCACGGATCGATAAGGTCGATCTGCTGTTCGTGCGCAGTGTGGTGATCTGTCTGCTGGTATGGCCCTGGTCCGCCGTTGCTGGCGGCAGGCTGGCCACGCCGCCGGTCTGGCTGCTGGCGTTGATCTTCGTCGGGGCTGGTGTGGCTCACGTGCTGGGGAACCTGGCCCTGTATTCCGCATTGGGCTACATCGATCTGGCGAAAGTGTACATTCTGACTGTGATCCAGCCGGTGGTGGCGATGGCCGGGGCGTTCTTCATCCTGCAACAAGAACCCACTACCGACCAACTGCTCGGTAGTGGGTTGATTTTGTTCGGCGTTGCGTTCATTCTCGTTCAGCCGCTGCTCTCAGCGCAGCGCGCGGCCAGTGAATCCGGCTGAGCCGCCCCGCGTGAGCCGGTCGTTACGCCTGTTCCCGGGCAATGCGCAGAATGGCTTCGAGAGAGCGTTCCACATCCGCCTCCGTAGTCGCCCACGAAGACACGCTGATGCGGATAGCCGTGTGTCCCTGCCAGTGCGTCTCACCGACCCATAGCGTGCCGTCTTCCTGGATCGCCTGTAGCACGCGGCGTGTCGTCTCCGCGTCCCCGAATTTGACCAACACCTGGTTGAGCACGACTTCGTTCAGTACCTCGTAACCAGCGGCCCGCAACCCTTCCGCAAAGCGCCGCGCATGGCGGCAGTCCATCTCGATCAGCTCGGCTACGCCCTTACGTCCGAGCGACTTGAGCGCAGCCCACACCTCGACGGCACGTGCGCGCCGCGAGGCCTCGGGTGTGTAGGCGAAGGGTTCCCGTTTCTCGCGCTGTGGCAGATAAGCCGCACTCAGGGCCATTGCACCGCGCAGCTGTTGCGCGTCGCGCACCAGAGCCAGCCCGCTGTCGTAGGGGACGTTGAGCCATTTGTGTGC
>CAZPTF010000041.1:5915-16313 GCA_964589015.1 uncultured Anaerolineae bacterium
ACGGTGATCTCGGGCGCTCCGTACAGGCCGTGTGCCTCGACGTCCCACCCGACACGGGCCAGCACCGCATGGCGCGCCGCTGCCAGGCAGGTAAAATTCGCCATCGATGCGCCGGTCACGAACGCCCCGCCGCTCTCCGCTGGCAGTTTCAGGATGTCGAGCAGCCAGCTCAGCGCGACGTCTTCCAGTTTTGCCGCGATGGGCGACATCACCACCAGACCAACGTTTTGGTCCCAGGCTCCCGCCAACCAGTTCGCGGCGAGCGTCGCTGGCAGCACCCCACCGATGACGAAGCCGAAATAGCGTCCACCGGCCGTTGCCACGGTGGCCGGTGAGCCGAAGTCGTCCAGCAGGGCCAGTACATCCTGCGCTGCGCTTGGGCCTTCCGGCAGCTCCTCGTCGAACTTCGACAGGTTCTCGACCGCCTCGTCTGTGGGAACTACATCGCGGTCCGTGAGACTTTCCAGGTAACGCGCCGCCCGTCTGGCGGTCTCTTGCAGCAATTGTTCGGACATGCTCACCTCTTCAGGATATGCGCGCAATTTCGCGCGGTTGCGCTGGATGGTTGTTTGCGGCATGCGCTTCACTGCCCCAGCGAATCCGTGCCATTCTACCACAGCTCCTGCTCGAGAACAAGCGCTCTCGCGCGGCGGGGACGCCTGGCAGATCGTTCGCGCCGATCACCGCACAAGCGGAACGCGTCCAGGATTGGCCCAGTCTCTGCGCGTGGTCGCAGACTAATCCCCACAGGTCACCACCGTGGTGTCCCTGCCATATTGTCCGGATGCGGCGATGGTGCTATAGTAGAACGATCACGCTGAAGGGAGCATGCACGTTGTGAAGTCGCTGCCACGTCTCATCGTCTTCATCAGTGCCTACCGGGGGAGAGCGGTCCTCGCGATCGCCTTTCTCGTGGGTGTGGCCGGTGCCGACCTCGCCATCCCCCGCCTCACGCAGCGCGTAATCGACCAGGGCATTGGGCGCCAGGATGTGCATGTCATCTGGACGACGGCGCTCTTGATGATCGCTGTCGCCGCGCTCAGCGCCGCCTTCTCCGTTGGCAACACGCTTCTAGCGGTGCGTGTCGGGCAGGATATCTCCGCCGATATGCGCAGTGCACTCGTGCGCAAAGTACAGTCGCTGTCCTTCGGCAATTTGGACCGGATTCAGACTGGAAAGCTGCTCACGCGTACGACCAGCGATATCAACATGGTGCAGATGATCGTGATGATGTCCATGCGGATGTTGATCCGCGCGCCGTTGTGGATGCTGGGCAGCCTGATCATGTTGCTGCTCACCGATGCCCGGCTGGCAGTGCACCTTTCGCCCCTGCTTCCGGTCTTTGCGCTGCTAGTGTGGATCTTCGCCGTCAAGGCCCGTCCGCTATTCGCGCTGGTCCAGGACAGGCTGGACCAGCTCAATCAGGTATTGCAGGAGAACCTGGCCGGCGTGCGGGTTGTCAAGGCTTTTGCGCGGAGCGAGTACGAAAACGGCCGGTTCGATGCGGCCAATGTCGATCTGATGGCGCAGACAATCAAAGTGTCGCAATTGCTAGCGGTCTTGATGCCGACCATGACGTTCGTCATCGACCTGGGCATCGTCGGCATCATCTGGTTTGGCGGTAACGAATACATCTCCGCGACGTTCTCACTGGGCGAACTGATCGCTTTCGTGAATTATCTGCTGATGACGATGTTCCCGATGCTGTTGCTCGGGTCCATGATCGGGCCGCTGTCCGCCGCGGACGCATCTGCGGCGCGTATCCTGGAGGTGCTGGACAGCACGCCGGAGGTACAGGACCGTCCGGGCATCCGGCCACTCGCGGCGCCCGTCGCGGGGCGTGTCGCCTTCGAGCACGTGACCTTCAGCTATAACGGAGACTGCCGCGAGCCGGTCCTGGAGGACATCAACCTGGTGGCGGAAGCAGGCCAGACGGTTGCGATTCTCGGTGCCACAGGTTCCGGCAAGTCCAGCCTGGTCCATCTGATCCCACGCTTCTACGACGTGACGTTAGGCCGGATCACGTTGGACGGCGTCGATGTGCGCGATCTGCCCCTGCACCAGCTCCGGAAGCACGTGGGGGTCGCTCTGCAGGAGGCGGTTCTCTTCAACCTGACGATTCGTGACAACATCCGCTACGGGCGTGCGGACGTCGGCGACGACGAAGTGATTGCCGTCGCGAAGGCGGCTCAAGCGCACGATTTCATCGTTGCCTTACCGGCGGGTTACGACACGCTGGTCGGGCAGCGCGGTGTCACTCTGTCGGGCGGACAGAAACAACGACTCGCTATCGCGCGTGCGCTGTTGATCGGCCCGCGCGTTCTCGTGTTGGATGACAGCACCAGCGCGGTCGATGTCCAAACTGAAACACGCATCCAAGATGCCTTGCGCGTTTGGGCGGGCGGACAAACCCGGTTCATCGTCGCGCAACGGATCAGCACCGTGCTTACTGCGGACAAGATCGTCGTCCTGGACCAGGGCAAAATTGCCGCCGAAGGCACTCACGAGGAGCTGCTGGCGTCCAGCCCAATCTATCAGGAGATCTACCGCTCACAATTGGGGAATGGGGGCGTAAACGATGGCTGAGGGACACACGCAGCGCCGCCAACCCGGCAGCGCCGCGCCGGGTTTCGGCCCTCCCATGCGCGGTATGGGGGCGCGCATCGAACACGCGCGGGATGTGCGTGGTACGTTACGGCGTCTGGTCCGTTATCTGCAGCCCCACTGGGGTTCTTTGCTCGTCGTTCTGCTTCTATCCGTGCTCAATACGGTGCTGAACCTCGCCGGTCCCTTCCTGATGGGAGTCGCCATCAACCGCTTCATTACACCGCGTGATCGTGCCGGGCTGCTGACGGTCACGCTGTTGATGCTGGGTGCCTACCTGGGAAGCTGGCTGACCGATGTCGGACTGAACGTGTTAATGGCGACGGTGGCACAAAGAGCGGTGCGGACGTTGCGCCGCGAGTTGTTCACACATCTGCAAACGCTCTCGCTGAGTTTCTTCGACCACCACCCGCACGGGCAATTGATGAGCCGCCTGACCAACGATCTGGATGCCATCAGCCGTGTGTTGACCCAACAGGTGACCAACCTGTTCACCGGATTGCTTACGCTGGTCGGGATTTTGATCATGATGTTTGTGCTCAATTTCTGGCTGGCATTGGGTTCGATGATCGTTTTCCCACTGATGATGGGTCTCGTTGCGTTCGTAGGAAAACGTACGCGCAAGGCGTTCCGCGCGCTCCAGGCGGAGATCGGGCAACTGAACGCGCAGTTGGAGGAGATGTATAGCGGGCAGCGCGTGATCCTGGCCTTCGGGCAGGAAGCGAGCGCACTCCACACGTTCGATGCGTCCAACGAGCGCGTACGTATCACCGGCTTGCAGGCGCAAACCTATGCGATGCTGGTACCGCCGCTCATGGGTATCCTGAGCAACGCGAACATTGCCATTCTCGCCGGGCTGGGCGGGTGGATGACGCTTCAGGGGCTGGCCAATGTCGGGACGATCGCGACGTTCATCTCCTATTCTCGCCGGTTCGCACAGCCCCTGCGTATGCTCGGTGATCTCTACAATCAGATTCAGAGCGCCCTGGCCGGCGCCGAACGGGTCTTCGAGATGATTGACACGCGCCCGGAGCTACGCGATGCACCCGACGCCATGCCGCTGTCCGGCATTGCCGGGCACGTCGTCTTCGACCACGTCGATTTCGCCTACGTTCCGGGTGTGCCCGTGCTGAAAGACCTGAGTTTCGAGGCGCAGCCAGGTCAGACGATCGCGCTGGTCGGCCCGACCGGAGCGGGAAAGACGACGATGGTCAACGTTTTGAGCCGGTTCTACGATGTGGATAGCGGGGCGATCTACATCGACGGCAGGGACATCAGGACGGTAACACAGACCAGTCTGCGTAAACAACTCGGGGCCGTTCTGCAGGACACGTTCCTGTTCTCCGTCTCCGTCTTGGAGAACATTCGCTATGGACGGCTAAGCGCGACTGACGAAGCGTGTATCGCAGCTGCCAAACTGGCGAACGCCGATCAGTTCATCCGTCGTTTGCCGGAAGGTTACCACACGCAGCTCTCCGAACGTGGCAGCAACCTGAGCCAGGGCCAACGCCAGCTCCTGGCGATAGCCCGCGCAGTCATCGCCGACCCGCGCATCCTGATCCTGGACGAGGCGACGAGCAGCGTCGACACGCGCACGGAGGTCTACATCCAGGAAGCATTGCTCCGCCTGATGGCCAACCGTACCAGCTTCGTAATCGCGCACCGCTTGAGTACCATCCGTAACGCCGATCTGGTGCTGGTTATCGACGCTGGGCGCATTATTGAGCGCGGCACACACGAAGAACTTCTTCAGCAGAAAGGGTTCTACTACGATCTCTACATGAGCCAGTTCAAGGGCAAGGTCATGTAGGCGTACTTCCACGAATTTGGGCGACGAGTGAATCCCCTTCACCGTGAGAAACCCTCCGAAGGTGCGCCGGCAGCGCCATTCGTGGGGGGCTTGGGGTTCTCAGTCTCGGTGCCTTCTTCAGCATTGGACCACCTGGGCCGCACATCAGTGGACCGGTGACGGGCGAGTATTGACCGTCGCGGGCGTGATCCCAGACTGTGCCAAGCTACCACGCTGCGCGTCAGTGCAGGAGCCGCGGTAATCCCAGCGGGTCGCCACGACAGGCCATCGCCAGAGATTGGCCCAGTCGATGCGCGTGCCGTTGACTGGGCCAATCTCCGCATGGGTCCCACGCACGGCTGGCAGGCGGTCTACGCCACCCGCTGCGCCCAAGCTGAGAGGCGCGAGCTTGGCACAGTCTCTGCGCGTGATCCCAGACTGTGCCAAGCTACCACGCTGCGAGTCAGCGCAGGAGTCGCGGTGCTCTTAGGACTGTCTCTCTCCCGCGTCCGTACGCTTCCGGCTCGCCGGATGTATCGTCCCACGGCGCACCACTGTATCCCCTCGTGACACGCGGATTCAGGAATATACGTTTCTTATAGCTGTGCTATGAAATGTAACGTACAAAGTGTTTTGAGCTCTCCGGCAATCAGGGTATAATGCCAGTATTCGTATCGCATCTTGCCGGTAGTACGTTGGCGTCCACCGCGCGAATATACATGCTGGTCAGATTTGCGAACCGCAACGCCAGGGGGCAGTAGGATATGCCACAATGGGTCGATTTGCTAAACAGTAATCAGGATGCGTTGGTGCAGCGCAGCCTGGAGTTCGTCCACAAACGGTGCGCCGCGCAGGAGCACATCTGGCGCGAGTTCGTCGCCAGCCTGTCCGCCGCGTTAGTGCGTGCGCTGGAGGATGGCGTCACGCTAGCAGCCTGGGAGCCTGCGAACGACCCGGCCCGCGATGCAGTGGCTGCTCTGGGTATTCGTCTGGCCCGCCGCTATCGCGAATCGGACGTAACGCTTTCGCTGCTCCTCGGCGTGATGAACGCATATCGCGAAGGCTGCGTAGATTGCATCGCGGCTGCAGGCAACTTTCCACCGCTCGTGCGCGAGGAGAGCCGGACACAGCTCAATCATTTCCTGGACCGCCTGGAGGCCGGCATTTGTGCGGGTTGGTTGAGCGACAGCGCGAACGGGCAGGGCAGCGCGCAGTCCGACGAGCTCTTCCGCGCCGTGCTCGATGCCGTTCCGGATATCCTGCTGGTCAAAGACCGCAACTCTGTGTTCCTGGGTGTCAGCGAGCGTTACACCGCTCTGATGGGCCGGAGCGAAGCAGCCATTCTCGGCAGTACCGACTTCGACCTCTTTCCGCAGGCCGATGCGCTTCGCTACATGGCGGAAGAGGTCTCCGTCATGGAGTCGGGCGAACCCATCGTAGCTGAACACCTGCTCAACACCTCATGCGGGGAACGCTGGTTCGAGGCGATCAAATGTCCGCTGCGGAACCGTAGCGGCGAGATCATCGGTGTGCTCTCAACCGAGCGTGACATCACCGAACGCAAACGGCTCGAGATGGAAGTCAGCGAGCAGCGCCGCTTTCTCCAAACGATTCTGGCGACTTTGGCTGATGCGATCTTCTTCAAGGACCTCGACTCGCGCATTGTGTTGTGCAATCACGCCGTCAGCCAATTTTTCGACAAGACGGAGGCCGAAATTGTCGGCAAGACCGATTTCGAGCTGGTTCCCGAGGAGCTTGCGCAGCGTTTCCGCGACGAAGACCTGGAAGTCATCGCGACTGGACGGCCAGTCAGGAGCCAGCACAGTATCGAGTCCCCAGCCGGTACGCGCTGGGACGAGACCATACGCACCCCGCTGCGTAACGAGAGTGGCGAGATCGTCGGTGTACTGGTCACCGCGCGCGACATCACTGCACAAGTCAAGGCGCAGAGCGCATTGCAGGAAAGCGAAACGTACGTCAAGACCATTCTCGAATCCATGCCGGTCGGAATGATGGTCATCGACGCAGAAACGCACACGATCATCGATGTCAACTCCGCCGCACTCGCGCTGCTCGGCCGGATGCGCGAAGAGGTTGTGGGTATGCGCTGCCACAACCACGTCTGTCCCGCTGCGCCGGACAGTTGTCCCATCATCGGCCTGAGCCGGGATATCGGCCCTACCCAACGTATATTGCTGCGGGCGGATGGGACCACGCTTCCGGTCCTGAAGACGGTGGCGCACATCACGCTGCAGGGCAGGCAGGTCCTGCTGGAGAGTTTCATCGATATCGAAGAACAATTGAAGGCTCAGGCATCGCTGCGCGAGAGTGAAGAGCGCTATCGCGGTCTGGTCGAGATGGCTCCGATCTCGATTGTGGTGCACAGCGCAGGCCGTCTGGTGTTCGCCAATCCCGAAGCGGTACGGACGTTCGGGGTGGAATCCGTGGAGCAACTGCTCGGCCGGCCGGTGTTGGATTTCATCCATCCCGATCAGCGCGAATGGGTCGCCGAGCGGATAGAGCACATTTACCGGCGGGAAATGTTGCCCGGACTCGTCGAAGAGAAATACTTGCAGGCCGATGGGACTCCTCTCGATGTCGAGGTGACCGCAAGTCCCATCACGTTCGAGGGCAAGCCTGCTTCGCAGGTAGTGTTCCGTGATATCACGGCGCGCAAGCGGACAGAGGAAGCGCTGGTGGCCGAACGGACCCTGTTCCAGGCGCTGATGGACAACCTGCCGGATAGCATCTACTTCAAAGACACGCACCTCCGTTTCGTGCGGGTGAATCGTTCGCAAGCAGCTCTGCTAGGCTGTGCTGAGCCGCAAGCCGCCGTCGGGAAAACCGACTTCGACTTCTATACAGCGGAGCACGCGGCGAAGTCCCGTGCGGACGAGCAACGGATTCTCGACAGCGGTGAGCCACTGGTAGGCAATCTGGAACGGGTGATGCGGGCGGATGGCCGCGCTACCTGGATGTCGACGACCGCAGTTCCTTTGTATGGCGCGGAGGGGGAGCTACTTGGCCTCGTCGGCCTGTCCCGTGACGTCGATGAACAGGTCAGGGCGGAGGCGGACCGTGACAACCAACGGCGCATGTTGCGCGCCGTGTTGGATACCTTGCCGGACATGATTATCTTCAAAGACCGCCATTCCGCCTTCCAACTGTGTAACAAACGCGTTTGTGATTTCTTTGGAATGAGCATGAACGAACTGATCGGCAAAACCGATTTCGAGTTGTTTTCGTTCGAAGACGCATACCGTTTCCGTTCCGAAGAACTCGAAGCGATGGAAACGGGACATACTGTAGTCAACGAACGGCTGACAGCCGGACCGCAGGGCATACTCTGGGAAGAAGCGATCAAAGTGCCTCTGCGGAGCGATAGCGGTGAAGTGATCGGTGTGTTATCAGTGGGGCGCGATATCACGGAGCGGAGAGCGGCCGAGGCGGAACGTGACGAACAGCGGAAGATGCTGCGCTCCGTACTTGATGCCTCCTCTGACGTCATCTTCTTCAAGGATAAAGATTTCGTCTACCGCCTGTGCAACCAGGCATTCGCGAACTTCCATCGCGTGCAGATCGAGGACATCATCGGCAAAACCGCCGAAGAGTTGTGGAATTCGGCTGAAGTCTGCAAGGAGTTCCGGGCGGAAGACGTGCGGGTACTGGCCGGAGAACAGCTGGTGGTCGAGAACCTGTTGCAGATGCCCTGGGGTACGTCCTGGCACGAATCCATCAAGACACCCCTGCGCAACGATGACGGCGAGACCATCGGTCTGATTTCGTTCGAGCGTGACGTGACGAAACGCAAGGAGATGGAAGAATCGCTGCACGCGAGCCAGCAGTCATTGTCCGCGCTGCTGAGCAACCTCCCAGGTATGGCCTATCGCTGCCGCAACGACGAGCAATGGACGATGGAATTCGTCAGTGAGGGATGCCTGGAACTGACCGGCTATGAACCCGCTGAGCTGCTGGACAACCGCGTCGTGTCGTATACCCAGTTGATCCACCCGGCCGACCGCGAGATGGTGTGGAACGAGGTGCGACAGGCGCTCGCACGGGGAGAACCATTCCGGTTGACCTACCGGATCATCACCGCACAGGGGGATGTCCGCTGGGTCTGGGAGCAAGGCCGGGAAGTGCCATCGCCCCACGCCGGACACGTTCATCTCGAAGGTTTTGTGAGCGACATCACGGAACGCGTACGTGCCGAAGAAGAACTCAGCAGGCAAACCGCCATGTTGCAGGTGCTGCTGGACACCACGTCGGACATCATTGTTTTCAAAGACCGGCGCGCGGTTATTCTGGCAGCGAGCCGGGTCATCGCCGATATTCTGGGTGAGAGTCAGGAAGCATTGCGCGGCAAGACCGATTTCGATCTGTTTGCGGTGGATGTCGCGCAGGTTTTCTGGGACGAGGAACAGCGTGTGATGGACACCAGGGAAGCGGTGACCACCGATCACCAATTGGTACTGGCGGACGGACAAATACGCTGGTTTGAAGTCGTCAAGAAACCGGTTCTGGACAATGCCGGGGATGTGGTCGGGCTGCTCTCTTCAGAGCATGACATCACCGAACGCAAACGGATGGAACAGGCGCTGCAGACCGAGCGGAACCTGCTGCGCACCATGGTCGATAACATTCCGGATTTCATCTTCGTCAAAGATATCGACTGCCGGATGGTATTCAATAACATTGCCCATGCCGTTGCGCTCGGGGCAAACCACCCGGACGAGGTGTTGGGGAAAACCGACTTCGCCTTCTTCCCGCCGGATGTGGCGCAGGCCTACCACGAAGGGGACATCGAAGTTCTCGAATCCGGTCAGAGCGTTCGCCGCGAAGAGCTGTACACGGATGCATCCGGAGAGACGCGCTGGCTGTTGACCACGCGTGTCCCGCTACGCGATGTGACGGGCAACATCACGGGTCTGGTCGGTGTGAGCCACGACATCACGGACGACAGGCGCACGCAGGAATCGCTACGGCAAGCCCGTGACGAACTGGAAATCCGCGTCGAAGAACGCACCGCCGACCTGGCCATCGCCAATATCCGCTTGCAGGTCGAGGTCAACGAGCGCAAAGAGGCGCAGTCCGAGCTGCAATGGCATTATCATCAGGCCGAACGCGCGCGCAGTGAGTCCTCAGCCATCCTGGATGCGACAGGCGAGGCGATGATCCTGATTTCGCCCGAGCGCTGGGTCCTGAGCGCCAATCGCCGTTTCACCGAATTCTTCGCGCTCGCACAATCGGAAGTGATCGGGAATCGCGTCGATGACCTGCAGCGCGCTGTGGAGCGCATCTTCGACGACCCTGCTGGACTGATGGCGCTGATCGTGGCTTCGATCAGCGATGTCGAACGGAAGTTCGTGCAGGCGGTGGTGCAGAGCTGGCCGGTCCAGCGGGAGCTGGAGCTGTATTCCACGCCGGTGCGCACCGGGGAGGGCGAGCACCTTGGCCGCTTGTTCGTGTTTCGCGATGTCACCCGCGAACGCCAGGTCGACCGCATGAAGACGGAATTCGTGTCCCTGGTCTCGCACGAATTGCGCACCCCGCTGACCTCGATCAAGGGATATGTGGACTTGCTGATCGGGGGAAAGGCCGGTGCGTTGGATGCGACACAGCGTCGTTTCCTCACGGTGGTCAAGAACAACGCGGAACGGCTAGTGTCGCTGATCAACGACTTGCTCGATATCTCACGCATCGAGTCCGGTACGATCGAGCTGAAACGAGGAACGCTGGATCTGCGGCGGTTGCTCGTGGATGTCACCAACTCGATTCAACCCCAGCTCGAGGAAAAAAGCCAACGCTTGGCGCTCGACATCGAGCCGGAACTGCCCAACGTTTGGGCCGATGCCGACCGCGTTACGGTTATCCTGACCAATTTGCTGTCCAATGCCTACAAATATACGCCGGAAGGCGGCGCGCTCACCGTCAGTGCCTACCGCACGGGAGCGATGGTCCGCGTGGATGTGCGCGACACCGGCGTCGGCATGACACCCGAGGAG
>CAZPTF010000041.1:16413-18902 GCA_964589015.1 uncultured Anaerolineae bacterium
GTGTTTGGGTTGGCAAACGATGTGGTTACCTCCTATGGCTGGTGCTTGTGGAGGTCTCTCTTTGTCCGCATATCGACGAATGGTGCATTGAGCAGAAAGATTGAATGGGAGGATAAGAGATGTCGTCAGGCTCAGGTTTTGACTTGGAAAAGCGCGTGCGAGAACAGGCACGGTATTTTGGCTATTGGGAGAAACTGAAGGACATCATCGACCAGCTTCTGGACATCATGTTGGATTACCGCCAGAGCGGGCATCCGGGCGGATCTCGCTCCAAAGTCCAGGCGCTCGTCGTATTGGCGCTGAGTGGGATGATGCGCTGGGATATTCGCCATCCGGAGAAGCGTTTTGCCGACCGCTTCGTGCTGGTCGCGGGACACACGAACCCGCTCGTCTACGCAACGTTGGCCGTGTTGAATGAGGCGCTGCGCGTGAAGTACCGCCAAACCGGAGACAAGAAGTACCTCGTGGAGAATGCGGAGCATTTCGCGTTGTATCCGGAGGATCTGCTGACGCTGCGCCATCGCGGCGGCCTGCCGGGACATGCCGAATCCGCCGGCAAGACCCTGTTCTTCAAGTTCAATACCGGGCCTAGCGGGCACGGTTCTCCGGCAGCGGCGGGTGAAGCGTTCGCCTTGAAGTATGCTGGCGCGAAAGGCGTCAAAGTATTCGCGCTGGAAGGTGAAGGCGGGTTGACGGCGGGTGCGATCCACGAGGTCAAGAATACTGCGTGGGCGCTCGGCCTGGACAATCTGTACTACATCGTCGACTGGAACGACTTCGGCATCGATGCACAGCGCGTCAGTTCCATCGTGAAGGGTGATCCGAAAGATTGGTTTACCCCTTATGGGTGGCGCGTCACCGGCTGCGAGAACGGCGAAGATTGGGAATGTTTGAGCCGCGCATTCCGCACCATGATGGAAGGCCCCAATCCGGAGAAAGTGCCCAGTGTCCTGTGGTTCAAGTCGCGCAAAGGGCGCGGCTACGGCGTGTACGACTATGCGTCTCACGGCAAGCCGCACAATCGCCACGACGAGCTGTTCTGGCAGACCAAGAAGACATTCATGGACAAGTACGGCGTGGTCTTCGAGAATTACGGCAAACCCGCTCCCGAAGGCGCCGAAGCGATGCGCGAGGAAGCCTGGACGAACATCCAGCGGGCGCTGTCCGTGATGGTCGACGATCAGGAGTTCCTGGATTACGTGGCCGACACGCTGGTCACGCTGGGCGATTCCGTGCCGGACGATATTCCGGAATTCTGGTTGTCGCGCAAGGGGAACGCGACGAAAGACGAGCGCATCTACGATTACCGGAACTATCCGGCGGAGATGTACGTCAAGCCGGGTGCCAAGGCGGCCAATCGTGCGGCGCTTGCCAAATGGGGTGCGTGGGTCAATGCCTACACGGCGGAGAAATACGGGCGACCACTCGCCATCGCGCTATCGGCGGACCTCGCCGGCTCGACGAACATCTCCGGTTTCGCCGAGCCGTGGGCGGATTTCAAGGGATGGGGTGTCTACAATCGCGCCGACAATCTGCGGGGCACGCTGTTGCCGCAAGGCATCACCGAGTTCACCAACGCCGGGATGATCGTTGGGATGGCCGCGGTGAACTTCTCGCGCACGCCCTACGAGGAGTTCGACGGTCTGTTCGGAGCCTGCTCGACCTACGGTTCGTTTCTCTATTTGAAGTACGGGCTGATGCGTCTGTTCAGCCAGATGGCACAGGACAGCGAGATCAAGCTGGGCAAGGTGATCTGGATCGCCGGCCATTCGGGGCCGGAGACTGCGGAGGACTCGCGCACGCACTTCGGGATCTATTCGCCCGGTGTGACGCAACTCTTCCCTCGTGGGCACGTGATCGACTTGCACCCCTGGGAATACAACGAAGTGCCGGTCGTGTTGGGCGAGGCGCTCAAACAGGACGTCCCGATCGTGGCGCTGCACCTGACGCGCCCCGCGATCGAGATTCCGGACCGTGCGGCACTGGGCCTGGCCTCTCATTTCGAAGCGGCTAAGGGCGCGTATATCCTGCGTGACTACCGGCCTGACCTGAAAAAGCTGGGTGCGATCATCGTGCGTGGTACCGCCAGCACCAGCAATTTGCTCAAGATTCTGCCCGAGTTGGACCGGCGCGGCCTGAACGTCAAGATCGTCGCCGCGATCAGCCGCGAGCTGTTCGATCTACAGCCCGAATCCTACCGCCGTCAGGTCATGTCGCCGGGGGATTGGGCCGACTCGATGACGATCACCAACGGGGCGCGCAGCCTGATGTCCGATTGGATGGGGAGCCGGGTCGCGGAGGAGTATTCACTGTCCAGCGATTGGGACAACCAGTGGCGCACCGGAGGTTCGCTCGAAGAGGTCCTGGAGGAAGCGCATCTCGCGCCCGAACACATCCTCGCCGGCATCGAACGCTTCATCAACGACCGCGAGAAACGGATGCAGCGCATCTGCGGCGGTGTGGAAGAAGCGCGCAATCGCTAGCTCGTG
>CAZPTF010000042.1:0-15454 GCA_964589015.1 uncultured Anaerolineae bacterium
GGGCCCGCCCGGCAGGTTGCCCGCGTCACACCGCGAGATCGATAGGCCCGTCCTCAGACTAGAACCACCGCGTGATGACGACCTTGCTATCCGTGAAGAAGTTGATCCCATCGCGGCCTTGCCCGTGCAGGTCACCGAAGAAGGAATCCTTCATCCCCGCAAACGGGAACGATGCGATCGGCGCGGCGATGCCGACGTTGATCCCGACGTTGCCGCAGCGCACGCGGTACTTGAACTCACGCGCCCATTTGCCGTTCGCGGTGAAGATCGACGCCGCGTTACCGTAGCGGTTGTCGTGAATGATCTCGAGCGCATCTTCGAAGCTGTCGACTTGCATCATACACATTACCGGACCGAACACCTCTTCGCGGACGATTTCCATGTCCGGCGTGACGTTCTCGATGATGCACGGGCCGATGAAGTGGCCGTTCGGGTGGCCGGGCACCTGGATGCCACGTCCATCGAGGACCATCTTGGCGCCGTCCTTGATGCCGCGCTCGATGAAGCCCAGGATGGTCTCTTTGGACTTGGCCGAGATCACGGGACCCATCTGCACGCCCTCATCCAGCCCGTATCCGACGCGGATGTTGGAGGCAGCTTCCACCAGCGCCGCCTTCAATTTGTCATAAATATCGCCGACAACCAGAATCACCGACCCGGCCAGGCAGCGCTGGCCGGCGCAGCCGTAGCAGGAGGTCATCAACGCACCAACCGTCCCTGGAATGTCCGCATCCGACATCACCAGCAGATAGTTGTTCGCGCCGCCCTGGCACTGTGCACGCTTGCCATGCGCCGTCGCCGTCTTATACACGTGGAGTCCGGCCGGCGTCGAGCCGACAAACGACACACCTTGTACGTCCGGGTTTGTCAGCAACGCGTCTGTGACGTCGTGGGTACCGTTAACAAGATTGAACACGCCGGGCGGGAAATCACACTCGTCGATGACCTCCGCGATGATGTTCATCGACAGCGGGGTCTGGCGAGACGGCTTGCAGACATAGGTGTTACCACAGGCCAACGCGTACGGAATGAACCACATGGGGACCATCGCCGGGAAATTGAACGGGTTGATTCCGGCAAACACGCCCATCGGCTGGCGGATGCAGTCTTCGTCGATGCCGGTCGCGACGTCTTCCAGGTTGTAGCCCATCAACAAAGACGGAATGCCGCACGCGACCTCCACGTTCTCGATGGCACGGCGGACTTCGCCGCGTGCTTCATCGATGTTCTTGCCGTTTTCCATCGTCACCATGCGGGAAATGTCTTCGAACCGCTCTTCCAGGGCTTCCTTCCAGCGAAACATATAGCGCGCCCGCGTGTACGCCGGTGTTTCGCGCCACTCCCAGAATGCCGCCTGCGCAGCGGCCACCGCCTCATTGGCTTCTGCGGGAGTGGACAGCACCTCTTCGGCAATGACCTCTCCCGTCGCCGGGTTCGTCACTTCGTGAATCCGTTTGGATTCAGAAGCCACCCATTCTCCATCGATGTAGTTCTTTGTCTTCTTTACCACTGCTTAAACCCTCCTGATATTTGTGTAAAACGAGCTGCAAACTGTATGGACACGGCCCGGTTGGATATTCCCGCACGCTGTCATTCCGGCAATCAATCTGGGTGGTGCATCACTCGACCAACAAAATGAGTCAGTAATAATGAAGACGGATATGCAATCGTTTGCCGATATTGTAAACAGATTCCACCCATTTGTCAACGATCTGATGCAATACGGATTTCGCGTTGTCAGGTAGCACGGAATTAAGGGACAGACGTGAGCACGATGGGAATAACCGCTTGCAGCACAGCGCACGGGCTGCCGGGCAGGCAGCCGGTCGGCACGTGGCTCCTCGGGTACTGCCGTCCGAGGAGCCACGCAGTCACGCAATCAGACTATTTCCCGAATGTCGCGACGTGCCATTCTTCGTACGCCGGCAGGGTATCCGTGGTGATCAGGAACGACGGCGTGTACTTGATGTTATCGACCGGGTCGACCGTTGGGTCGAAGCCGAGCAAGTACATCGTCATATCCACACCGAAGATCTGCATGTCGGTGAGCATCATCACGGCGTAGTAGCCGAAGTTGTACTGGCGGTGGTCCACCACCGAGTCGATCCAGCCGTCCTTCATGAACGCAACGGTCTCTTCCAGTGCGTCGAAGCCGACGATCTTGACATCGCCCGGTTGCTTACCGGCAGCCTGCACGGCACGCGCCTGCGCCGGAGCATTGTAGGCATAGACCCCGTAGAGGCCGGCGAGATCCGGGTTAGCGGACAGGATCGCTTCGGAGTGCGCATTCGCAACCTGCGCGTCTTCCTGGTCCACGTCTTCGGTCACGATCTCGATCCCGCTGTCCGCAATCGCATCCTTGAAGCCCTGAATACGTTCCTTCGCATTCAGCGCGGTCAGCGAACCGACCTGGATGGCGATCTTGCCCGTGCCACCGAGGATCTCGTTCATCCGCTGCCCGAGCAAGCCACCGGACAGGGAGTTCTTGGGACCGACGTAGATCAAACGGCCGCTGGTCGGAGCATCGGAGTCGAAGGTCACCACCGGGATGCCCTTGTCCATCGCGTCCTTCACGACTTTGTCGAACGCACCGGGGTCGGACGCGCCGAACACGATCCCATCGACGTTCTGCGCGACGTACCCTTCGAGGACGGTCACCTGGCGGGCGACATCTTCCTTGCTCGGGTTCTCGAACTGCGCTTCGGAGTTGCCAACCAGCGCGGCGTTCTTCACACCCTGCGCAACCTCATCCCAGTACGGGTGCACGACCTTGCCCAGACCACCGAAGACGAACCCTTCGGTTTTCTCGACGGGGGCCGGTGGTTCCATGATCGTATCGTGCCAGGCCGCAAACCCTTCCAGGTCGTCCGGGCCGACTACGTAGGTGGGGGTGAACAGGATGTTGCCGGCCGGATCGACGTTCGGGTCGAATCCGAGCATGTACAGCGTGTCGTTTACGCCGTAGACGTTCATGTTCCAGAGAATCATCGAAGCGAAGAAGCCGAAGTTGTACTGGCGATGGTCGATGATAGCCTGGACGTAGCCCTCTTCCATGAACTCGACGGTCTCTTCCAGCGCGTCGAAGCAGACCACTTTGACCTCACCCGGCTGCTTGCCGGCGGCTTGCAGCGCACGGACCTGGGCCGGACCGTTGTAAGCGTAGACTCCGTAGAAACCGTTCAGGTCCGGGTTCGCGGACAGGATTGCCTCAGAGTGCGCATTCGCAACCTGCGCGTCTTCCTGGTCCACGTCTTCGACCACGATCTCGATCGCGGAGTCCGCGATCGCATCCTTGAAGCCCTGGATACGTTCCTTCGCGTTCAGCGCGGTCAGCGAACCGACCTGGATCGCGACCTTGCCCTTGCCACCGAGCTGCTCGATCATTGCCTGGCCGGCGAGGAATCCAGAGTGATAGTTGTTAGGACCGATGTAGACCAGACGGCCGCTGGATGGCGCATCGGAGTCGAAGGTAATGACCGGAATGCTCTTCTCCAGAGCGTCCTTCACGACCTTGTCGAACGCACCCGGGTCGGACGCACCGAACACGATACCATCCACATTCTGTGCGACAAACCCTTCCATGACCGTCACCTGGCGCGCGACGTCTTCTTTGCTCGGGTTCTCGAACACGGCGGTGCAACCTGCCAGGCTCGCGGCATTCTTCACGCCCATGCCGACTTCATCCCAGTACGGGTGCACAACCTTGCCCAGCCCACCAAAGGTAAGTCCGCTCGTCTTGCCCGCCGGCTCGGACAGGCCCGGCAGTGACGACGGGATAATCCCGCTCCCCGCCGGTTCCTGCGCCCACAGCGGCGCAGCGCCAATCAGACTGGCCAACACAGCCACCAACAGCAAAATTGTCATCAACCGCTTCATCGTATGTCCTCCTCTTCTTCAGGGAAACAACTCTCAACATTCAGACACAGACAGACTTCAACCGCTTGCGGCAAAACTGGCTCTCGCTAATCACCCCCCTTCGTGATTGATCCTTCAACACCGCCAGGACCGGTGAGCTTCCACGGTAGCACAGCGGATCAAGTCCCCTTTTGTCCTCTATTGCGCAGCATATCGATCGTCACGGCGACGATGATCACCGCACCGATCACCAGATTGTACCAGTATGCGTTGACGCGCAGCGTGATCAACGCATTGTCGATCATACCCATCAACACGGCGCCGAGCAACACCCCGGGCACCGTACCGATACCACCCAACAGACTGACGCCACCGATAATCGCGGCAGCGATCGCGGTGAGCTCGTAACCCGTTGCCACGCTCGCCAACCCTTCCGACATGCGGCTGGCGATGAGCAGCCCGACGATCCCGGCCAGGAAGGTGCCCTGCACGTATACGTATGTCGTCACGAGCGTCACCGGCACACCCGACATCCGTGCTGCCTCGGGGTTGCCGCCGATGGCATACACGTAGCGGCCCAACGAGGTGTAGCGCAAAATGAAGAACGTCACCGCCGCGACGATCAGCAGGATGACGAATGGCACCGGCAATGGACCGATCAGGCCCTGGCCCAGCCAGCGGAAACCCTCGTCGCGAATCAGGACGGGATAACCCCGTGTGAGCACGAAGGCAGCCCCACGGAAGATCGACAACGAGCCCAGGGTAATGATGAAGGGCGCGACGCCCAACCTGGTGACGAACAGCCCGTGATACAGGCCGATCACACAGGATATGAGCAGCGCCCCAAGCACACTCAGCAGGATATTATTGCCGGTCCAGCCCATCAGCAGCGCGGTCATGACACCGACGAAGGCCACGATCGAACCGACGGATAGGTCGATGCCCAGCGCGATGATGATGAAAGTTTCGGCGATCGCCAGGATGCCGAACACCGCCACCTGCCGCATGATCACCTGAATATTGAACAACGTGAGAAAAGTGGGGTTCAGGGCATAGATGATCAACCCGGCCACGATCACGAAGCCCAGGACGTTGATTTCGCGGATATCTCCAATTCGCTGTAACCATGTTCGACTTTTATCTACTGCCATTTACGCTCTTCCTCCTGAGGCCATGATTCTGGGTGAAACCCCGCATGGCGTCGCGCACGTTCCGCTCATGACCGCAACCGCCGTTTGGCCGTGACCATGTCGACCGTGACGGCGACGACAATCACCGCACCGATAATCAGTTCATTCCACCACGACTCGACGCGCAACAGAACGAGCAGATTGTCGATCAGCGCCATCATCGTCGCGCCGATGATCGTTCCCAGGACGGTCCCGATACCGCCGTACATGCTGGTTCCACCGATGATCGCGGCAGCGATTGCATTGAGCTCGTAGCCGACGCCGACGCCCGGCATACCCTGTCCCAGTCTGGAAGACAACAGAATGGCGCTGATCGCAAACAGCACCGTGGCCTGCACGTACACAAAGAGCAGCACGCGTCTCACCGGGATGCCGGACAGCCGGGCAGCTTCACGGTTGCCGCCGATGGCGTAGATGTAGCGCCCCAGCGGAGTGTGGTTCAGAATGTAGAACATCGTCAGCGCTACCGCCGCCAGGATAAACAGCGGGACCGGGATGCCCAACACCAGCCCTTGCCCGATCCACAGGAAGAATTCGTTCTCGATACGGATCGGGTAACCCTGCGTCGATACCACCGCAATGCCGCGGAAGATGGACAACGATCCCAGCGTGACAATGAACGGCGCCAGCCCGACGCGCGTGATCATCATGCCGTGGTACAGCCCGATCACGATTCCCACCAGCAGCAGCCCGATGATCGCCAGTGGTGCACTGATCCCCCACATCATGAACAAGGCGACCATCACGCCGTAAAAGGCGAGCATCGACCCGGGCGACAGGTCGATGCCACCGGTGATGATCACCGTCGTCTCAGCGATACCCAGGATGCCGAAAATGGCGACCTGCCGCACAATGACCTGAATATTGTAGGCGGTCAAGAAATTGTGGTTGAAAATGTAGATGAATATCGACAGCAGAATGACGGCCATCAAGACCATGAATTCTCTGAATCCTGTCAGTTTCTGCAGCCAGGTTTTGCCGTTGTCTCCCATGCAGCCTCCCCCCATCGTCTCATTAGGTGCCTGTCATTGTGCACGCAACGCAGAATCTCGCGCCATCGGCGGGCTGAGACCCTTAGCCGCAGGCGAAGGGTCTCAGACATTGCGCGCCTGTCATTCTGAGCGTAGCGCAGAATCTCCTGCCCGTTGATCCATCACACCTTGACGTTGACCACCGCTCGCGCCATGATCTTCTCTTGATCGAAATCAGACCGCTCGAACTCTCCCGTAATCGTCCCTTTGGACATCACCAGAATCCGGTCACACATCCCCAACAGCTCCGGTAGCTCCGAGGAGATCAGGATGACGCCCATGCCTTGTTGCGCAAACTGGCTCATCAGGGCGTGGATCTCCGCTTTCGCCCCCACATCGATACCGCGTGTCGGCTCGTCCAGGATCAGAACGTCCGGGTGGACCGCCAGCCATTTGGCGAGCACCACCTTCTGTTGGTTGCCGCCGCTGAGGTACTTGACCAGTTGGCGGATGCCGGGGGTGCGGATGCGCAATTGCTCGACGTATTTGTTGGAGATCGCGCGTTCCTGCGCGCTGTCGATCACCAGCGCGCGTGTCAACCGGTTCAGCGTTGCCATCGTGATGTTCTCGTAGACCGCCATGCCCAATACCAGCCCCTGCTGTTTGCGGTCTTCGGGGACCAAGCCGAGACCTGCGCTGACGGAGGTGCGCGGCGAATTCAGCTGGACCGGCTTCCCTTCGAGCAGGATCTCGCCGGAGTCCTTCTGGTCGATGCCGAAGAGCGCGCGCACGGTCTCCGTCCGGCCCGCGCCGACCAGGCCGGCAAAACCGAGAATCTCTCCGCGCCGCAGCTCGAAGCTGACATCGCGCACCAGCTTACCGCGCGACAGGTTCCTGACCGACAGGATCACATCGCCGATCTCCGCTTCCTGTTTCGGGAACATCTGGTCCATCGACCGTCCCACCATCATCGCAATGACCCAGTCCATCGTCGCATCGCGGGTCGGCATCTCACCGGCGTTCTGCCCGTCACGCAGAACGACGATGCGATCGGTGATCTGGAACACCTCTTCCAGCCGGTGGGTGATGAAAACGATCGAGACGCCGCGGTCGCGCAGCCCTCTGGCGATCTCGAACAGCGCTTCGACGTCGGCCTGGGGCAGCGTCGCAGTCGGCTCGTCCATGACGATGATCTGCGCTTCCAACGAGATGGCTTTGGCGATCTCGACGAGTTGGTGCTGGGCCACACCCAGGTCTTTGACGACCGCATCGGGGCCGAAGTTGGCTCCGAGCTGGTCGAGCAAGCGTTGCGTTTCCGCGCGCATCTGGTTCTTGTCCAGGCGATACAGATACTGCCCGGTGGCGTCACGCATGCAGGGCTCGCGCCCCAGGAAGACGTTCTCGAACACCATCATCTGCGGCACCAGGTTGAATTCCTGGTGGATGACGGTCAGACCCAACGCGAATGCCTCGTTGGGTGAACGCGGCTCGATTTCCTGTCCGTTCATCAGGATACGGCCACCATCTTTACGGTAGACACCGGTGAGAATCTTGATCAGTGTCGATTTGCCGGCCCCATTCTCACCAACCAGTGCGACGATCTCCTTGGGAAACACCTCGAAATCGACATCATCCAAAGCGGTTACACCGGGGAATGATTTGTCAATCTTTTCCATCAATAGTACGGGCTCTCGCTCCAAATCAAGACCTCCTCTTAATCAGATCATATCCATCGCGAGCGGTATGGGTTTTGCCTGTCTCGGCAACGATGCGCCACACGTGCGCCTCACGACCAGCTCGGGTGGCAGGACCACATGGCGCGGCGCTCCGACGATCTCCCTGCGGATGCGCTGTAACAAGATCTGTACCGCACCCTGCGCCATCAAATCCGCACCGCCGTTGACTGTCGTCAGTGCCAGGCTTCTGCTGGCTGCCCAGGCAATGTCATCGTAGCCGGTCACGGCCACGTCTTCGGGGACACGTAATTCGCTGTCGATCACTGCATCGATCACGGCGATCGCCATCAGGTCGTTCGCGCACACCAGCGCGGTGGGGCGGGGGTCGCGCGACAGCAGCTCTCTCGCGGCGAGATATGCCCCGCGTGAGGTGTAGTTGCCGCATGCGCTCAGTGTTTCATCGTACTCCAACCCGTGGTCCTGCAACGCCTGCCGGTAACCCTCCTCGCGGTCCTCACTGGTCGATGCTCCAGGCGTTCCGCGCACGAACGCGATCCGGCGATGTCCCAACCCGATCAGATGGCGGGTGACCATGTACCCACCCTTGACATTATCGGTGACCACATAGTCCGCCTGGTAGTCCTTGATGTGCCGGCTAACCATCACCACCGGCACACCGGCGGCAGCCAGCAGATCGGGGACCTTGCTCTCGCGCGTCGCCGAAGCCAGTATGATACCATCGACCTGCTGTTGGATGAGCAGCGTCGCCATACGCTCTTCTTCCTCCGGGTCACGTCCGGCGTTGCCTACAATCAGCATATAGCCCTGCTCGCGCGCCCTGGCAATGATGATTTCCACCATCTCGGTGTATCCGGGGTTCAAGATATCCCACAGGATGAAGCCGATCAGGTTGTGCCGTTTGGTAACCAGGCTGCGTGCGGCGATGTTGGGCTGATAGCCCAGCGTCTCGATGGCCTGCACGACGCGCACGCGCGTCGAGGTGCGCACGTGTGGGTAGTCGTGAATCACGTTGGACACTGTCTTGGGTGAAACCCCGGCCAGTTTTGCCACATCATTGATCGTTGCAGCCAAGTTATCATCCTTCTCATACCGTGCGCCAAGTTGACGAACGTGGTACCGGGAAATGCTGATGGGTGGAGTCCCACTCATCGCCGTTGGACTCCGGAAAAACAAAAACCTGTCGTTACCCACCCTCCGCGCGCTCGCGCGGACAGGTTGATAACAACAGGTCATTGGTGATTTCGGGTGTTCATTGCCGATCCCATAGAAAGTAACCCTCTTTGGTGCAATCAATCCGGATTCGATTTACAGCGTTGTAAATGCATTCTACCACAATCTGTGCCTTTTGTCAACACTTTCTCCTACCGTCCATTTGGTCACCTGCCAATCGTCTGCTATAATTTGCATAACAAACGTGGTGTGTTTTGCCGAGAATCAGTGTGGACTGCCAACCCAGATAAGGAGTAAGCTGAGAATGACACGATACCCACAGTTCTTTTGCGCGTTTGCTGTCGTTGCTTTCCTCGTTTGCCTGAGCTGTTTGCCCGGCGTTGCCATCGCCGCTCCCGAGCTGCCGGGCGGACCGGTTCCCGTCTCAGAAGCAGCTGCCAACGCGTTGGACGAGAAAATCATCGCCGCCTATCGCGCTGCCGATGCGGCGCCCGATGGGAGTTTTACGCTGACCGTTACCGATGAAGAAGCGACGTCGTGGTTCGTCTATCGCGTCGCCACAGAACCGGAGAACAATATCGCCGACCCGCAGATCCGCTTCGTCGCCGGCAAGATCCACTCTGCGGTGACAATGGTCGGGGTATTGCCGTTCGAGTTGCGGATCAAACTGGTAGCCCTCTTCCGCGTGCTCGACGGGAAGGTCAGCTTCGAGATCGAAAGCACCTCCGCCGGGTTCCTGCCTATCCCGAAGCAGATCATGGACCTGTTGCCGCAGTCCGATATGGCGAACGATATCCTCAGCGAGGCCGGGGTCCAGCTCACCAGCGTCGCGATCACGACGGGCCAGATGACCATCCAGGGTCACCTGGTCGAAGGTTTTCTTGAAGACTGACCGCGCGGATGCGGTTTGCACGCATAACAAAAACTGCCGAAGCGCTTTGTTCCTCGGCAGTTTTTACTTGCCAGCCCATGCTATCAACCACGGGCGGTCATCTCCCGGCATTGTTCAGGCGTGACGGTCTGGCCGGTGCGCAGTCACACCGACTGTTTCATGCGCTGGCGCTGGCGCACGCGAAGCGAAACCGGTGCGGCAGCGCTGCACAAGCCGTTTCTGCTCTTCTCCCTGCAGGCCGATCTGCCAGGCAGCGCCAGCACCCTCATTCGTTGACTTCGAGGTCGTATTCTTCCGCGTTGTCGTCATCATCGCCGTGCATCGCCGTGGGGGCGCCCAGGTCGTGCGCCAGGCTGCCCGCATCCTGCATCAACTGTTGCCGGATGCGCCGTTCGATCTCAGTGCAGATTTCGGGGTTTTCCTGCAGGTACGTTTTCACATTTTCACGGCCCTGTCCCAGCCGGTTGTTGTCGAGCGTATAGAACGACCCGCGTTTCTCCACGATTTCCAGCAGCGTCCCCAGATCCAGGATGTCCCCTTCGCGCGAGATGCCCTGGTTGTACATGATATCGAATTCGGCCTCGCGGAACGGAGGTGCGACCTTGTTCTTCTTCACCCTCACGCGCACGCGGTTGCCGACCACGTCACCGCCCTGTTTGAGCGATTGGATTGAGCGGATGTCCAGGCGCACCGAGGCGTAGAACTTCAGCGCCATCCCACCCGAAGTCGTCTCCGGATTGCCGAACATCACGCCGATTTTCTGTCGCAACTGGTTGGTGAAGATCATCGCCGTGTGCGATTGTTGGATGGCGCCGGAGAGCTTGCGCAGGGCCTGGCTCATCAACCGCGCCTGCAGCCCGACGTGCGCATCGCCCATCTCGCCCTCGATTTCGGCGCGCGGGACCAACGCGGCGACCGAATCGATGACGATTACATCGACGGCGCCGCTGCGGACCAGTGCTTCAGCGATCTCCAGTGCCTGCTCGCCCGTGTCGGGCTGCGATACGTACAGGTTGTCGATGTCGACACCGCACTTGGCGGCGTATTTCGGATCGAGCGCATGTTCCACATCGATGAAAGCGGCGATTCCGCCGAGTTTCTGTGCTTCGGCGACGACGTGTTGGCAAACCGTCGTCTTCCCGGACGATTCCGGGCCATAGATCTCGGTCACGCGGCCACGTGGAATGCCGCCCACACCCAGCGCACGGTCCAACGAAATCGAACCTGTCGGGATGACCTCGACGTTCAGGTGCGTCGCCTCGCCCAGTTTCATGATCGCTCCATCCCCAAATCGCTTGCGGATCCCCGACATCGTGTTGTCAAGGGCCTTCGCGCGAGCATCATCTATCATGGTCCTTACCTCCCTGCGCTGCCGTATTGCGCCCGTTACCCATCATAATAGCACATGCGTTCTAATCTGTCAAGCGCGGTCTGATTACGCATACGATGGGAAACTGGAAGACAACACCTGTACCTGGCTTCTGACTTCTTCCAGCACTTCAGGGCGAGTTCCATCGAAAACGACCCGTGCGATCAGCTGCCCGACGGTGTGCATCTCCGCCTCGCGCATCCCGCGGGTGGTCAGCGCTGGCGTGCCGATGCGGATACCGCTGGTCTGCGTCGGCGGCAATGGATCGAATGGGATCTTGTTCTTGTTCACGGTAATGTTGACTTCATCGAGCAGTGTCTCGGCCTGCGCTCCGGTGATCCCGGCGTTGCGCAGATCGACGAGCATCATGTGGTTATCCGTGCCACCGGTCACCAGGCGTAAGCCACGGGCCTGCAGTTCCGCGGCGAGCGCCTTGGCGTTGTCCAGCAGATGCTGCTGGTATACCGCAAATCCGGGGTGCAGCGCCTCGCCGAAGGCGACCGCTTTGGCGGCGATGATGTGCATCAACGGTCCGCCCTGTGTTCCGGGGAAGACCGCTTTGTCGATCTTCTTGGCCAGCGCTTCCTTGCACAGGATCAAGCCGCCGCGCGGGCCGCGCAGCGTCTTGTGGGTGGTGCTCGTGACCACATCGGCGTACGGAATGGGGGAAGGGTGCAAACCGACCGCCACCATCCCGGCGACGTGCGCCATGTCGACCATCATGTACGCCCCGACGCTGTCGGCGATCTCGCGAATGCGCGCAAAATCGAAGAAGCGCGGATAGGCGCTGGCGCCCGCTACGATCAGCTTGGGTTTGTGTTCGTGGGCTTGGCTCGCCAGTTCGTCGTAATCGATCAACTCGGTGTCTTTGTGCACCCCGTAAGACTTGAAATCGTACAACTCGCCGGAGAAGTTCACCGCGCTGCCGTGCGTCAGATGCCCGCCGTGGTCGAGGCGCATGGCCAGGACGACATCACCCGGTTCCAGCAGCGCCAGATACGTTGCCGCATTGGCCTGTGAACCGGAATGGGGCTGGACATTGGCATGTTCGGCGCCGAACAGCGCCTTAACCCGCGCAATTGCCAGGTTCTCGACGACATCGACCCACTCGCACCCGCCGTAGTAGCGGCGGGCCGGGTAACCCTCAGCATACTTGTTGGTCATGATACAGCCTTGCGCGGCCAACACCGCTTCGCTCACGAAATTCTCGGAAGCGATCAGCTCCAGGTTGTCCTTCTGGCGGCGCCGCTCGTTGTGAATCGCCTCATACACCTCCGGGTCCTGTTCCATGAGTATATGCACCGGGTCGCCCGGTCTACACTCATATTTCCAGTGATCACTCAGCATCGTGTCAATCACTTCGGCATACCTCCCTTGAACATATTTGAGACTAGTGCTGTCCGCAAACACCCGTCTCGCGAGTGAAAGGGATCAGCCTCATTCCCGCAAACAGCATTGTATCACGTTCCGAAAGCATGTCAACCCCTCCGGCTGGCGCACGTGCTCGCCAAAGATTGGCCCAGTCTCTGTCCCAGTCCGCAGGACTTCGCATGCTTAGCGCGGGGCTTCAGCCCCGCAGCGGGTTCCGTATCCTCGGCGTGGGAATTCAGCCCCGCAGCAGTCACGCGCACATTGAATTCCGGCGCAATTTGTGGTATTATTTGTAATGTAGACGTGCATGGTTGCGGAACTCGACAGCTGCGCGCCGTCCCCTGTGTCGCGCTGGCAGGCGGGCGGACGCGGCTCAGTTGTGGCAGAAGCACGTGTTTCTCCCAGGCAGTCTGGTTATTCGCGTTCTCACATGTTTTCCTATACGCTGGAGATTAAGGAGGGCTCATGT
Source organism: uncultured Anaerolineae bacterium (assembly GCA_964589015.1). Lineage (GTDB taxonomy): Bacteria > Chloroflexota > Anaerolineae > DAOTYC01 > DAOTYC01 > CAZPTF01. The sequence goes on from CAZPTF010000042.1 coordinate 12,985, forward strand.
CTCAAGAACCCGGACCCAATACGGTGAATGACTGGCGAAGTTGGTGGCCCTGGGCCGCGGCGGTCCTGTGGCTGGTTGTCATTTTGGCGGGGATGTTTGCATTCGGTGGTTTCCGTGGTCTCTTCACCGATCGCGCCGCGACGCAAACGGCGCGCGCCAGCATCGCGACCGAGGAGGCCGAGTCCACCCGCGTCGTGTTGCAGGCGGAAGTCGCCGATGCGGTGATCCGCACGCTGACCGCACAGCCCACGGCGAGCCCGACGGCGGCGCCGACGGACACGCCGCCGGCGACAGCGACTCCGGCGCCGACGCACACGCCGGCTCCCGACCTCACCGCGACGCAGGCAGCCGCGCAGAACGCAGTGCTTACCGCGATTGCAGCGACGCAGGCTGCGCTCCCCACTGCCACGCTGACGCCGACCCCGCTGGTTGCGGCGACCGAGACGGCGGCTGCCGCACAGGTTGCTGCCGCGCTCGCGGCGACGTTGACCGCGCAACCCACCGCGACGCCCAGCCCGCTCCCGGCGCTGAGCTGGCCGGTGGTCATGGCTGACCCGTTCTCTGCGGATGAGAACGGCTGGCCCACCGGTGCGTACCAAACGGTGAGTGGCAGCGTGCAGCGGGATGTCATGGACAGCGTGTATCGCTGGACGGTGCAAGCGGCGCAGGGCATGTTCGTCACCGCGAACCCGAGCCTGCCGCTGCTGGACGACTTCTACATCGCGGTCGAAGGGGAACGGCTTAGCGGTCCGCAGAGTACGGAATACGGCCTGGTGTTCCGCCAGACCGACGAGGACAACTTCTATTCATTCGGAGTCAGCGATGAAGGGCAGTTCGGCGTGTTTGCGATGGCCAACGGCGAGTGGAAACATCTGCAGGATTGGACGCAATCCACGGCGATTGCCAGGGGCAAAGTGAACAGGCTGGCGGTGTGGGGACAGGGAACGCATTTCGTCTGTTTCGTCAACGATACAGCGGTCGCGACGTTTGACGATGATCGCTTTGCTGCCGGCGAGGTCGGGTTGTTGGTCGAGATCGGGCTGGACACGGAGGCTGTTGTCGTCTTCGATACGTTCGAGCTGCGCGCACCTGAGTTGCCTCAACCGGTCGTACCGTCACCGGCGACGACACGCAGCGCCACCACCGTACAGCCGGATGAGACGCGTTGCGTGCACACGCCAACCGAACAGGTCCCGGCGGGAATGGCGCTGCTCGTGTGCGATTCGTTCAGCTCGTCCTGGAACGTCACCGATAGTGATCGCGATAACGTGAGCGAACGGCGCACCGTGGAGAACGGACGTTACCGCTGGGCGGTTGCGACTGAACATGGGGCCTTCTCGCAGGCCAGCCCGAGTATCGGTGCTGTCGAAGACTTCTATCTGACCGCCGAGGCACAACAGCTCAGCGGCGCCGCCGATGCGGAGTACGGCTTGGTGTTCCGCAAGGTCAGCGACGATGATCTGTATCTGTTCAGTATCTCCGGCGGACGCTTCGGGGTGTTTGCACTGCGCAATGGCGAATGGTCTACGGTGGAGGACTGGACGGACTCGCCGGCCATTCGACCCGCCGCGGTGAACCGCTTGACGATCCGGGCGCGAGGTACGCGTACCGCCTTCTTCATCAACGAACAGCGCGTCGCGGAGACGAGCGCGATTGTTCCCGTGCGCGGCGATGTGGGACTGGCGACGGAACTCGAAGCCGGGACCGAAGCCGTCTTCGAGTTCGATAATTTCGAGTTGCGGACGCCCGCTGAGGAGCGCCCGCTTATCGCGGCCGGCTACGAGACCGACGCTGCCGCCTGTGCGTACGAATCGGTGCTGGCGCCGTCCGGTTGGCCGGTCGTCTTCTGCAATTCCTTCACGTCCGATCTGACGCTGAACCGCCTGGATTGGCCGTTGGGTGACTCCACGAACGATTACGCCAGCTCGCAGCGGCGGATCGCCTACGGCAAATACATCTGGGACGTGGAATCGTTCACCGGGGTGTTCTCTCCCGCTATCTCGAACCTGCCCGCGGTGTCCGATTTCTATATGACGGTGGTTGGCAAGCTGCGCAAGGGCCCCAAAGCAGCGTCCTATGGAGTGGTCTTCCGCCGCGTAGATGCCGAGAATTTCTACTTCTTCGAGATCTCGGACAACGGCTATTACCAGTTCTCGGCGCAAGAAGACGGGGCCTGGAAGACGTTGATCCCGTGGACCTCCAGCGCTGCGATTGCCACCAATAAACAAGAGAATCGCATCGCTATCCTGGCAGAGGGAAACACGTTCCAGTTCAGTATCAATGACGAGCCGGTCGGCGATAGCACGGATGGGCGCTTCCAGTCCGGGGGGCTGGGTCTCGCGGTCGAGCTCTTCGACGAAGGTGACAAAGGCACTTTCGAATGGGATGACCTCGAGTTGTACGTACGTGCCCAGGGGTAGCACAGTCTGTTCCCGGACCCGCAGATCACGCATCTGCAGCGTGACCTGCC
>CAZPTF010000042.1:15554-18731 GCA_964589015.1 uncultured Anaerolineae bacterium
AATCGCGTCACAGGCGGTGCAATTCTTGCCAAACAGGCTGTGCTCGATCTGCGGGGTCCGTTGCTTTGACTTTGCTACCCCGTCATGGTATAATGCCGCGATTGAAGGTAACCTGAACATCGTGGCTGTAATATCGGAACGTCCGAGAAGGGAGTCTGCAATGTCAGAGGCGAATGGTCGAGACGTAGTGCTCTATGCGTTGAGCACGTGTGGCTGGTGTAGAATGACGAGGAGTTGGCTGGACGAGAACCACGTTCAGTATGAGTGCATATATGTCGATCACCTGGACAAGGATGAGCGCGAAACGCTGATGGGCGAGCTGACCAATCGCCTGGGCCGGCGGCCTGCCTTCCCCACGGTGGTTCGCGGACCGAAATTCGTGGTCGGGTTCAACAAGGATCAGTTGAAGGAGATGTTGGGGCTATGATAGACGAGAAGAGAATCCAGGAGACGTACGAACGGTTGAAAATGGAGGCCGAGGCGTCCGGCTATAACCTCAACCCGAATGAAGGATTCACCAAATCGTTGGTCGAAGGGTTGCTTACGAACGAGGACCGCTATGGCTATTGGTCCTGTCCGTGCCGTCTCGCCGATGGTGAGAAGAACCTGGACCTGGACATCATCTGTCCCTGTGACTATCGCGATGCAGATCTGGATGAGTACGGCGCGTGCTATTGCGCACTGTACGTATCGGATGAGGTCCGCGATGGCAAGCGCGAGCTACAGCCGGTTCCCGAGCGGCGCCCCGATGTCCCGGCGCAGCACGCCGCTCCCGCTGGCGGAACGGTGACGCTCGCAGCGGGCAGCTTGCCGGTGTGGCGCTGCCGCGTGTGCGGTTATCTGTGCGCGCGGGAGAACCCTCCCGGCGTGTGTCCGATCTGCAAAGCGAAGAAGGACCGCTTCGAGCCGTTCGGATTGGGCTACGCCACTGCCTGAGCGGCGTTCGCGAATGGCTATCTCGTTGGCGCGCGCTCCGCACAGACCACAGAGACTCCCGCAGGACACATGGACGCCTGCGGGAGTCCTTTTTGCGCTTCGTGCCGGTTGCGCACGCGCTGATTGGGTGGCGTACCTCGCTAGTGCAGCGGCCAGACCAGCGGTAGTGTGATGAGCGTGGCGATGAACACAACCAGGGTCAGTAACGACCCAACTTTGACATAATCGTTGAAGCGGTAGTTGCCCGGGCCCATGACGATCAGGTTCGCCTGGTGCGCGAACGGAGTGACGAAGGCAGCCGACACACCCATCATGACCGCCATGAGCAGTGCGTATGGGCTGTAGCCCAGGCTCAGCGCAACGTTGAGCGCGAGAGGCGACATCAACACACCGGCCGCCAGGTTGGACGTGGTTACACTGAGCAGCGTCGAGACGGCGAACAGGATGGCGAGCAGTGGCATGTCGCCGAGTACGGCGATCGGCTCGATGAGGTTTGTGGCGATGAATAACGCCGCTCCCGTCTTCTGCATCGCGGCGCCCAGCGCGATCGTCCCGCCCAACATCACGATCACCTTCCAGTTGATGTCCCGGTAGACCTCATTGGGTTGCAGACAACCGCTCAGCACGATCAGTACGGCTGCCAGGGCCGAGGCGATCGAGAGGGGCAGCACACCGGCCAACACAGTTGCCAGGCAGAGCCCGAGAATGGCCAGTGAGAGGACGGCCTTCGTTGGATTCTTGCTCGCGGTGGGGATGCCCGTCAACACCAACAGGTTGGGGTCGTGGTTCAGTTTCTCCAACTGCTGGCAGCTTCCGCGCAGGAGCAAGGCGTCGCCTATCCGCAGCCTGAAATCGGTCAGATGGCTGCGGTATGCACGGTCGCCCCGCCAGATGCCCAACACTTCGCAGCCGTAGCGGTTGCGGAAATCGATCTCACCGATAGTTTTCTCTTGCAGTTCCGAGCGGGGGGCCAGGGTCACTTCGGCAAGCACGAGTTCTGCAGCACTCCAGTCTGGCAGCTGCTCGCGCAGATAGTCCAGGCCCCAGTCGGCTGCCAGCGCTTCGACGTCGTGGTCGTGTCCCTGTGCGAACAAGACGTCGCCGGCATGCAGTGTTGCGTGCGGATCGACCGGTCGTTGCGTTTGCCCGTTGCGCTCCAGGCCGAGCACGGCGATGCCGTAGTCGCAGCCGAGACACGCCTGCTGCAGCGTTTGCCCGACGAGCCGCGAGCCGGGTCCGATACGCAACTGGTGCCAGCGTTCGGCGAGGCAGTACAACGAGACGAGCTCTTCAGGACTGCGGTCGTGGCCGTTCTCCTGGATGGCGTCGCGATTGGGGAGCAGGTGTCTGCCGACCAGCGCCATGAAGGTAATTCCCGAAAGCGTGAAGATCAGCCCCATGACGAGTGGGTCGAAGATGTGGAATTGCGCCATGCCGTGGCTTTCCAATGCCTGGCTGATGACCAGATTCGGCGTGGCGCCGATGAGCGTCATCGTGCCGCCGAGCACGGCTCCATACGAGAGCGGGATCAGCAGCCGCGATGGGGCGAGCTGCGCACGCCGCGCGGTGACGATCACCGCGGGCATCAGTACGGCGGTCGCGGGCGCGTTGTACATGAACGCGGAGATGAACGAGACACCCAGCATGATGACGATCAGCAACCGCAACGGATTCCCTGCGCCCAACTTCAGGAACAGATCGCCCATCCGGTCCGCCGCGCCGGTGCGCAGCAGGGCACTGCTGACCACGAAGATCGCCGCGATGGTAATGACGGCGGAACTGCTGAATCCCGCCAACGCCTCGGATGGCGTCAGGATGCCGGGCAGAGTGAGCGCGAGCAGACAGATCATCGCGACCAGGTCGACACCCAGCCTGTCCCACACGAACAGCGCGATGGTTACGATCAGGATGAAAAGCGTGTAAGCGATCTCAGCGGTCAAGGCAATCGATCTCCGGATACGTCACGTGTAATAGCCTGTTTTACCACAAAGGTACGGTACGTGCAATTGCCTGCGGGCGGACGAAGGTGCTGCGGGGCTGAAGCCCCACGCTAAGGATGCGAAGTCCTGCGGACTGCGGACAGCGACTGGGCCAATCTTCGACGAGCGCGTGCGCCAGCCGGAGCGCTGGGTTGCGCCAGACCACACACTTCACGTGACCGTGGCCGATTGGCACAGTCTGCCCGTGGTGCGCCGGGCTTCGGCTGGTTGGAACAGACTGTGCCAATCTACTGCGCTGCAG
>CAZPTF010000043.1:0-14255 GCA_964589015.1 uncultured Anaerolineae bacterium
GCAGATCACGCTGAAAATACGACCTGCCCATTGCTCGCTAGCCCCAGAATTTCCGGACGCACCCGAACGGATTTGATCGAGCAGCGCCTGATGTGATATACTGCGGAACCAACAAGTGCCTGCTGTGGCAGGTCCCACACGGCACTGACCCGCACCAAGCGAAGAGATAGTGAAAGCGGAGGCTTGCGCGATGTCGCTGCACGAATCACACGCTACGATCCGAACTGACGTCATCCCCGGTGGGCGACAACATCCCCAAGCGATCGGCAGACTGGTGGAGCTGGTTGCGATCGGGCTATTGACCGAGATCATCTACCTCTCGTTCAGCGTCGCCTATCCCCTGGTGGGCAACACGCAGAACGCCACGACCATTTTCGATCTGGAGAAGCTGACCAGCGACAGGCCCTGGCTTGCCGGGGTGTATTTCGGCGGGGTTTGTCTGTTGTTCTTGCTGTTTTGGCGGGCGTTGCATCTCGCTCAACAGATTGCCGCAGAGGTACCGCACCGCACGCTTCTCAAGCTGCTGATGTTGGGGTTTGGGGTGCTGTTCGCTTTCACTTTGGCGTGGCTGTATCCCATCACCGCAAACGACTTGTTCCGCTACGTCCTTCGTGGGCGCGTGTGGGCGGTTCACGGCGCGAGTCCCATGCTTTCCCCTCCAAACAGCTTCCCCAGTGACCCCTACATTCTCTTTGCGGGCGAGTTTGGTGATTGGGTATCGGGTTACGGGCCTCTCTGGGAACTGCTGGTGCAGGTCCCGCTTCGTTTAGGTTTCACGGATATGGTGCCGGGGGCGATGAGCCTGAAGTTCCTGGTATTGTTGTTTTACGTAGTCAGCGCATTCCTGATCGGCTGGATCGCTTGGCCGGCGGGAAAAGATGCGGGGAAAGTTGCTGTTAGCGGCCTGGTCATTTTCGCGTGGAACCCGATGATCTTGCTGGAAGGTCTTGGCAACGGCCACAACGATATGGTGCTGATGGCCCTGATGATTTTGGGCGTAATTCTGTGGGAACGTAAGGTGTGGTGGGGAGCCGCTGTTGCCCTGAGCCTGGGCGCCTTGAGCAAAGCGACGGGTTTGTTGATGCTGCCACTGTTTGGCATTGCTCTGTTGGCTGGGGAGCATTCGTGGGGACGCCGCCTGGCGAGAGGGGCGATGATCCTGGGGATTTTCATGCTGCTCGTTCTCCTGCTATACAGCGCGGTAGGCCCAATCGCACAGACCTTGCGTGGCGTGACCGACATGTTAACCCTGCGTCGTGGTTATGCCCTGGCTTCGAGTCTGCGCGTGATCTTGCGCGAGATTGTCCCCGCGCAAATCGCCGAGCCGATCCCGCGGAATACCGGTCGCGCGTTGTTCATCTTGTTCTACGCAGGTTTGATGTTGCAGCTCTGGCGCAAGAAGCTCAATCTGACGAGCGCGGCTTTCCTGGCGTACTTTGCCCAACTCATGTTCGGGCGGACATTCCGTGTCTGGTATCCCATCTGGCTGATCCCGTTGGCGGCGCTATGTCCGGTTTCTGCCACGTTCTGGCGGATGTTTCTGTTCTCGCTTGCCGGAGAGCTGTACGTGCTCAACACGTTTCTATGGCGATGGTGGCTGATGGATTGGAGTTGGGGTCAGAGCGGCTTCCTGAGCGCGTATTGGGACAAGTGGACGATCATCAACGTGATGGCATTGCCGTGGTTTGTGTTACCCCTGTTCGGACCGATCATCATCAGGTGGGGGCAGAAGCTCTACGCTGCGCAGAAGGCTCCGACATCCTGGACATCCCATTCGCCCGGTGCTGCGTAGGGGTGCGTCCGGGATGTTTGGGGAGGCCAGCGAGCAGTTGGCCGATCGCGTTTGCAGCATGATCTGCCAGGCTCACACGAATAGCTTCTTGCCCGTCAAGGCTGTGCCAATCTTGGACGCGTTCTGTTTGCGCGCGGTCCCACGCGAATGGGTTGCCAGTTACCCACCCGGACTGTGCGGAGATTGGCACCGTCCGGTACAGCGGGTACACTCGCCGGCGAATGTGTCATGTCCAATAGGCTGCAATTGTCGGCAAAATTCCTGATGCATCCCGCTCCGATCGCTAGTTGACAGACAAGCGCCCTTTGTGGTATACTTGTCTATACAAGTACATGAACAGTCAACCAGAACAATGAGGTGGAAGATGAACGTCCAGGCCAGAATCGTGTCTGGATACATCCCCAAATACCGCCAACTCGTCGATATTCTGCGCAATCGCATTCTATCCGGGGAATATTCGCCGGGTGCGCGTATGCCGACAGAAGAAGATTTGAGTTCGACGTATGCGGTGAGCCGTGGAACGGTGCGCAAAGCCATCGCACAGTTGGAAGCTGAACGGCTCGTCTACACGGAACAGGGGATAGGCTCCTTTGTTCAGCAAATGCATCCCCGCGCGGTCCCATTTCGGCTGTTGGATCCATACTTCGTAGAGCAGTCTCTGACGCATGAGGTCGTCGCGCGTGAGGTGATCGCAGCGCCCCTGGAGGTGGCAGAGCGCTTGCACGTTTCGCCTGGAGAGCCGGTGGTCCACATTGCCCGGCGGCGGCTGTGCCAGGGACGGATTGTCGCTTATACCGTGCGTTATCTGCCCCAGGCGCTGTGTCCGACTATCCTGGAGGAAGACCTGACGGTACAGTCGGTCCATGCGTTGTTGGTCCGGAACTCCGAGTTGCCGCTGTTGCGCGCCGAGGTCGAGATCGAAGCGCACCGGCTGACGGCTGACGAAGCACTGTTGCTGGAGGGCGAAGTTGGGATATTGGCGATCGTGGTCGACCGTCTGACCTACACAGCGCCGAACCGTCCGGCGGTGTGGTACCGGGGTCTGTTCAGACATGCGTATCATCTCGGCGTCGAGCTGGAAGAGGAAGATTGGTGAGAGAATCAGGAGAGGGGATGGGTATGGATGTGCCGGTGAACACGTTTCTGAAGGTGCTGGATTCTGCGGATACATCCGTCGGGGGAGGCTCCGCATCCGCGATCGCCGGAGCCATGGCGGCTGCACTCGTCGCGATGGTCGCCCGTCTCTCGATTGGGAGGGAAGGCATGCGCGAGGAGACCTTCTATCGTGACATCCTTGACGAAGCCGAGCGGCTGTCCGGTGAATTATCCCGTGGCGCGCTTGACGACGAACAGGCGTTTGCTGCGGTGCGCGCGGCGTACAGGTTGCCGAAAGACACCGCTGCCGAGAAAGCACAGCGTCGAGAGGTGATTCAGGAAGCGATGCTGCAAGCGACGCGTGTCCCGTTGTGCAATGCAGAACGGTGCCAGCGGGTGTTTGCGCAATGTGTGGCGTTGGGGGGATGCTCGAATCGCAGCGCTGCGGCGGATCTGGAATGTGCGCGGCATCTGGCACGGGCTGGAGTGCTGAGCGCAGTGGCAAACGTGTTTGCGAATGTCCCGGCAATCCGGGATGAGACTGTCACAGCCGAACTGAAGGCCCGTGCGCAGGTCCTCAGAACAGCGGTGGGCTGAGCGCGGACGTAGCTCAATTGGCTGAAGTGATGACGGGGAGGGTGGATATGGCGGTGTTGATGTGTGTCCCGAACATCAGTGAGGGGCGTGACCTGAACGTTGTGGAGGCCGTGGCCGACGAGATTCGGCGCGCCAGCGGGGTCAAGCTATTGGACTACTCCTCTGACGCGAATCATAATCGTTCGGTCTTGACCTATCTGGGTGAGCCGGCGGCGGTACTCGAAGGGACGAAGGCGATGGTTACCAGGGCACTGGAGCTGATCGACATGCGCGTGCACCACGGGTCTCACCCGCGGATGGGGGCTGTCGATGTGGTGCCCTTTATCCCGATACGTGACATGCAGACGGCAGAGGCTGTCGAGAGCGCACGCCAGTTTGGACGGTTCGTGGGCGAGATGGGGGTACCGGTCTACTACTATGAGGACGCGGCGTGTTCTCCCGAGCGACAGAGCCTGGTAAATATCCGCAAAGGCGAATACGAAGCATTGGAGATGAAGCTGCAAGATCCGGCCTGGCAGCCTGACGAAGGCCCGGCGGTGTTCAATCCCAAGTCCGGTGCCTTGGTCACCGGAGCACGTTTCCCGCTGGTAGCGTTCAACGTCAATCTGCGCACGACCGATCTGGAGATTGCCCAAGCGATTGCGAAAGCAGTGCGCCACATCAGCGGCGGATTTCGTTATGTGCGGGCGATTGGGCTTGCGCTGGAAGGGCAGGACATGGTTCAAGTCTCGATGAATCTGACCAATTACCTGAAGACACCGCTCCCGCGCGTGCTGGAAACGGTACGGTCTGAAGCGTCACGTTACGGCGTGAGCGTAGCCGGTGCGGAGCTGATCGGCCCGGTTCCGCTCGGGGCGCTGGATGAAGTCGTGAAGTTCTATCTGCAGGTCCATGATTTCTCGCCGGATCAGATTATCGAGAGCGCACTGATCGAATGAACTGCGTATGTGCCCGGCAGCAGGGGCGACTACACCGCTATGAGAGGGGAGACGACATGAAGAATGATGTGCTGTATTCGGTTAAGGCGCAACGCGGGTCCTTGTTGCGCTGCAAAGGTTGGAAACAGGAAGTGCTGTTGCGCATGTTGGAAAACAATATGGAGAACGCTGAGAAGCCAGAGAGGTTGGTGATCTACGGGGGTATCGGCAAGTGCGCCCGCAATTGGGAATCGTACCACGCTATCGTCGAATCGCTTCTCGATCTGGAAAATGACGAGACGTTGGTCGTCCAATCCGGTATGCCTGTGGCGATTTTCAAGACCCATCGTCTGGCTCCGCGCGTCGTGATGGCAAACACCAATATCATGAAGGCGACCTGGCCGATCTTTTACGATTTGCAGGCCAAGAATCTCACGATGTTCGCGCAGTATACTGCCGCACCGTGGGAGTACATCGGTACGCAAGGGGTTATCCAGGGCACGTTCGAGACGCTGGGCGCCATCGCCGATCAGCACTTCGGCGGAGCGCTGGCCGGACGTATCTACTTCACTGCCGGTGTCGGCGGCATGGGTGCGAACCAGCCCCGCGCGATGACGATGCACGGCGGCGTGTGCCTGGTCGTCGACGCAGACAGCGACATGCTGGACACACGGATCAGCAAGGGCTTCCTGGACGTCACGGCGCCCTCGCTGGAAGCAGGGATCGAGCTGGCGGAACAGGCGAAACGCGAGAAGCGCGCGTTGGGCATCGGTGTGCACGGTAATGCGGCGGAGCTGTTCGCAAAGGCGCTCGAGTCAGGCTGGCTGCCGGACGTGATGAGTGAGATGTGCCCGTGTCACGATCCGATCTCCTATATTCCTGCGGGCTATTCTCCGGCGGAGGCTGACGTGCTGCGCAGGACAGACATCGATGCATATCTGGCGCGCGCTCGCGAGTCGATGAAGCGGCAGTTGCGCGCGATGAACGCATACTATGCGCGCGGCGTGCAGGTGTTCGAGTACGGGACGAGCATCCGCAAGGAATGCCGCGACGCCGGCATGCCCGAGGACGAGGCGATGACGATTCCCGGTTTCGTTGCGGCCTACATCCGCCCGCTGTTTGAACTGGGGCGTGGCCCGTTCCGTTGGACGTGTATGTCCGGTGAAGCGAGCGATTTGGCGAAACTCGACGATCTGGCACTCGCGATGTTCCCCGAAGACAAAACGACCGTGAAGTGGATCACGCTGGCGCGCAAGAGCTTGCCTATCGAAGCCTTACCGGCGCGGGTCTGCTACCTGGGGTTTGGCGAGCGTAAGGCTTTTGCGCTGCGTGTAAATGCGATGGTCCGTACGGGCGAGTTGGCGGGACCTGTCGCGTTTTCGCGGGACAATCTCGATTCCGGCTCGATCGTCAACCCGACGTTCGAGTCCGAGAAGATGAAGGATGGCAGTGACTTGATCTCGGATTGGCCTTATCTCAACGCGCTGCTGAACACCGCGGCGATGGCCGATCTCGTCGCCATCCAGGCGAACTACTCGATGGGCGAGGCCGTGCATACCGGCGTGACGATGATCGCCGATGGCAGCGAAGAGGCCGACCTGCGTCTGGAGGCGGCGATGACCACCGATTCTGGCATTGGAGTGGTGCGCCACGCCCAGGCGGGCTATGTGACCGCGCGCAAGGTCGCGAACGGGCAGGGGCCGCTCACGCGCGACAGCATCCGCGTGCCGCTGTGGTGGAGCCCGCAGGCAACGTTCGGGCCGGAAGAGGGGGGTGCGGATGACCGTCTTGGGCCACACAGTGCCAACCAGTGAAGACACGTTGGCTAAACCGAAAGCCGATCTGTTGATAACGGGCGCCACGCAGGTTCTGACCTGTGTGGCGTCTCCCGGCGATCCGGCCGGCAGCATCGCGGACGGGGCCGTGGCCAGCGCGGGCGGGACGATCGTCGCCGTCGGTCCGGCTGACGTCGTCGCCGGGCAGGTGGATTGCAGCGCTGCACGTGTGATCGATGCACGCGGCAAGGTTGTGGCGCCGGGGTTCGTGGATTGCCACACTCATCTGGTGTTCGGCGGCTCGCGCGCCCGCGAGTATGGTCTGCGGATGACACACACGGCGGCGGAAGTCAAAGCGCTGGGCCTGCAAACCGGGATACTCGCGACGGTCGCCATGACGCGCGCCGCTAGCGTCGACGAGTTGGCGGAAAGCGCCGCGGAACGGCTCGCGCGCATGCTCCGCTGCGGGACGACCACGGTAGAGAGCAAGAGCGGTTATGGCTTGAGTGTGGCGGAAGAGCTGAAGATGCTCGAAGTGAACCGCCGGCTGGCTGCCGGCCAGCCGGTAGACATCGTCAGCACTTTCCTTGGCGCACACGAATTCCCGCCGGACATGTCCCGTGAACGCTACATCGAGCTTGTCATAAACGAAATGATTCCAGGTGTGGCTGCGCGAGGGCTGGCGCGATTCTGTGATGTCTACTGCGACGACGGGTATTACACGGCTGTAGAGTCGCGGCGGATTCTGGAAGCTGGTGAGGCGGCAGGTCTGCGCGCAAAGATCCACACCGATGCCTATTCCGATATCGGTGGGGCGGATATGGCTGCTGAGTTGTGTGTCGTCTCTGCGGATCATCTGAACTATACCTCACGGAGTTCCATGCGCAGGCTGGCTGAGGCCGGCGTGGTCGGTGTGCTGATGCCGGCGTTGGACTTCGCCGTGCGCCACCCGCGTCCCTTCGATGCGCGTGCGATGTGGGAGGAGGGGATGACCGTAGCTCTGGCGACAGACCTCTGTCCCGCCTGCTGGGCCGAGTCGATACAGTTCGTCATGCAGCTTGCGTGCCGGCTGTACCGCTTCTCGCCTGCGGAAGCGTTACTGGCAGCGACATGGGGGGCGGCGAAGGCGCTCGGTTTGGAGAACAACCGTGGAACCCTGGAAGTGGGGAAGCGGGCTGATATGCAGATTTGGAGCGTTCCCAGTCTCGACGACGTCATCTACAGGTTGGGCAACAATGCCGTGGAGACAGTCATCGTGCAGGGAAAGATCGTGTAACCTGGCGGCAACATGCAGCGGTGGCCGGGTATTTTGGCTGCGTCAGCAGCCTCCGGATTCCGCGTTTTGGGTGGGAGGAAGGGTATTTTTCGATGAATGGGGTGACTACGGATGGAATCAGCCTGACCGGGACTGGCCTGACAATCGAAGAGGTCGTGGCTGTGGCCCGGTCCAATGCAGCGGTCTTGTGTCTCGGCGCTGACGTCAGGCACAGAATGCAAGAGTCGGCAGACTGGGTGAAGCGTGTAATCGACGAGGACCGCCAGGCCGTGTATGGCGTGAACACCGGGTTTGGGCCGCTGGCTCGTGAACGAATTCGGCGTGAGGATACGCGTGCGTTGTCCTACAATGTAGTCGTGGCATGTGGAGTGGGCGTGGATGATCCGCTACCCGCAGAAATCGTGCGCGCCGGGATGCTCATCCGCGCCAATTCCCTCGCAAAGGGATTTTCGGGAGTTCGTCCCATCGTGGTCGATACCCTCATCGCGATGCTGAACGCCGGTGTGACCCCGGTCGTCCCCGCGAAGGGCTCGCTGGGCGCCAGTGGTGACCTGGCCCCGTTAGCCCACATTGCGATGGTATTGGCGGAGACGCCGGCGGACCTGCCCGATGATAGCGGATTCGCCTTCTATGGTGGTGAATGTCTGAATGGCCACGAGGCTATGACACGTGCCGGGATCCCACCAGTCTTGCTGGAGGCGAAAGAAGGGCTGGCCTTGACCAACGGAGCGACCGTGACGGCCGGGCTGGCCAGCCTGGCCGTGCGTGATGCCTGGAACCTGGTGCGCAATGCCGAGGTTGCTCTGGCGATGAGCGTCGAAGCCTTGCATGGTTTCAGCGATGCGTTCGACCCTCACCCTCACCTGGCGCGTGGGCATCGCGGGCAGCAGGAGACCGCACGCAATGTCATGCGGCTGGTTGACGGTAGCGAGCTGGTCAACGCGCATCCCGAGAAGGTGCAGGATGCCTACTCGTTGCGCTGTGGCCCACAGGTGCTGGGTGCGGTCCGGGACGCTTTGCGGTTCATCACCGGCGTCGTCGAAACCGAGATCAATGCGGCGTCGGATAATCCGCTGATTTTTATGGATCTCGCGCGGGAGAACAAGGTGATCTCGGCAGGCAATTTCCACGGTGAGCCTCTGGCCTTTGCAATGGATCAGCTCGGGATGGTCACGGCGGAGATTGCGAGTATCTCCGAACGCCGGACGTTCCGCCTGACGACACCTGAGCTCAGTGACGGTCTGCCGTCGATGTTGATCGTCAATCCGGGTTTGAATTGCGGTTATATGATGCCACAATATACGGCGGCTTCCCTGGTGTCGGACAACAAGACATTAGCACACCCGGACAGTGTCGATTCGATACCAACGAGCGCGAACCAGGAGGATCACGTCAGCATGTCCTGGAACGCTGCCCGGCACGCCAGAGAAATCATCTGTAACAGCGAGCAGGTCGTTGCGATCGAGTTGCTTTCCGCGGCGCAGGCGCTGGATTTGCGCCCCGCTGACTTGCAGCGTGGAAGAGGCACAGCGGTTGCACACCGCCTCATCAGAGAACAGGTTGAGGTGGTCGAACGTGACCGTTCCCTGTTTCTGCCAATGATGGCCGTTGCTGATCTCGTCCGCGCGGGTAGGTTCTTGGAGGCCGTCGCTGCAGCGGCATGTGAGTCCGGCGGTGAGGTCTTCGAGTGATACGCCGGCTTGCCGGGCCATGCGCGGGTGACTCCGTCGTTAGTGGGCGGAATGAAACCAGCTCTTGAGCCGGTCGTGCACGGAGGAATAGCGTGCGGGACGGTATTCCAGTAACCTGCCGGTTGGCTGGCCGTTGTCCGCGTAATCGATCCGCACGTAACTCAATTTGCGGTCGTTGGTGAAACGCTCAGGGTGTTCGAAGAGTTCTCTCCACGTCTCTTTGCCTGCTGTGCCGAAATCAGCATGCCACGTCCAGGTTCCACTGTTGAAGTAACTGACCGCGCTGGTGGCTGAGCGCTCTTCCGTCGCCTCGTGGATGTGACCGAAGACGACGACACTGCTGTCGGTTTGCGCTCCGATCCGCTCGGCGGCCTCGCGGAGTGCGCGGTGTGCAGCGCGCTGGGCCTGCCTGGCGAAGAGCGGGGCGTCGGAGCGATCGTGTACGGCGCTATACGCCAGGGGTTGCTCTTCTACCAACGGATGCAGTGCATCGGCCACCTTCACGTTGAACTGGCTGCGAAAGGCGGTGTCCGTCCGGTAGCGGATTGCGAGCCGTTCAACGTGACGCGGGTTGTTTCTGGCACGCAGGATCTCCCCGGCAAGCGAGCCCGGCGAGAGCATGACCTCTGCGACAAGGGCCGGGGCACTCAGCAGCAGCTTCACCAGAGCAGTGAAGGCGAAAGGAAAGTCATAGGCCAGTGTGTACCAGACCAGCGCGGGAATTGGTTTGATTCCGTCTATCCAGTATTTGTCTCGTTCTACCTGATTTAGCACGTCGATGACAAATTGCGACCCTGGAGGGATCTCGATTTGCGGCGGGTCGGTCTTGCGCAGTGGGGCAGTCATGTCGCCGACGCGGCTGATTGGCCCCTCGTACTGGTTGCCATGTTCGACGTGAATCCCTTCGCGGTGTACGCAGCACTCCTCGAATGTAAGCAGCGGATCATCGGCAGCGTGGCCGGTGACGGCCTGGCGAATACGCTTTTTCACCGCAGGCCAATATAGATCGAGATCGTGGTTGCCTTTCACGAAGGTAACCGTCCGCCGGGGCGGGCCGGCGGAGATATACCGGCCCAGCGCGTCGAAAAACGTGCGGTGGCCGGCGACGATGTGGTTCATCTTGGCTAAAGAGCTGGCCTCAGAGAAAGAGCGATACGTTTGTGGTGGATAGACCTCGTCCGGTGCAAAGCGGGCGACGGGTGGGACCTGGAGCATTTCAAAGGTGTCGCCATTGAGAATCAGCTCGACTGCGCAGTGTTCGTGTGTGCTTACGGAAACGATTTCCGCCAGGAAAGCGGCGAAATCCTGATCTCTGTCGAAGTCCTCCAGCAGGTTACCTTGTCGTTGGTAACCCGCTCCCAAATGGAGATCGCTGATGACGACTTTGAACTTCCCCGGCATCGTCTTCCTCACTCAGCAGACGTCGTGAAAAACGGTTTGCCGCAACACATCATCCGTGCTAGCGGATTGGGCAACCGGTGTGCAGCCAGGTCACATGCGGAAACCGGCTGACCGTATAGTGTGGTACCGGTTTCCGCATGTGCTTGGAGCTTATTCCTTCTCGGTCTGTTCGATCTTGGCCCACGTGTCACGCAACGTGATGGTCCTGTTGAACACGAGATTGTCGGGGGTGCTGTCGAGATCGGCACAGAAATAACCGAGCCGCAGGAACTGGAATCTGTCGCCCGGCGCTGACGCTGCCAGACTGGGTTCTACCTTGCAGGAGGTCAGGGTTTCCAGCGAGTCCGGGTTGATGTTCGCTGTGAAGTCCTCGTCCTCCGCCGTATCCTCCGGGTAGGGTGTCGCGAAGAGATAGGCGTAGAGATGGACGGTGGCATCCAGGGCATGAGCGGCCGAGACCCAGTGCAGCGTGCCACGAACCTTCCGCCGATCGGGCGTCGCTCCGCCACGCGATGCGGGGTCATAGGTGCAACGCAGCTCGATCACTTCGCCCGTCTGTGCGTCCTTGACCACGTCGCGGCAGGTGATGTAATAGGTGTGCTTGAGCCTGACCTCGCGGCCTGGAGCGAGCCGGAACCACTTGTTGGGTGGGTCTTCGCGAAAATCATCCTGTTCGACGTACAACACGCGCGAGAAAGGGATCTGCCTTGTACCTGCGTGCGGATCTTCCGGGTTGTTTTCCGCCTCGAAATACTCGACCTGCTCAGCAGGGTAATTCTCGATGACCACGCGGAGCGGATGCAGGACGCCCATAACCCGCCGCGCGCGCAGGTTCAGGTCTTCGCGGACACAGCTTTCGAGTTGTGCGACGTCGACGATGCTGTTGGTCTTGGCAACCCCGATCCGTTTGCAGAATTCTTTGATCGCTTCGGGTGTGTAGCCACGCCGGCGCATGCCCGATAGGGTAGGCATACGCGGATCATCCCAACCTGTGACATATCCTTCCTGGACCAGTTTGATCAGCTTGCGTTTGCTCAATACGGTATAAGTGATGTTGAGGCGCGCGAATTCGAGCTGCTGGGGGTGATAGATCTCGAGCTCGTCCAGGAACCAATCGTAGAGTGGGCGGTGAATCTCATACGCGAGATCACATAGCGAGTGCGTGACACCTTCTATCGAATCACTCTGCCCGTGCGCCCAGTCATACATCGGATAGATGCACCAATCGTTGCCGGTCCGATGATGGGTGGCATGGCGGATGCGGTACATCACCGGGTCGCGCAGGTTCATGTTGGGAGAAGCCATATCGATCTTTGCACGGAGCACACGGGTTCCATCTGCGAATTCACCGGCACGCATCCGTTCGAACAGCTCCAGGTTTTCTGCGACCGATCTGTTGCGGTACGGGCTTTCTTTCCCTGGCTCAGTGAGCGTCCCACGATATTCACGCGTTTCTTCATCACTCAGATCACAGACATAAGCTTTGCCTTTTTTGATCAACTGCACCGCGAAATCGTACAGTTGCTGGAAATAGTCAGAGGCATAGAACAACCGATCTCCCCAATCGAACCCGAGCCAACGGACATCTTCCTGAATGGCCTCGACATACTCCGTCTCCTCTTTGATCGGGTTGGTGTCGTCGAACCGTAAATTGCAGAGCCCACCGAACTCCTCCGCAATTCCAAAATCGATGTGGATGGCTTTGGCGTGTCCGATGTGGAGGTACCCGTTGGGTTCCGGCGGAAATCGCGTATGAACCCGCCCTCCGAACCGGTTGCTTGCAATGTCTTCGATGACGGCTCTGCGTATGAAATCAACAGAATTCCCCTCGATTTCGGGGACCGCTGCTGATTTCTTGTCGTCTACCTGCTCAGTCATGCCTCTTCTCCTTACCGTGGTGACGTCCGCCCCGCTTCGGAGTACTCCGCAGGGCGTTCTTGATTATAGCATAATCGGGTTACGTTGACAATGCGTCGTGTCACGGGATGTGTCCGGGGATTGTGGCGGCAATTGCGGTGCCTGCGACACGACTCCGTGGTTCATTCACCGGGCGTGGGGACTTTCATTCTCGCGCGGGCCTAGCCGCTGACGTGCGCTGCGGATGCACGTCCATCCGACCGGCGCTGGATGTATCCGGCTTCAATGCACCGGCCAAGCCTGCTGCAGCGGATGCTGTCGCATAACGCGGCAACTTCATCCTCGCGCGGGCGTGCGCGAACCGCTCCGCGTAACCAATGGGTGGTTCGCGCATAGACGCATAGACACATCAGTATCCCTGTGATACAATGCGTTATCTCTCACATTGTGGAAGGAATAGGAGATGTGTAACGCACCGGGAGTGAACTCTGACCCGCTCGCCCACATCCCGCCTCCGGCGGAGAAGCGGCTCGCGTTGCGGGTGACGCCCGCCGCACAGCGTGCGTTGCGGCAAGGTCACCCGTGGCTGTTCGACGGTGCGATCACTGCGCAGAGCGCTGAGGGGCAGCCCGGGGACCTGGCAGTGATTTTCGATGACCGGCGGAGATTTCTCGCCATCGGGCTGTACGACCCGACGTCGCCTATCCGCGTACGCGTGCTGCAGCACGGCGCACCGCAGGTGATCGACGGTGGCTGGCTACGCGAGCGGCTCGCGGCGGCGTCTGCCCTGCGCGTCACGCTGCCGTCGACCGGCACGACCGGTTACCGGCTCGTCCACGGGGAGAACGATGGCCTCGGCGGGCTGGTGATCGACCGCTACGCGGATACGCTGGTGGTCAAACTGTATACTCCGGCGTGGATTCCGCGCTTGATTGACCTGCGCGCGGCTCTGCAGGATATCCAAGCGGGGGCGCGTGTGGTGCTGCGACTGAGCCGGCACGTGCAGCAGGCTGCGCAGACCCATGCGGCGGCGCTGTGCTGCGGGCTGGCGAATGGCACGGTGCTGTCCGGAACCCCGCTGACGGGTCCAGTGCTCTTCAGCGAGAATGGTCTGTATCTCGAAGCGGATGTGCTTGACGGACAGAAGACCGGGTTTTTCCTCGACCAACGTGACAACCGGGCACGTGTGGGCGACCTCGCTCGCGGCAAGCGCACGCTCGACGTGTTCGCGTGCAGCGGTGGCTTCTCGCTCTACGCCGCGCGGGGCGGTGCGCCTGAAGTTCTGAGCGTCGACGCCAGCGCGGGTGCGCTGGCTGCCGCAGAGCGGCATTTCACGCTGAACCGGCACGTGCCGGCAATCGCCACTGCACGGCATGCCGTGCAGGTTGCGGACGCATTCGCCGCTCTCGCCGCTCTCCAGCGGCGCGGACAGCGTTTCGATCTGGTGATCGTCGATCCGCCTGCCTTTGCCAAGCGCGCCAGCGAGGTCGATCGTGCTCTGCGTGCGTACACCCGCCTGACTGCACTGGCCCTGGGGGTCCTCGCGCCCGGTGGAACACTGGTGATGGCGTCCTGTTCCAGCCGGGTCAGCGCGATAGATTTCTTCGCCGCCGTCCACCGCGCTGCTGTGCAGGCCGGACGGCCACTTGTCGAAAGCGCGCGGACCGGCCATGCCCTCGACCATCCCGTGCGTTTCCCCGAAGGTGCCTATCTCAAATGTCTGTTCGTCACGGCGTGAACGGGGGAGAGGGCGGTAAATCGGCCCCCATGCCTGTCCCCTCCACGGCGCTGCCCCGGTCATCCGCCGGTCAGTTTCGGCAGCAGGGTGCCAGCCCAGGCGCGGATCGCATCCCA
>CAZPTF010000043.1:14355-18050 GCA_964589015.1 uncultured Anaerolineae bacterium
CCCGTTTTCCTTCAACACATCCGCCACGGCCTGGGCGACACCCTGGGTGAAACCCGTCCACGACGCATAGACCACCAGAATCCGATCCGCCATTTCATACTCCCTTCAATGTGCTGTGGTGCAAGTTGACTGGGTTTTCAACAACCTCGCATATTATAGCATGGAACTGGTCTTTTGTTGAACACGCGCCATCGCGGATCGGCCATAGGGACGACCGGCCGGTCGCCCCTATGTGCAGGGTGGTCACCGCGCGAGCCGGTGGCATGCTGTCTTGCTATTTTTACCAAATATTGACTTTCTGGACGTTTATGTATATAATAGAGCATGAGAGGTGCAAAAGTATCATGCAAACGCAGTCCCGTGCGGTTGTTCCGCTGCTTATCCTGATACTGCTTGCCCTGTTGTGCCTGTTCATCGCTCGTGCCGATGCGGCGGAACCTGCGAGGGAGGGGGCATTACCGGAGCTGCGCGCGGCGGGCGGTAAGCTCGCCCTGACGGACGGCAGCGGCGCGGTGTATCTGATGGAACCGGACGCGCGTAACCCCGAGCGGATCGGCTATGGGCGGACGCTGACCTGGTCGCCGGATGGGCAGGCGGTCGTCGTCGGGACCCATGCCTGGCTGGATCTGCGTGTCGGTGCGCAGATGGCGCTGCGCGATGGCCCTCTGCCCGTATTGCTCGACCAGACACAATGGGTGCCGCAGCAAAACCGGCTGCTGTTGTTCGACGCGGAGCAGCCCGGTATCTACCTCAGCCGCCAGGTGCTGCCGTCGACGACAGAATCGGGAACGCTGGAGCAGCAGAGCGAGGAGGACGGCGCGGTCTTTTCCCTGTCGCGCGAGTCCGATCTCGAGGCGCTCGTTACCGACGGTTCGCTGGGCATTCACGGGGCGCAGTGCGTCTCGTCCGACGGGCGGCGCATCGCATTCGTCCGGCGCAGTGCCGACGATTTGCTCGCGGCGGTATGGACGCTCGATCTGACCACGGGCACGGAGACACCGATCGCGCTGCCACGTACTGCCGAGGTGATGCGCGACTACGTTTACAATTTCGCCTGGTCACCCACTGGCGGTGACCTGCTGTTTGTGTGGGCGACTGCAACGGATGTCGCCAGTGGTCCGCCGGACCGCTGGCAGATCATGCGCGTGCGCGACGGAGCGAGTGCGGCTGAACCCCTGTTCGGTTCGGCCGTGGATGGGAACGCGATGCTGCCCGTCTGGTCACCCAGCGGGGACGCCATCGCCTACGTGCGGACGGAAACGGATGCCGCGCTGCAATCGACGCCAGCGATCCGTCTGGCCGATCCCGCTGCAGCGGATGCGGGGGATGCGCTGCTCGTGCTGGACGGCGGTGACGTGCTTACGTCGCAATTATCGTGGTCACCGGATGGGCAAGTGCTCTATTTTTCGGTTCGCGACAGGCGCACCGGCATCAGTACGCTGCGCCTGCTAACGCGGGATGGACTGGCGACGCCGCTGGTGGGCGATGGAGATCTCTTCGCTCTCGGCTGGCTGCCCTATCAGGGCGAAGTCCATCTGCAACCCCCAATCAAGGCTCCGCCGGACGGTCGGCCGGGAACGGTCTCGGCGGAGCCGGGGGACCTTCAGGTGCAAGTGGCCTACAACCGCGCTGGTGCGGTCGGATATGCACTGAGCCACTGTACTGAAGCGACACCGAATTGTCCGGTGAATATTTCGTATGCAGAGGTGGGCGGTGACTGCGCCCATTTCGTTTCGCATTGCCTGTACGCCGGTGGGTTGAGCAATTACGGCAGCATCGGTGTCGGGCACAATACGTCGGGGACGGCGTGGTACGTCACCGGGGGCATCATCATCCGCGCCGGCAACCAACACGATTGGGTGCTCGGCGGGGGCCGGGGTACAGCGAAGACCTCGGCGATTCAACTCGACCAGGGCGATGTCATGGCCTACGACTGGGATGGGGTAAACGGTTGGAATCACGTCGCTTTCATCGTCCAAAACGATGGACGGGGTGATGCGCGTGTCGCCTCCCACACGCGTTATGGTTGTGACCTCGACTGGAGCATGGGGGGAGCGGCTGTGTACGAGTTCATGCACGTATTGGCCGCACCGGCTGCTCCCCGCCTGCCTTTTCCGGGTGATGGCGCCGTCATCACCGGTACGATGCCGCTGTTGAGCTGGGGTGCAGTGGGTACCGCCCACGACCTCCGGCTGGCGAGCGATGAAGCGTTCGCCACGCCGTTGATTGCGCTGGACGGCCTGCCGTCACCGCAGTACGCGCTGGACGCTCCGCTCGGCGCGGGTGAGTACTTCTGGCGCACCCGCGTGCACAGCAGCGATGGGAGCAGCAGCTGGTCCCCCACCTGGCGATTCACCCTCTGCCCAACGCCGCCTGCGCCGCCGCTGATATCCCCGGCGGATGGTTACAGCGCGTGTGCCGGTACGCCGCTGACCTTCACCTGGGATACGGTGCTCACGGCTACTGCCGGATATGAGCTGGAATGGATCGATCCTGTGGTGGGAACGCAGCTGTTCTCATCCACGACGACGTCATTGACGCTGCCGGGCGGACTCACCGCCGGTGCGCACAGCTGGCGCGTCCGTGCCGTGAACGAGTGTGGCCCCGGTGTGTGGTCGGTTAGCCGTACAATCACTGGCCTGGCCGTCCCCGCCGCGCCGGTCCTGCGCTGGCCTGCGGTCAATGCGGAGACGCTCGAGACGTTGCCCACTTTTACCTGGGACGCGCTCACGACAGCCGTGTCCTACACACTGCAGGTCGCAGCCGCGCCCGGTTTCGACCTGCCGCTGGTGCAGGGCGATACGCTTACACCGAGCTGCACGTTGACCGGCAGCCCGCTGGCGCTGGGCACGTACTACTGGCGCGTCCGCGCGGCGAACAGCTGCGGCGCTGGCGATTGGTCGGAGGTGCGCGCGTTCGCCGTCGTCGATACGCTGAGCGGGTTCTTGCCACTCATCCTGAAATATCCCGAGCCGGTGTGCACCGAGTCGCTCGCCAACGGCGGCTTCGAGAGTGATTCCGGCTGGACGTTGAGCGGTAGCACTCCTCCGGTCTACGTAACGGACCAGTTCGTTACGGAAACCAGGTCGCTGCGCCTGGGTACCGTCCCGCCGAGCGGCGATGCGTCCGCCTATTCGTCCGCTTACCAGGCGGTCACCCTGCCTGCGACTGCGTCCTCGGCAACGCTTGGCTTTTGGCTACAGCGCCACTCAGCGGATACGTCTGGCGACGCTCAGCAGGCGATCATCCTGAACGAGAGCCTGGGCGTCGAGCGTGTGCTGATGAACGTCCTCAGCGACGATGGCGCGTGGTCCCACGCCACGTTCGATCTCACCGCCTACCTCGGTCGCACCATTGCCGTTTACTTCAATGTGGTCAACGACGGTGATGGCAACCGCACCTGGATGTACCTCGACGACGTTACGCTGGAAGTCTGCCCCTGAGCGGTGCTACTGGTTCTGCGCTTGAGACGCCAGCGTTGACCGCGGTGCGTCCGGCAATTTTGACGCCAGCGAGCAGTGGGCAGGTCGCGCTTGTAACGTGATCTGCCAGATTCACCGGCGTATCTTCGTGGCGGTCAAGACTGTGCCAATCTTGGACACGTTCCGCTTGCGAGGAGACCCACGGGAACGGACCACCCGACCCCCGCATGGCCTGTGCGGAGATTGGCCCAGTCTGCTCCAGTGGGCGTGCTC
>CAZPTF010000044.1:0-14449 GCA_964589015.1 uncultured Anaerolineae bacterium
GGGGGGTCTTGGTGTTGTTGTTTTTTTTTTTATTTTTTTTGTTTTGTTTTGGGGTTTCTTGGGGGGGGTTGTTTGGTTCCCCCCCCCCACCCACGGCCCTGGAGTTTCTGCGAAACTGTGCTCTCCGCTTACCTGATCGTGAACAATCTTCCGTCCGCTCGACCAAAGACCTCCGGGAAATACATTTCGCTGGCGACCGTTGGGATGACCTGATACTCGCCTGGCACATACGCCCGGAACGTGTACGTGTACTGGTAGGTGCCGGCAGGCAAGTGGTCGGCAAACAGGACGACCTTGTCATCGCGCATTTCCGTCCGGCTGTACCAACGCCACCACCAGTACGGATAGTCGTAGTACTTGCCTGAGCCGGCCTGCCGGGCCATACCCGGGCTTTGATCGAGCACACTGGACGTATCCAGGCTGACGTCGATGCCCTCGGCGCCCGCCGGCAGTGGATCTTCCACGACGACGTAGTAGCGGTCGTGTGGTACGACGAGGGTCAGGCGAACCTGTACCACGTCACCGACGGCGGCCTCGTTGACTTCCGCACACTCCTCCCCGAAGCCGCAGCCGGGCGCAGTGTACTCCCGAAAAACCGAGATCCCCCGGTCAGCCGGATCGATTTCGGCTACCGGCAGATAGACCTTCAGGTGGGCGGTGTAGTACAACCGCCCCGGACCTTCTCCGCGGCTGATGGTCAATCGATTGGCTTCGTCTTTCAACAGCTCAGCGATCTTTATACTAAGCGCAACGCTTTCCTGCACGTTCGTCTGATCCACCGCCCCTGTTACGATTTCCACACTGTTGAGTGCCACCCGATAGTCGTATTCGGCACGCAACTCGCCGGTAGCGACCATCCAGTCGGTGAGTGACATCAGCGCCCAGGCTGTTTCCTGGGTGGATTCCCAGTATCCTCCTTTGCGGGCGATCATCAACCACCGTACCACGTTGGGATTCAGCGGGTTCTCCGGATCGAGCATGGTGAGTGCGTCCAGAATGATCGCGGTCGAACGGGTATCCGTGTTCATCGCCCACCAGTCGTAGTCCGCTTCTTCCCAGTGTGCGCCGGTGGCGCTGAGAATGGCGCTGTTCAACAGATCGCTCAGCAGCGTGTCGATCCTGCTGTCCTCCGGCTGCGCTCTGCCGATAGTCATGGCGAGGTATGCCTTGGCGTAATGTGAGAGCTTCTCGCGGTGATCGAACAGCTCACCGATCTGCGCGCTGAACTTGCCGGCGTTCCCTGGGGAGCCGGTCAGTACGTAGAGGATGAATGCCTGACGATTCGCCTCTCTGTAGGACTCGATACCACGCGCGTCGGTCAACTGGCTGCGCAGGTACTGCAATCCTCTCTCAAACACTTCCCCCTTGACGTCGAAGCCGGTCTCCAGGGCCTTAGTCATGGCGAAGATCACATACGCGCTGATCTGGGGGTTGCTGTTACCTTCGGCCCACCAACCCCAACCGCCATCTTCGTGTTGTCTGGTATATAACTTGTCCAGCGCGGTCTTGACGAGGTCCGGAAGCTCAGCACGCAGCTCGGGATTGTCGACGCCCAGTTCTTGCAGCGCGCGGTAGGTCAACACGTTGGGCAGGAACTTGGAAACGATCTGCTCGCTACATTCGTAAGGGAAGTGCTTGAGATACTTCAGCCCGTCACGCATGCCTGCAGCCAGCGATGGGTCGAGGTGAATGTCCAGCTCGCCTTTGCTATCGTCATAGCCTGGTGGCAGCGTGACGACCTCGGTGCGACTGCTTGCTGAATCGATCTGCCCTGCGGTACCGACGATGTCTGGCGCTGTGTAGCTGTGGACGAGCAGCGTACCATCGGGACCGGTGGTCAGCCGGGGTTTTGCGGCATCAGCGTACTCGTCACTGACCGCGCTGAACACCACATCAACGGATGGGACGTCGGTTACTTCGACATTCCACGTGACCTGCGTTTCGGTCCCGGCTTTGATGGAAACGGTCTGTTCGGCCGGGTCGAGCAAGGTCAGGCCGGTCGAGCTCAGCGCGACGACGACATCCAGATCTTCAGGCGTGTTGTTGCTGACCATCGCCGCCAATTGGGCCTTGTCGTCCACTACGAAGAAACGCGGCGTGACCGGGCGAATGAGCAGGGGTTTGGTCACCAGCAGCTCGTCTTGGCCCTCCCCAACCAGCGTATTCCCAGTGATCCCCACGCCGCGAACGACCCAGGTCGTCAGGTTATCCGGAAGCTTGACCGTCACCCTGGCTTGTCCGGAACGATCTGTCACAACGGTAGGGGTCCAGTAGGCGGTATCTGCAAATTCCTCGCGCAAGGCAACGCCCGCAGGGGGCGCCGCCCCCTCGGATTTTGCGGCCGCCATGCCGGGAGCCGTCGCCATCGGCGCGGGCGCAATCGCGCTGAACATCATTTCCCCGCGCATGTCCATCCCTGCCCCGAGCGCGTTCTCTTCCAGGAACCCCTTGTCCGGCTCGCTGGCGTACTGCTCGATCTGTTCCAAAACCAACCGGTTCAAGGAGATGTTCAGCCCGCATGCAGTCTCTACGCTCAGCCCGCGCCGCCCATAGAATGCCTCGACGATCGCGTCTGCTGGTCGCGGCGACAGACTGAGCACAGCCTTATCGACGACGTCGATGGACAGCTCCGCTGCCACCGGGCCGCCCTGCGCATCGGTTACCCGCACGTTCAGGTCGATGACCTCGCCCGGCTCTGCCTGTGCCACAGCTGGCGTGACCGACAAGTGCAGCTCGATGGGGGTGATATCCACCTCGAGCGCGGTGTAACCGACCTTGTAGTTGCTGATTTTGTTCGTGGCATCCTTTCCCTTGATGAGCACAGCCGATACGTAGATGTTGGGAAGGTGCTCTTGAGTGATTGGCAAGCGATACACATAGCTGTTATTGTCCAGCGCGACCACATCGTGGGAGAGAACGCCTCCCCTTTCTACGGTGATCAGTGCCCATTGCTCGCCCTCGAATGGTGATGGGATCAGAATCTCTGCGGTGTCCCCTACCTGGTAAGTGGTCTTGTCCGCGATCAGATCGATACGGTCGTTGTTTTCTCTGCGCCACGAGACGGACTCGGGGCTGCTGACCCACACGAAGACGCTGCTCTGGACGAGCCGTTCGGTTTCATCCCGCCCGTTGACGACCACGCGGTAGCTGCCGCCCTGCTCGGGTGTGAAGGTGATCGTGGCTTCCGCATTGCTCCCAGTCACGACTCGGTCGGTGTGGACGAGTTCGTCTTTGGTTTCCCATTCCCAGCGGCCACCGCCCACTTCGTCTTCGATAAACGTGTTGACCCATTGGCGGAGATACACTTCGATGTTGAGCGGTTGGTTAGGGACGCGGCTGTCATTCCAGTCCACTGTGACTATGTCGACGGCCATTTCTTTGCCGGCATGTCCCACGACCTGTTGCGGCGCCAGACCGACGTAGAACTCGCCCTGGTGGACGATGACGGTGTCGCGTCCCGAGATCACCGCTCCATCACTACCACTGGTCGTTGCCTCGATGGTCAGTGTCTGGCTGCCGATGGCCCCGGTCACGCTCGCCTGCGTGTGGACGCTGGCAAGCTCTGCGATGTTGCCCGGTATCTGTATCGTCAGTTGGCCGGTGCTATCCGTCCGCCCGTTTCCGTTCAGTATGGGGCTTGGCGGGGCTGGCCGTCGCCACCAGCAGTCGAAGCAAGCCCAGGGATCGGATACGTCCGCGAACGAATACCGGCTGTACTGCTTTGACTGGAAGCGGAACGGTTGCGCCAGGATATTCCATTCGACCGGGGCATCCGCCACAGCACCGCCGAAGAAGTAGCTGACCTGCACGGTGGCACTCAATGGTTGGCCGGCGACGATTTCGGGAACTTGGGGGTTAACCTCCACCTGGAATTCTGGAGGCCGGTAGGCAGCGACCTGGAAGCCGGCGGAGAACGTAGTGTTTTCATATCTGGCTTGCAGGTCGTAGTAGCCGAGCGATGCGTCTGTCGCCAACGGGACCTGTCCTTCGAACGACCCAAAGTCATCCAGTGCTGTATCGGTTTCCAGCACGGGTTCACCTGCTGCATCCCAAACCACGATGTGCACGGTTTGTGGAGATGGCAGCGTGTATGCCACGTCATTTTCGCGGCGCAGAATACCTCGGAAGTACACCGTCTGTCCGGCGCGATATATTGGACGATCGGTATAGATATGCGCGCGGAGGCCACGCACGTTGTATTGGGAATCATATCCGAAATCCCAGACGCTGATGCCCTCGTGCCAATCACGACTGACCAGCGCAAATGGGTCATCGCTGGCGACATAGAAGCCTGAGCGGCTGACTTCGGCCAAGTCAAAACCAACCAGGCCATCTTCGCTGGTCGTGCTTTTCGCCACTAACCGGCCTTTGTTGTCGTAGAGACCCAGCGCCAAACCGGGCAGTGGCCTAGCGGAGTCCATGTCCGTCGCCCATACCAGAGTCTGATAATCACTGGTTTTTAGCGTCAGGTTGGCAGTGGAGTTGACCAACAGATGCCGGTGTGCCCAACGATTTTCAGCTACGTTCGGGGCGGACAGGAGTAACAGGTATACCCCGTTGGGGAGCGTTCCGTTGTCCTCGGCCAACACGACCTGTTGGTTCTGCTGTGTGTTGAGCGGGGCTTCCACGGGTGTTGTCCAGCGTCGGACCAGGTTGCGGCGCGGTGGTTCGTAATTCCACCAATCGTTGTATGCTTCGCTGGCTTCCGCAAGGCTCAAACGGTACAGGCGGAAGTCCAACCTGTTTGTGTTGACGTAATGGACAAACACCGTCGCGGGATCATTTGCATTCAGCGTACTTGTCCGTCCTGGAACCAGGAGTTGTGCCTGCGGCGGTAATGCATCCGTACGGAACCATACCGTTTCAGCCTGCCCTGTCTTATTCCCATACGGATCCTGGATGTCCGGTCCGATATCGATCTGATAATCCGACGATGGCTGCGCGCCGAAATTGACTGTGAAGGAACGATCCCACGTGCTGAAGTAGGTGTATACCTTGGAGGCGTCTATCGGAGGTGTGAACGTCAGGTTGGGCATGACTGTGTCGGGATTGATCGGCGCGTTGAATTGAATGGAAAATGAGGTGTACGGAGACGCGTGCCGTTCGCCATTCGCTGGGGTGGTTCCGATGATGCGGGGCAGTGGGACGGTCCGAAAATGCCATAAGCGACCCTCTTCCATGCCCTTGCCACCCGCTTCGCCCGCGATTCCGGCTGCGAGCGATACTTCATACAGCGTGTCGAAGTCGAGCATCCCAGCAGGTTTGAACGTGAAATCGCTCCCGGAACAGGTCGCTTGACCTGCGATGGGGATTTGGTTATCCGCGCGAACAAGTGAGAAAGCCGTCTGGACAGATGTGCAGGAGATCGCCTGGCTGAAACTGACGCTGACGCTCGTGTCGGGCGGGACGAGGTCCTGTCCATCAGTGGGTGATAACCAAACGATCTGCGGTGGCTGGGTCGTGAATTCCCAGGTATAGTCTTGATCCAGGACACCGCCGCTCACATCGACCAGGCCTGCCTTGACCCTGGCATGATAGGTCATGCCTCCAGCCAGTGGGGCAGCCAGCCTGAACAGGTAGATCGATGTCCCCAGCCACTCACCCGTACCCTGGACCGCCGGGCTGAAGTCAAGTGGCTGAGGCAAAGTTGCTTGCTGTCCCAAACTCGTAAGCGGAACAACCGGTCTGTTGAACATCACGGTGAAACTGCTGTCGACTTCTACATCGATGGACCCCGCGGCCGGGATGACCTGTGTGATCTGCAGGTAGCCCACCGTACGGAAACGCAGTACGAACGGTTCTGCCAGAGGGTTCCCGTCCGGATCGGCTGCGCTGTTAGCGATCGTGACCGTGTATTCCACATCCCGCTCGAAGGGCTGATCGGGAACGAATTGCAGGGTCTGCGCGTTGGGCCATGCGAAGTGGCCGGATGTGTCCGGATTGATTCCGAAAGCTTCCTCCACGCGCGTTTGATCCATGCCGCGATCGAAGACGATCTCGACCGGCAGATCCAATGGCATTTCCTCGCCAGTCGCCGGTGTGTGCTGTATCACGGTGGGATTGCCCATCTCTTGAGCAGGGAGCTGTGAGTTCATAGGGCTAACCCATCCAATGGATGAAAACAGCAAACCAAGAATAAGCAAACATGCCCAGATTGTGTAATGGCACTTCATTATGTTCCTCCTTGGTGGATCTCTCTGAGGCCGAAACCGCCGGCCCGAATCCTGTCGAGAGTCTCATTTCTCGCTCCTTGATATCTCTCAGACGTTGAGCATCGTAGAAAGGTTCCCGTACTGCTGTTTGCCCCGGCAAATGAGGCGAATGAATTATGACAAAAAAGAATGCCTGGGCTCAATTCCAGGCATTGGGTTCACGGGTAGGTTACTCGCTGATGGTAGGAGAGAGCTCGTTTGCCTGTTCGATCCAATCTATGACCATTTCCAGTGTCGGCAGCCGGTGTACCAGACAGTGATTCCCGTTCACTGAGTCCATTGTCACATAGAGATCTTCTGCGCTCTGTCGTTTGAGATCGCTCAACGTCTTGATGCTGACTGCGTTGAGCAAACCGACATATTCTCTTCCTATCCCTTTAATGCGTGTCAGGTCAGCTTGATGAAGCCATTCCAAAACGAGAGATGTTTCGGCGCCAGTCATTTCGGCGATGGCATCGCGCCCTGCCGGAGTAGTCCCAGCTTTGAGAAGTGCTGAGACAGAGTTGATTGCACATTCATTGCGGAGGATGGTGCGATGTTCGCTAGATATGCCCTTGATCACCTCCAGTTTTGCCACGACTTTGCCTCCTCGCTCATCCTGATGAAAAAAGGGCTGTGCAGCCATCACCTCGCGGGGCGTCGTCGCCCCTAAGCTCTTCCAGGCAACGATATTGAGCCGCAGTCGTTATTGTACCATGTCAGGGTGGATATTGTCTAATCGGCTGTTGCGCTTGTCGCCAGGTTTGCCGTCATTCGTACAGGGATGTGGGTCATCGCGCAGTTGCAATCACGCGGGCCAACGCTTCGACTATGAGACAATGCTCGGTTTCGTGGACACGTTCAGTGAGGGATTCCAAATTGTCTTCGTAATGAATAGGGACAGGCTGAGAGATGATGACGGGGCCGGCGTCTACTGCTTCGTCCGGGACCAGATGGACCATGACACCGGTTTCAGTGATTTCGCCTGCCTGGAACGCCGCGAAGGCGCGCTCGATGGCAGCGAGACCCGGAAACTGCCCGGGAAGAGCCGGGTGCAGATTGATTACGCGCATGGGAAAGCGTTCGAGGAATGCTGGCGACAACAATCGTAGCCAGCCGGCAAGTACCACCCAGGTGGCTCCATGTTTCTGGAGTAGATCCGCGAGCTCGCGATCTCTGGCGCGTTTGGCCTGCTCACCCGACTTTCGCGGAGGGTATGGGAAATACATGGAGGGGATGTTGTGTCGTCGTGCCCGTTCCAGTCCGAACGCCGTGGCCCGGTCGGAAACGACCACGGCAATCTCGACGCCTGACAGCCGCTTCTCCTCCACTGCATCGATAATCGCTTGCAGGTTCGAGCCGTTGCCGGAGATCAATACCGCGACCTTGGTTGGTACCGTCATGTGATGATGACTCTCTGTTGGTTGTCGACGTTGGGATCGTCCGGTTCCCGCAGCGGTATGACCTCACCCAGGTGGTAACTGTCACCGCTCAAGACGTCCAAGGCGCCCTGCCGTGCATCGGGTGGAACGACGACGATCATTCCGATACCCATGTTGAACACGTGGTACATTTCCTGGCGATCGACCTGTCCCGTCTCCTGGATGAACCGGAAAATGGGTGGTGCCGGCCAGTTCCCATCGGTGATTTGCACACCCAGTCCAGGTGGCAGGACGCGCGGAATGTTGTCGTAGAAGCCACCCCCGGTGATGTGCGCCAGACCTTTGATATCGATCCCTGCGGCGATCAACTCGTTGATCTGCTTGAGATAGCTCCGATGCGCTGCGAGCAGTGCATCGGCCAACGTTTCCGCCAACTCGGGGATGTGTCTGTCCAGCGGAATGTCGGCCAAGATGTGGCGCGCCAGGGAGTAGCCGTTCGTGTGGAGTCCGGTCGATGGCAGGCCGATCAATGCGTCTCCTGTCTGGATGCGAGACCCGTCGATGATATGCTCGCGCTCGACCCACCCGACGATGGTCCCGACCAGGTCGAACTCATCAGGTGTGTACACGCCGGGCATCTCGGCCGTCTCTCCGCCCAATAGCGCGCAGTTGGCCTGACGGCACGCTTCGGCGATTCCCTGCACGATCTGCAGAATCCGGTCCGTATCCAGATGGCTCGATGCGACGTAGTCCAGGAAGAACAGCGGGCGCGCGCCCTGGACGAGGATGTCGTCGACGCAGTGATTGACCAGATCGTGCCCCAATGTGTCGAACCGCCCCGCCGCCGCAGCGATCATGGTTTTCGTCCCCACCCCGTCGGTGGAAGCAACCAGCACCGGATTCTTCTTGAACTGCAACCACTGTATATCGAACATCCCGCCAAAACGACCGTGTCCGCCCAATACTTCGGGACCGTATGTGGATTGCACGGCCTCGGTCATCCGTTTCTTGGTCAGGCTGGCCTGTTCGATATCGACACCGGCATCCTTGTAGGAAATACCCATAGTGCTCACCTCCTTGCTTTGGCTTTACTACAGCCGCAGGGCTTTCGCCCCTATGTCTTTGCGGTAGTGCATCCCGTCGAAATGAACACGACCCACCGCCTCGTACGCTACCGCGATTGCCGACGGCAGATCACCCGCCCGTCCGGTCACACCCAGCACGCGGCCACCGGCGGTAACCAGTTGCCCGCCGACACGTTTTGTGCCTGCATGAAAGACTGTTGCTCCCAGGCTCTCGGCTGCACTCAGTCCGCTGATGGGCGATCCAACAGGAAATGCACCAGGGTAACCGGGCGCGCTACACACGACGCATACACAGGCGCCCGCTTCCCACCGCACGGTAGTGGCATCCAGACTGTCAGTTGCACAGGCCTGCAGAATCTCGAACAGGTCTGTCTCGAGCAACGGCAGGATGGCCTGGGTTTCCGGATCCCCAAAGCGGACGTTGAATTCGAGCAATTGGGGGCCATCTTCGGTCAACATCAGGCCGGCATATAGCACACCACGATACGGTGTGCCCTCCTGCCGCATGCCATCGATAGTAGTCTGCAGCACTGTCTCCCGAATTTGTGCGAGAATATCAGCACTGATGAATGGAGTCGGAGCGTAGCAGCCCATGCCGCCCGTGTTGGGACCCTGATCGCCGTCGAAGGCAGCTTTGTGGTCTTGCGCGACGATCATCGGTACGGTTGTTTTCTGGTCACAGAATGCGAGCACGGAGATCTCTTGGCCGGATAACCCCGCTTCGATGACGACTGTGTCTCCCGCTGAGCCGAATATGCGTTCGACCAACACCTTGTGCAGGAACTCATCCGCCTGAGCATACGAATGGCATACCGTCACACCCTTGCCCGCGGCGAGGCCATCTGCTTTGACGGCGACCGGCACACCGAGCTCGCGGACGTGGCGCTGCGCCGCGCCGAGCTCGCGCGCGATGTGGTAGGGGGCGGTGGGTATGCCGTGCCGGGTCATGAATTCTTTGGCGAACACTTTGGACGTCTCCAACCGGGCTGCGTTCGCCGACGGTCCGAAAATCAGGCGGCCTTCCGCCACGAAACGGTCCGTCACACCGTGGGACAACGGAAGCTCAGGCCCGACAACGGTGAGATCGATTTCGTTCCGCCGCGCGAAATCCGCCAGGGCCTCGATATCGTCGGCGCGGATGGCGACATTGTTGGCGATTGCCTCAGTGCCACCGTTCCCAGGCGCGACGAACACAACTCCGACCTGTGGAGATTGTCGTAGTTTCCAGGCTAGCGCGTGTTCTCGTCCACCGCTGCCGATGATCAGGACGCGTTTCATTCCTTAACTCCCGTGTCTTCTGGTGACATAATATGCGCCGCGTTTGATACGGAATGGTGGCTCGACTGCGATTTGCCTGGCGTGCACAACCGGCACATTTCGGCTGGTGTCTGTGCCTATCCGGCGCGGCGTTTCGCTGGGCGTGCGCTTCTTCCGCGCGAGTCGGGTCAGGGCCAGTCATGTGCGCAGGCCCTACGCAATGGTGCCGTCGAAGGCAGATTTGTTGCAGTCACCGTCCTGGATCGCGAGTGGGTAGTTACCCGAAAAGCAGGCCAGACACAGGTGATTGCATGGCTGTCCGATGGTCTCTGCCAGCCCCTCTACAGAGAGATACCCGAGCGTGTCGACGTGCAAATGGTCGCGAATCTCCTCGATGCTCAGGCGGTGCGCGATCAGCTCTTCGTGAGTAGCCATGTCCACCCCCATGTAGCAGGGATGGCGCAGTGGCGGGGAAGTGACCCGCAAGTGAACCTCCTTTGCACCACTGGCCCGCAGCATCGCGATGATCGGCCCGCTCGTGTTCCCGCGCACGATCGAATCATCTACGACGATGACGCGCTTCCCGCGCAGGTTCTCTGGCAGTGCGTTGAACTTCAGTGCCACGCCGAGTTGCCGCAAGTGCTCGTCCGGCTGGATGAACGTCCGACCGATGTAGCGGTTCTTGATCAGCCCTTCGTTGTACGGCAGGTCAGCAGCCATCGCATAACCGATCGCCGCGGTGGTGGCGGAGTCCGGAATGCCCATGACCAGGTCCCCGTCCACCTGGTGTTCCGCGGCAGTGCGTGCACCCAACCCCTGGCGTACCTGATGGACCAATTGTCCCTGAATGATGCTATCCGGACGAGCGAAGTAGATGAATTCGAAAGCGCACAATGCCCGTCGGGAAGGTGGGGCGCCCTGAATGCTCTGGATGCCGTTCTCATTGATCGCGATGATTTCTCCGGGAGCGATCTCCCGTATGAATTCGGCGCCGATCGTCGCCAATGCGCACGACTCCGAAGCGACAACCCAGCCGCTATCGAGCTTACCGAGACACAGCGGGCGGATACCCCACGGGTCGCGGACGGCAAAGAGCGTGTCCTGCGTGAGGATGGTCATCGAATACGCCCCGCGGGCGCGGACCATGAACAACCGGATACGGTCGATCCAGTTATTGCCGGACGCGCCGGCGAGCATCTGCGTGATGACTTCGCTGTCGGAAGTGGACATCAGTCCCACGCCGTGCTGCAACAGATCGTGGCGCAATTCTGCGGAGTTGACCAGATTGCCGTTGTGCGCCAGGCCGAGCGGTCCCAGTACCGATTCCAGCAGGAAGGGTTGTGCGTTGTTGATACGTGATGCGCCCTTCGTGGAATAGCGGTTATGGCCGATCGCCAGATGGCCTTTGAGCGGTTTCAGGTTTTCCTCGTTGAATACCTGGCTGACCAACCCCATTGCCTTGTGCAGGCGGGCGGTTTTCCCGTCTGATACGGCGATGCCAGCACTCTCCTGCCCACGGTGCTGCAATGCGTACAGCCCGAAGAACGCCAGCCGGGCAACATCCTCGCCGGGAGCATAGATGCCGAGTACACCACACGCTTCTCTGGGACCATCCGCAAGTATCGGTTCAAACATTTTCATCATCTCTCACTGTTTTCTAGGCTCTTCGATTGGGAATATCGTCTCTATACGTGGTTTCACGGGCACCCACTGACCGCGCTGTGCCGCAAATCATCAGATACTCAGCAATTGATCGTCTTCCATGATCCGTTTCGTCTGGGCGGCCTGGTAGCTGACAATCCTTTCGCGCAAGCTCGGATTCCCGATTGCCAGAATTTTCGCCGCAGCCAGTGCGGCACTGGCGGGCTCCAGCACGGTCAACGGGGCCACCCCGCTCGGCATACGCAGCGAGGAAAACAGATCTGCTCCCGCGAATTTGTCGGAATAGGGCGGGCAACTGATTACCGGAGCAGATACGTTGGCATCCACCATCCCCGACAACGCGTTCGAGCGGCCGGCAATCGTGATGTAGACCCGCGCGCAGTCCAACATCTCGTAGTCTGCCAACAGCTTCAGCAGGTAGGCTGCGCTCTTATGTGCGGATGCGATGTGATATTCCCCCTCCAGACCAAACGCACTCAACTCCTTGCGGATCTCTTGCGCGATGCTCATATCCGCTTTCGATCCCATCAATACGATAACGAGTTCAGCCACTTCAGCCTCCCGCTGCTAGAACTTCTCGGTCAATGCGGCGACCTGCTGGTACTTCGCCAGGATCAGGTTCAGCCCATCGGCGTCGACCTCCGGCATCTCGCGATAGATCTGTTTGTCGAGCATCTTCCCGCGCTGCCCTTCCGGCCAGATGCGCCAGGAGTCGTTGTCGATCACGTCGGCCACGAGCAGTGTCCCCTCGACGTCGCGCCCGAACTCGATTTTCATATCGACCAGGGTGACGTTCTGTGCTGCCCAGGCCGCTTCCATTACCTCGAACGTCCGCCGGCCTGTATCCGTCATCGCCTGCACTTCTTCCGCTGAGGCTATCCCTGCCGTTTCGATCGCCGCCGGGGTGATGAATGGGTCGTGGTTGGCATCATCCTTCAGAAAGAATTCGACCAGTGGGCCCTCGAAACGCGTTCCCTCCGAGATCTCAGAGTGGCGCTTGAGGTACGATCCGGTCGCAATGCGCCGCATGACTACTTCAAGCGGGATCATCTTGCAGGCACGCACCAGCATCGTTGTGTCGTCGATCTCCGCGACGAAGTGTGTCAGAATCCCGGCGCGCTCCAGTGCGCGAAACACGTTACTGGTTGTGTGGCAGCTCAGCGCGCCTTTGCCGACAATCACATTGCGA
Organism: uncultured Anaerolineae bacterium; assembly: GCA_964589015.1. Classification (GTDB taxonomy): domain Bacteria; phylum Chloroflexota; class Anaerolineae; order DAOTYC01; family DAOTYC01; genus CAZPTF01. The sequence goes on from CAZPTF010000044.1 coordinate 12,767, forward strand.
CGCGCGCCGTCGCCGGCGCTGATGCTGTCCTTGTGTACCATATAGACCAGGGCAGGGTCGGCGGGATGCGCATAAATCACCTTCGTTTTGCCTTCGGCCAATCTGTCCCCCAATTTCTCTTTCACCACACTCACCACCTCCTGAAATTCTGGAACGCGGAACTCAGAGTTCCGCCGCAATCTCCGACAATCTAATCTCTAACACGGCACCAAAATCCAGCGTACGCTGGATCGCGTCGCCCACGTACGCCGGTGAGTCGAGCAGCCGCAGCACGTCCTCCTTTGCCACAAATCGGGTAATGGTCGGATCGTCCGCCAACAACGCCGCGAGCGGGTTGGTTGTTCCCTGTTGCACAGCCGCCCAAGCGGATAGGCAATGTGTTCTGATGGTCTCGTGCATGGCTTGGCGGTCCGCGCCGGCTTTGACCAGTTCCATCAACAGCGCCTCGGTACAGGCGAACACGCCATAGCTCGCCAGATTGCGTTCCAAACCGGCCTTTTGGATCTGCCACCCCTGCACGATGCGGAGCTGTGTACGGAGTGCCTCGTCGCTGGCGAGGAAGGCGTTCGCCAGGATCACGCGGCGGTTCGCGGAATCGTCCAGGGTACGCTCCAGCAGGCAGTCGGCGGCGTTCTGCCACGCCACCTGCGGCAGCGTGCCGACGTAGCGCGCCAACGAGCACACCTTCTCGCTGTTGATCGGGTTGCGCTTGAACGGCATCGCCGACGAGCCGACCTGCTTTGCGCCGAACGGCTCGGCCATCTCCCCGAATGGCGGTGACTGCAGGATACGCAGATCGAACGCCATCTTGTGCAGCGAGGCCGCCAGACTCGCCAGCGCGTTCAGCACGGTCAGGTCCTGCTTTCGCGGGTAGACCTGGGTGGTGAGCGGGAATGGGGTCAGCCCGAGACGACCCATGAACGCCGCCTCCAGCTCGCGCGGCGTCCACGCAGCGCCTTGCAGCAAGTGGGCGTAGGAGGCGGCCGTCCCCACTGCGCCCTTGAGCCCTTTACCGCGCACTCCCTTGCGCACCGCGTCGATCTCCTCCAGATCAGCGAGCAGATCCTGGGCATATTGAGCGAGACGGTGGCCGATGGTCGTCGGTTCGGCGGGTTGCAGGTGGGTATAGGCCATTGCCGGGATGGTCGCGAACTGCTGGATCTGCCCGGTGAGCTCGCGCAGCAACTGCTGCAGCACGTCCTGGATCAGCGCCAGGCTGTCCCTGATGCGCAACGCATCTGCGTTGTCTTCGATGTCCATGCTGGTCGCGCCCAAATGAATGACGCCGCCCCCAATCGGGCACTGCTCGGCATAGGTCCGGACTTCGGACATCAGGTCGTGATGGATCTCCGCCTCGATGGCCTGGCTACGCACCATGTCGAGATCGCTCTGGTGCGCCCGCAGATCGTCCACCTCCGCCTGCGAGACGAGGCCGGCTGCGCATTGTGCTTCCGCCAGGGCCACCCACAAGCTGCGCCACAGGCCGCGCTTGTGTCGCTCCGACCACAGGGCGCGCATGGCCTCACTGCCGTAGCGCCACGTAAACGGTGACAAAAACGTGGAATGCTCGAATTGCTCGCTACTCATGTTGGCCTGATGATGCTCCTTTTCCGAATTGCACACACAGCTCTCGCAGGATAGCGGTTAGAGTTCTTTGACATAGCGTATTCCGGCTTCGAAAAT
>CAZPTF010000044.1:14549-18038 GCA_964589015.1 uncultured Anaerolineae bacterium
GGATTGCTTTTGAGATATACCCACCGGCACTCGAAATGGGCGCTGCGGTTGAAGGTCAACGTCGCTCGCCGGTAGCTGGCTGACTGCGTTTCACAGACACCTTCGATGGAAACGGGGCCGGGCAGGAAACCTGATTTTACCAGCGCCTGGAAGCCGTTGCAAATGCCGAGCACGGCTTTGCCATCGGCGATGAAGCGCTCAATCTCATCCCCGAAATGGTAACGCAGGTCGAGCGCGAGCACGACGCCCGCTCCGAGATCGTCACTGTACGAGAAGCCGCCCGGGATGATGAGCATCGCATAGTCTCTCAAGCGCTTTTGTCCGGTGATGAGCTGGTTGACGTGGACGATTTCCGCCCGTCCCCCAGCCAGATCGCACGCGTAAGCCGCGTCCTGATCGCGATTGGTGCCCGATGCATGAAGGACAAGAACGGGGGGCTTAATCATCTGTTCCGGACTCCTTTGTTGAATTCTCCGTGGTGGAGCGCCCTGCATTGTTTGCTCCACGCCAGGCGCGTTCCAGATCGGAAACGGCCGTGCTGATCACCACGATATCAGCGGTGCCGCGTACGATGAACTGTGTTTCCTCGATCACCGTGCCGATGTGGGCGATGGGATGTGCGCTCATGATTGCTTCAAAGGCAGCTGCATTTCCCGGCGTGACTTCGATTGCGTACCGTCCATTCGACTCACTGAAACAGCAGGTCACGTCATCGGGCAGGTCGCCGGCTCCCGGTATGCGGGACAGGTGTACTTCCATTCCCAACTCGCCCGCCAGGGCCATTTCGGCCAGCGCGACAGCCCACCCCCCCTCGGAACAATCGTGACAGGCTTCGACCAGTCCCGCTGCGATGGCACGATGAATCGCTCGTGCGGTTGCCAGACCGCTGGCAATGGGCTGCGGGGCATTGGCTCCAATCGCGTTTCGGGTGCGATAGTAGTGGCTTCCACCCAACTCGTCGTGGGTCATTCCAATCGCGTAGATCAGGTTTCCCGCTTGCTTCAGGTCCATAGTTACCGCCTGGCGGATGTCGGGCATGAGGCCTATGGCCGAAATCAACAACGTCGGTGGAATCGACGTTTTTCGACTGGTAGTGCCGTCGGTGTACTCGTTGTTCAGGCTGTCTTTGCCGGAGATGAATGGGACTTCGTAAGCCTTCGCGCCATCGTAGCAGCCCTTGCAGGCGCGTACCAGGTCTCCCATGCGATCGGGGAGGTTGGGGTTGCCCCAACAGAAATTATCGAGGATTGCCAGGCAGTCAGGATCGGCACCGACACAGACTGCGTTGCGTACCGCTTCATCGATGGCCGCCTGGGCCATCAGATAGGGGTCCAGTGCCCCGTAGCACGGGTTAATGCCGTGGCTCAGCACGATGCCTTTCCAGCCCGGCACCTGGAGTGGCTTCAGCACCGTCGCATCCGATGGACCGTGTCCGGCGACGCCGACCAGCGGTTTGACAACAGTAGCGCCCTGTACTTCGTGGTCGTAAACACGGATGACCGCTTCCTTGCTGGCGACGTTGGGGCTGCTCAAGATATCGAGTAAGGCCGTTGTCAAATCGCCAGTGTGGTGTGGAGGACAGGGATACGAGTGGGCTTCCCATGTCCCATTGAGTTGCCGCGTCGGGACACCGTTGTGCAGAAACTCCATGCTCATGTCCACGACGGGTTCAGATTCGGAGTAGACCTGGAGCCGCCCCGTTCCGCTGAACTCACCAATATCGGTCGCCTCGACGTCGAGCGCGGCGCAAATCGACATAACCCGTGCGACATTCTCTGGCGGTACGGCGAGCACCATCCGCTCCTGCGCCTCCGACAGCCAGATCTCCCACGGCGCCAGGCCCGGGTATTTGAGCGGCACGCATTCCAGGCTGACGTGCACTCCCAACTCGCTGCCCATCTCGCCAATGGCCGAGGAGAGCCCGCCCGCTCCGCAATCGGTGATCGCGGTGTATAGCCGCTCGTCGCGAGCGACCATCACCGCCTCCAAACACTTCTTTTCGACGATCGGGTTCCCGATCTGCACGGCGCTGCCCGACTCCTCGACGGTGGTGTGGGTCAGTTCCGCCGATGAGAACGTCGCCCCACGCAGGCCGTCGCGGCCAGTGCGCCCGCCGATGACGATCACGCGATCACCTTGTTGTGGAGTGCGAGGATGCATGCCGGCGGGAGCGAGTCCCAAGCACCCGCAGAAAACCAGAGGATTGGCTTCGTATCCCGGGTCGAACAGAATGGCTCCGCCCACTGTCGGGATACCCATCTTGTTGCCGTAATCCTCGACGCCGGAGACCACCCCGGTGAAGATGCGGCGTGGGTGAAGCACGTTGGCCGGCAGAGTATCGAAGGGTCGGTCCTGCAATCCGAAACAGAGGACGTCGGTGTTGGCGATCGGCCGCGCGGACACGCCGATGATGTCGCGGATGACGCCACCCACGCCGGTGTTTGCACCGCCAAAAGGCTCCAGGGCGGACGGATGGTTGTGCGTCTCGACCTTGAACGATACCTCGAAGCCCGGCGCATACTCGATAATCCCGGCGTTGTCGACGAAGGCGGATTTCACCCACGGCTTCGCCAGCTCTTCGGTCGCCTTGCGCAGATATGTGTTGAGCAGGCCGACGATCCGCTCGCGATGCTGCGTGCCGTCCGCCAGACGCTCCTCGTAGTCTACCGTTCCTCGGAAGGTCTTGTGGTTGCAGTGCTCGGACCACGTCTGGGCGATGGTTTCGAGCTCGGCGTCCAGCGGGTCACGGCCCTCCTGCCGGAAATATGCCTGTATCGCGCGCATCTCTTCCGGATTCAGCGAGAGCAGTCTTTGCCGGTTGAGCTGCGCGAGTTCCCGGTCACTGGACTGCAAGACAGGGACAATTTCCGCCTTGCGCTCGCCCTTGGATTTATGGCTATGCACGAATGGGGGAGTGGCTGCACCCAGTGTGAAATGCTGAATAACCGTATTGCAGAGCAGACCTCTGGCGATATGTTGGGCCTGAGGGGGGGAGATTTTGCCTTGCAGAGTGAAACGATTCCCGGCGGCTGCCTGAACGAGACCACGGATGCCGATGGTGTTCACGCCGCGGACAATGCTTTCTGCGACACTATCGGTCACGCCCGGGTGAAGGGTGACTTCCACTGTAGTGGTGTCCCGTTGCGCGGCATAAGGCCGGTTACTTTCGGGTAGGTCTGCTTGCGGCAGGCACACCCAACGGTAATCCTGCGATACCGGATCACACAGCAAATGCCGGCAGAGCTGCTCCACATCGTCGCTTGACAGGTGGCCTTGCAGAAAGTAGAGCTCGGCCACTGCCACGCTTTCGATGGTGTATCCCAGCGATGCAATGTCGGCCAACAATCCTTCTGCACGGCCATCGACGATATGTGGCTTCAGCCAGACTTCAATGCGATAGATGTCGTTTGCCATAGCTTTGTCATCCCCGGGTACCGTAGTTGGGTGCTTCTTTGGTGATGATTACGTCGTGCGGATGGCTCTCGATCA
>CAZPTF010000045.1:0-17375 GCA_964589015.1 uncultured Anaerolineae bacterium
TAGTAGTCCAGGTCGCGGTTCAAGGAATTGATACCCATGCGGTGTGCTGTCTTGATGACATTACCAATTCCGGCAATGTCCAGCATTTTGACGGCGGGGATATTGTAAGAGCGCGCCAATGCGTTACGTGCTCTGACCAGCCCGTGGTACTTGCGGTCGTAGTTCTCGGGACACCACGATGGATCCTCCGGGTTGGGGCAGGTACGCACATCTGAGATCATCTCGGCTGCCGTATGTCCCTGGGCGAAGGCCGTCAGATAGGTGAACATTTTGAACGAAGAGCCCGGCTGGCGTTCTGCGAGCGCCACATTCACGTTGCCATCGATTTCCTTGTTCCAGTAATCCACACTGCCGACCATGGCCAGAATCTCGCCCGTCTGAGGGCGCATGGCGACCAGCGCGCCGTTGCTGACATTGTAGTCTTCCTTCTCGCTCTCTTGCAGCGCTTTGATTTGGGTGCTGACTGCCTCCTCGCCGATCTTCTGCATATCCATATCGAGCGTCGTGTAAACTTTCAAGCCGCCCTGATAGACCATATCCATGCCAAATTGCTCTTCCAACAGCTTGCGCACGTACATCGAGAAGTGCGGCGCCAGAATATCGTAGCGTTCCTGGAGCTTGGACGTGTCCAGATCCTCTTTCCTGGCTGTCTCGGCCTGTTCTGCGGTAATGTAGCCTTCTTTTACCATCGCATCCAGCACCAGGCCGCGCCGCATTTTGGCCTGCTCTGGTGCATCGATAGGGTTCAACCCGGGATACTGGGGAATCGCAGCCAATGTGGCCGCTTCGGCGAGGTCTAGCTCGCTGACGGGCTTGTTGAAGTATACCTGAGACGCTGCCTGGATCCCGTAAGCCAGGTTGCCGTAGGGGATCGTGTTGAGATACCATTCCAGGATCTGATCCTTGCCGGCTTTTCCGGGATAGCGGCGGGCGATTTCGATCGCGAGGATGATTTCCTTGAACTTGCGTGAGTACAATTTCTGGTAACGCTCTTCCGGCGGGATCAACACCAGTTTGACCAACTGTTGAGTGATCGAGCTGCCACCCTGCCCCTGCAGGTCCCCACCCTGCAGGTTGGACCAGAAAGCACGCAACAAACCGCGCGGGTTGATCCCGATGTTTTCGTAGAAACTGCGGTCTTCGGCAGCAATGGTTGCCTGGCGGAGATAGAGCGGGATCTGGTCCAATGGGACAACCGTACGGTCACCCCGGTGCGGATCGAAGATCTCGTACAGCAAGTGCTGGCCGGTTCGATCGTAGAGCTTGGTTGTCTCGAATTTCTCCTGGTCGGCTTCGATCTGCTTTGGGTCGGGTAAGTCTTTGGCATAGTACGCATACACGCCGAGCATCGCGCCCAAACCCGTCGTGCCAACGAACACAGCGGCGGCGACGATGCCGAGCAACAAGATCCCAAAAATCCGAAAGAACCAGTTTGGCTTTTCTTTGCGACGATTGCGTCGTGACCGTCGAGCGACTAGAACAGGGTCCATTCACACCACCAATCTGACTGATACTAAAGACGGACCTTCATGCCGCCGGACATTCCTCTTGCGCGATCGCCTCCCACTCGTATTCCGGCAAGGAAGCGGACGCATAGGGGATTATTCCCGGGCGAGCACTTCCAGTATGCGCTAGCGAGCGGTTGCCGCTTTCGATCACGCTGTTGAATTCCAGACGTTCATTCAGGCCCGTGCATCGGTAGACCGATCATCTTCTCAGGATGTTAGCAAAGAAACAGGAAAAGGGCAAATCAAGCCAACCATCACTACCCACGCGTGTGGTCCTCTTGTTGCCACAAGCGCTGCAAACGGCAGTACATCACGCAATTGAAATAGGCCATGAGACCGCTCAACAACAGGCCGTGTGCCCCGTCACGGTAACCCTGCCAGGTGATATACCGCCGCCAGAATTCGCGCAGCGGCTGCAGGATGAAGTTGCGCCATTTCGGATGTACCCCCTCCGAAAACAACATCCCAGCCTCGTAGTCCGTGTAGACACGCTGCTTGACCAGGAACTGGCGGAGCGTCTGGTAATTGTAATGAACGAGCGTGTTTTGCAGGTGACCCGCCATGCCGTCCAATATCACGACCTCGTGCACCTGGCGCGTGGGGTCATAGCGTGCTCTATCGCGTTTCAGCAGACGCAACTGGTAATCAGGAGACCAGCCGGTGTGCCGGATCCATTTGCCGAAGATATAGTTCTTGCGCGGGACCCACCAGCCCACCTCAGGACGAGAGGCAACGACATCTCGGATCTCGAGGGCCAGTTCCGGTGTGGACCGTTCGTCCGCATCGACGAAGAATATCCAGTCGCCATCCGCCAGCTCCAGGGCCCTGTTCCGCTGGCTGGCATAATCCGCAAAGGGGTGTTCGAACACCGTCGCACCTGCAGCCTTCGCCAAATCCACTGTGTTGTCCGAACTCAGCGAGTCCAGCACCACGAGATGATCGGCCCAGGTCAATGTGCCCAGGCATTCGACGATGTTGTGGGCTTCGTTTCTGGTCAGAACGACCGCTGTGATTTGCGTCACAGTCTCGATATCTCCATGATTTGATCTCGTGCAGCTTCCAGACGTCTCAGCTCATCTTCTGGCGCTTCGCCGCGCAACACGGCAGCCCGCGCCGAGCGGATCTTGTATCTCATGCCCAGCGATACCAGTATGCGCGCGGCACGCCGGAAGCCGGGCGAATAGTGCTTCTCGAAAAGCAGGAAACGGCTCTTCCACAGTGCGATGAACATCTTGTCTCTGAATTGCCGGGTGCTCTGTCCGGCATAGTGCACGATCTGCGCACGCGGTACACAGCGTATCTGCCAGCCCTTCCGCTTGAAGCGCATACACCAATCGATTTCCTCACAGTAAATGAAGAAACGCTCATCCATGAGGCCGACAGTCTCAAGCGCATCCCAGCGGACCATCAGAGCCGCACCGAGCGGGTGATCGATCGCGAAGGGGATGCCTTTGTCGTACAGCGACCTGGCGTAACGCCCGTTGAGACGAGAATCGGTCAGACGGTGGTTGATGGGGAAGAAGTCGAGAAACACCTGGCACAGGTCGGGGAAATGGAATGCGCCGTGTTGAAAGCTGCCATCCTGGTATAGCAGACTCGCTCCGGCTACCCCGACATGTCCGCCGGTCATCAGCGCCTCGAACATCTGGGCCAGCGCATCGTCGCGCACCGCCGTGTCTGGGTTCAGCAACAGGACGGCATCAGGCGTCGTGGTCTCGCCTTCCGCCCCTACTCCCAAAGCACACAGGACCTGGTTGTTGGCGGCTGCAAACCCCACGTTGCAGTTATTGGCGATGAGATGGACGCCTGGGAATTCGTTGCGGACCATAGCAGCGCTGCCATCCGCGGACGCGTTGTCTACAACCCAGACATCGCCCGGTAAACCGGAGCCGTCCAGACTGGCGAGCACAGATGCGAGGCAATTCCGTAACAACCCGACGGTGTTGTAACTGACGATGATGACTGCAAGCATCGTACCAATCTCTTAGAAACCCACCGCGATATCGGTGACCTCAACCCAATCGTTGACGATCTCTACCTGTTCGTGAATCAGGCCCAGCCAGTATCTGGGTTCAACTGATGGTGGCTCGTCCACTATCCGGATATGGCCCACGACCGTAACCCGCTGGCCCGGCAGCAGATACTTCTGCCCATCGATTACCGTCAACTCATTGTCCAGGCCCAGTTGCCAACGATAGGGATACTTGCGACCTTCGGTATTCCCCTCGGAATCCGCCCCCAAACGGAAAATTCCGGGCTCTTCGAAGAAACCTTTCGTGTTGTAGTTCTCTCGCGTTGTGTATGTCGTGCCTGGTTCCGGACCCTTCGTGCGAATCGGCACCGGACCGATGTTCTCCACGGTAGCGGTGAAGGTCAGTGTTTGCCCCAGAGGGACCACTTTGGGATCCCATTCGGCTGCGCGGTTGACGATCTCAGCCATCGGTACGCCGCCGTCCTTGATGGTCAGAGTCGTGGTCACCGAGACGCGGTTGCCTACCGTATCGACCGCTTCAGCCAACACGGTGTACGTCCCGTCCGGAGGTGGTTTGGCGCCCAGGTCGACGCCGGCGTCATAATCGTGTTCGTGGCTGCCGGCGACCCCCGGTTTGGTAATCTTCTCCGGCGGGATCTGGTAGCTGGTTTCTCCATCCGGGCTGAGTAAACGGACATAGACGTTGGCATCCTTGTTCAGGTAATAGCTGATGCTGATACGGTCGCCTATACCATCCCGATTAGGCGTAAATGTACTGGGATACGCCTGAAGCTTGGTCAACTGCAAGGGAACCTGATCGCCTCCGGAGATCACCAGGGGTCCTTCGAGATGGGTCACATCGTTACCGTTGGTCGCCTCGATAACGCAACGGTATTCTCCATCTGGCAATAAGCGGTTGTCGACTGCTCCACCAAAGAGTACGGAATAATCGCCGGGAACACGGATCTCGCCTTGTCGAAAGTAGTGCCTCTGGCCATCCGTACCCTCGAAATAAAGATCGATAGTGGAGCGTTTCGAGATTTGGTAGGAAATCCGTGTGATATCATCCTTGCCGTCAGCATTCGGCGAAAACGTAGCTGGCTCGACTCTGAGATTGCTGAGCGGTGGGCCGAAACTCACATGACAGGCGACAATTGCCAGTAACCCGAACAAACAGAGCAGAAACAATTGCCCCAATTCAATGAATCTTCTGATTGTCAAGAGTACTAATCCCTCACTCCACGTCTGTTCGATATTGCGAGCCAGTGTAACAGAATCGGAATGACTCGTCAAATTCGCGACAATCGGTGGCACTCGTCCCCGGCGGAGATTTGCGGGACAGGATCGCTGATCAGGAATCGCCTTCGAAGCCGGGCGGCTCCTATGGCGATCAAGCGTACAGCAGGTTTGCCGTGCCGGAAACGTGACCTGCAAGTATTACCGGCATGTCTCCGCGTTTTCGGTCAAGGCCGGGCGAATCTCCACCGCCACCGCGGTTGTGCCTGAACGGACCGCGCGCCGGCCTGCACTGCAACAGATTGGCCCAGTCTGGTACAGCGGGCGTGCCTCCAGTGAATTTGTTGCGTCAAAGGAGATGCGATTGCCGCCAAAACTCCTGGATGCAGCCAGCACCGTGGCACGCTTTGACAGATATGCCTTTTCGGTTTACAATAAGCAGACTGTGGAGACGATCCTGTTTCAGGGTATCGTCTGCCATTTTTCTATGGCGCAAACTGACCAACAGGCCGGCCAAGGATTTACTATGTGCATGGGAAAACGGATGGCTCTGCCGGTCGGACTTTTTTGATTTTATCATTCTGCCAAGGAGGCATTTCTGGATGGTTGATTTTACTGCAAATGAGTTGCGAAACGTTGCCCTGGTGGGCCATAGCGGCGCGGGCAAGACCTCATTGATTGAGGCGGTGCTCTTCACCAACAAGGTGACCGACCGCATGGGTTCGGTCACTGATGGGAACACCGTCTGCGATTTCGATGAGGAGGAAATTCGGCGGTCTATTTCAATCAACCTGGCGATAGCACCGGTGGTGTCAAAGAAGGTCAAAATCAACCTGATCGACACCCCAGGGTATACCGACTTCCTGGGCGAGGTCCAGGAAGGCCTCCGCGTAGCAGAAAGTGCCCTCGTCGTGATCGACGCGGTCTCCGGGATCGAAGTCGGAACCGAGCTGACCTGGAAATGGGCAGATGGGTATGAGTTGCCACGGATGGTGTTCGTCAACCGGATGGAGCGGGAAAACGCAAACTATCAACAAGTCCTCAGTTCTCTGCAAGAGAAGTTCGGTGTCAATCCGGTTGCGTTGACGTTGCCCATTGGCAAAGAGAGCGAGTTCAGTGGCGTAATCAATCTGGTGACCATGCAGGCTTACATGGGCTCTGCAGCCAAACCGGTCGAGATCCCAGCAGATATGGCGGATGAGGCGGAAGAAGCCCGCATGCTCGTTATCGAAGCCGCAGCGGAAGGGGACGATGCCCTGATCGAGAAGTACCTGGAAGGTGAGGAGCTTTCTCCTGCAGAAGTGCAGCGCGGTCTTCTGGCAGGTGTTCGCAACGGGACGATTGTGCCGGTTCTGTGTGGCTCGGCTACGCAAAACATCGGTGTGGTTACGCTGGTGGACGCGATTACCGAGTTTTGCCCATCGCCGGCGGATCGAGAAACTTTGGCTACGAACAAGGCAACAGGTGACGAGGTCGAACTCAAGCCGGTTGCCGGCGGCCCGTTAGCTGTTCTCGCGTTCAAAACTGTCGCCGATCCTTTTGTTGGTAAACTGACGTATTTTCGTGTATATTCCGGAGAAATGCATTCGGACAGCCGCGTGTTCAATCCTCGCGCCGGTCAGGAAGAACGCATCGGGCAGCTCTACACGGTGCGCGGCAAGGAGCAATCCCCGGTCACCAAAGTCGGACCGGGAGACATCGGTGCGGTTGCCAAACTCGCTCACACCACTACTGGTGACACGTTAGGTGACAAGGGGACGCCGTTGGTATTGCCCGGAATCACCTTCCCCGAACCGTTCTATTCTGTGGCCATCACCCCCAAGACGAAGGCAGATCTGGACAAGCTGAGCAACGGCCTTGCGCGTTTGACGGAAGAAGATCCTTCACTGCGCGTTACCCGGGATGCCAGCACGCGTGAGACAATCTTGAGCGGGATGGGAGACACCCACGTCAGTGTCGCCAGCCATCGTATGGCGCAGAAGTTTGGTGTCGAGATCGAAACAGCGGTGCCCAAGGTGCCATATCAGGAGACCATCAGCAAGATCAACGCCGCAACGTACCGCCACAAGAAACAGACTGGTGGAGCGGGGCAGTTTGCCGAAGTCGCACTGCGTGTTGAGCCTCGGGAAAGGGGTGCCGGATTCGAGTTCAGCAGTGAGGTTTTTGGCGGTGCGATCTCGGGATCATTCCTGCCTTCAATTGAAAAGGGGATCAAGCAGGTGCTCGAGATTGGTGTTATCGCCGGCTATCCGGTAGTGGACGTGAAGGCAATTGTCTTCGATGGGAAAGAGCATCCGGTTGATTCTAAAGATATTGCGTTCCAAATCGCTGGCCGCGAGTCGTTCAAGGCCGCTTTCCAGGGCGCTGCGCCACAACTTCTGGAACCCATCATGGAAATCGAAGTGACCATACCTGAGCAGTATATGGGTGATGTTCTGGGAGATCTCAACACGCGACGAGCCCGCGTTCAGGGGATGAGCCAGGACAAGGGCACTGGGTCCGTGCGCGCACAGGTACCTCTCGCCGAAGTCCAACGATATTCCACCGATCTGCGCTCGTTCACGCAAGGACGTGGCTTCTTCACGCTGACCTTCTCACACTACGAGCCGGTGCCTGCGCATCTCGTCCAGGCCATCGTCGACGCAGCCAAGAAGGAAGCCGAAAAAGAGTAAGTTTGTTTCAACTTTCGTAGATGGCAATCCGGGAAGGCGTCGCCATTGTGCTCGTTCAGCCACAGCCTGTGGCGATTTCTTCCCGGAACCGTATCCGGCGGGCGAGTGTGCGTGGTTGCCTGCGGCTTCCAGTGCGGAAAGAGGCAGCTGTCCGATACAGGGCAGCTCATGTGCCTTGCCGGCGGACGACGGAATAGATTTGGTGCTGAGGCGGTCGGATGGACAGAAAACTGCGGATCTTAGTAGTAGATGACGAAACAGGTTTGTGCGACTTCATCAGCCATTACTTGAAGACGCAGGGATTTGAAGTCGAGGTTGTGTTTCGGGCAAAACAGGCACTCGAAATATTGGAACAAAGGTCCTTCGACGTGGTCCTCGCTGACATCATGATGCCTTCTATGGATGGACTGGAGATGCTGCGGCGTATCAAAGAGGCGAATCCTGCGACGGTCGTCGTCATGATGACTGCCTATGCGTCGTTGGACAAAGCGATGAAGGCTATCGCGTATGGTGCGTCTGATCTCCTCATCAAGCCTTTTGAACTTGGGCAGCTCGTCCAGGTGATAAATAAAGCCGTATTAGAATCCCAATCCTCTCTCTCGAAAAAAATACCCCCCAATACCAAGTAGAAAGGGATAGACGTAAATCCCTAACGACGACCAGCGTCGCTACGGCTATGCACTTCCTGTGGATCCTTGTCCTTAAGTGTTGCCTCTATGCGCTATAACAAATTATGGCATACTATAACATCTGTTGACAACAAAGTCGTGACGTGGTATAATCACCACATGGACGATCTTCTCACCACCAAACAACTGCAAGAGCTGCTCCAAGTCGATCGCGTTACCATCTACCGGATGTTGGAGGATGGCAGATTGCGCGGTTTCAAAGTGGGCGGGCAATGGCGATTCTACCAGCGGGATATCGATAGCTGGCTCCACAAGCAACGTGGGAGAAATGCGGAACACCCGCCCACCCTCGGAACCGACAGAGACGTCGCGGACGGAACCTCCGCTTTTCCACTCGCCTGTATCCAGGCTGTGCAGGGCATATTTGCAGAAGCATGTGGGACGACGGCCATTACCCTATCTGCTGACGCGACGCCGATCACCGCCGTCAGCGCTCCGGGCAAGTTCTGTCAACTGCTCCTCGCTACGCCCGAGGGGCAGGCACGCTGTCTGGCCGCGTGGCGCTCTCTGATTGCCACACGAACCGGTGCAGGCCGGCTACAGCAATGCCACGCCGGGTTACAGTATGTCAAAGAAGGGATCAAGATCGACGGTCACCTGAGCGCTGTCCTCCTCGCGGGCCAATTGCGCACCGTGTCTTTGCCGCTGGATGAGTGGTTTCGGGACCTTGAGGACTTGGCGCGAGACTGTGGTGTGGATGTGGTGGTTCTTCGCCAAGCAGCGCAGCAAATACCTGCTCATACCGCGCAAGATGTCGATCACATTTTGAAGCTCGCAAAGCGTACCGCAGATACCATCGCTGAGATTGCCCACGAGCGGACACGCTTGTTGAAACGTTTGAAACAAATCGCCGAAATGACGGTATTGGACTAGCCAGACCGGCCGGATTTCAAGGAGGTAATACCTATGGCAGAGCTATCGCCTGCAGGACGTGAGGCACTCGTACAGATTTTCGCTGACCGCGTTTCGTATGATCTGATGGAACGCAAGTTGTACAGCCACGACGTGGGAGAAATCCCGTATTTGATCAAACCCCTGTTGGGCAAAGCGCTGGCGGATGCTGTGGTTCAGCCACGCAGTGAGCAGGATGTTGTGGAACTCGTTAAATGGGCCAATCAACATAATGTTCCGCTGATCCCTCGTGCCAAAGCGACGTCCGGGTATGGCGGGGTAATCCCCGTCAAGGGCGGCGTGACCGTAGATATGCACCGGCTGCGACGGATCTTGTCTATCGATCCGGAAACGATGACCGTGACCGTGCGTCCAGCAGTGGTCTGGGGAGACCTCCAAAACGAGCTGCGGAAACAAGGACTGGCCTTGCGCCTGTATCCTTCCAGCGCGCCGTCTTCCACGGTTGGCGGATGGTTGGCGCAGGGAGGGGTTGGCTTTGGCAGCTATCAGTACGGTGCCTTTAGCGACAATGTGCTCTCCGCGCGGGTAGTCCTGCCGAACGGTGAGGTCCGCAATTTCGGTGGCGATGAATTGCAGTTGGTCGGTGAAGCGGAAGGCATCACCGGTATCATCACTGAAATTATGCTCAGAGTACAACCAGCCGAAGAGGAAATCGTCTGGGCCGCCAGTTTCGCGAAGGCGAGCCAGGCGGTGGCGACGATTCAGGCTGTGTACGATGCGGGGTTGCCGCTGTGGTCGGTAAGTTTCATCAACCCCAAAATGGCCGAGCTCAAGAATGAGGTGCCACCCAAGATGGAACACGGCCATCCCGTCCATGACGAGCACCGCCCCGTGCTGCCAGCTGCTTACATCGTCTTGTTTGTCGCGTTGTCCTCCAGAAAGGACGAAGTCGAAGCGATGCTGTCTCAATTGGCAGAGGCGCAAGATGGCACGTGGCTGTCCGATGACATTGCCCAACACGAATGGGAAGAGCGTTTCAATTTGTTACACGTCAAACGGTTGGGTCCCAGCCTGGTGCCGGCCGAAGTGGTCGTGCCACTGACCGGACTGGCGGCTGCTCTGGACGATATCGATGCTGCCATCAACCAACCATTCGTTATGGAAGGGCTAATCAGTAGTGGCGACGCACCGCAGGCGACTCTGTTGGGATTCATTCCCCATGATGCGCGCACTTTTGGATACAACATGGCCTTCGCCCTGGCGCTGTCGATCATCAAGATCGCCAAGAAGCACGGTGGACGGGCGTATGCAACCGGGCTGTACTTTGCCAACGAAGCACAAACGGTATTGGGGCACGACCGGCTGAGCGCTCTCAAACGGTTCAAGGCCGAAGTGGACCCCAGCGGGATCATGAACCCGGGGAAAGTCGTTGATGGAGCGGGCCTGTTGGGTTCGTTCATGAAGCTCGGTTCGACATTCGAACCGCTTATTCGTCCGTTTGGCAATGCAGCGAAGTCGCCGGTCGGCGAGCGGATTGCCGGGCAGGGTAAGCGCGGTGTTGCGGACGATGTCGCGTGGTACGCCTATACCTGTGCCCAATGCGGCTACTGCGTAGACGAATGCGATCAATACTATGGGCGCGGTTGGGAGAGCCAATCGCCGCGCGGGAAATGGTTCTTCCTGCGCGAGTATCTCGAAGGGCGTGCGCCGATGCCGCAAGACCAGGTCAATACCTTCCTGGCCTGTACGACCTGCGAAGTGTGTAACGTGAAATGCCCGCTGGAGTTGCCGATCGAGACGTCCTGGCTCAAGATGCGTGGCGAGTTGATCAACGAAGAGAAACGCATGACGTTTCCTCCGTTCGAGATGATGGCCGCAGCGTTGCGCGGCGAGGGGAATATCTGGGCCAGCTACCGGAAGGACCGCGATGCCTGGGTGCCGCCGGAAAAGGCACACATGATCAAGGACCGTGCTGAGATTGCCTACTTCCCCGGCTGTACCGCCAGCTATGTCGAAAATGACATTGCGCAGGCAACCGCCTGTCTTTTGCACAAGGCAGGGGTCGAGTTCACCTATCTGGGCAAAGAGGAGAACTGCTGTGGTATCCCGATGTTGGTCGCCGGTTTATGGGAAGACTGGGTCAACAACATGATCCACAACATCGAAGCCATGAAAGCGCGTGGGGTCAAGACGGTCATCGCTTCGTGCCCGGCGTGCTGGCTGGTGTGGCATACCTATTACCCTGAATGGGCCAAGAAGCTGGGAATCGACTACCCATTCGAGGCCAAGCACTACAGCGAAATTCTCGTCGATCAACTGGCGACCGGCGATCTGACGTTCGACAAGGCAGTGAACATGAAACTGACCTGGCACGATTCCTGCCACATGGGTCGGGCCGGGGGGATTTACGAGGAGCCACGCGCACTGCTGAAGGCGGTTCCCGGTGTCGAATTCGTCGAGATGGAACACAATCGGGAAAACGGACATTGTTGCGGATCGGTACTGAGTCTGGTCGCAGACCCGGCTGCTGCTGCGCGGATCGGCGACTATCGCTTGAAAGAAGCCGATGATATCGGCGCGGAGGCGGTCGTTTCGGCCTGCCCGTGCTGTCAGGTCCAACTGCGGGTGACGGCGCAGAAGACGGGACGCGATTTGCGGATCATAGACTTGAGCCATGTCCTGTGCGACGCGGCGGATATCCCCCATCAGGACCCTACGGACTACGCGCTGGCGATGTGGGGTGTGTTCGAGAACATGATTATGCTGATGAAGCCGGAACAAATGTCCAGTCTGATGGTCGAGCTGTTCCCGCAGATGTTCGCTGCCATGCCATCCGCAATGGTGGGCATGATGAAGATGGCGCGCAATGTGCCTGGCATGTTGTCCATGATGAAAACCATGATGCCGGCGATGATGCCCAGGATGCTGCCAATGCTCATGCCGCAGGTCATGCCCGATATGTTGGCAGCGGTAGAGAGACGTGTGCCAATGCCGGCCCACATGAAGGAACAGATGCCTGAGCTGATGCCTCAGGTGATGGATCGACTGATGCCGAACATGCTACCTTTAATCATGCCGCATATCCTCGATCCGATGATCGACTATATCAAGAACGAACTGTAGACGACCATCTGACCATAACCCCGTAAGGGACAAATGAACGATCAGCGGCGTTTCTCGCAAGAGAGGCGCCTCTTTTTCGTCCAGCAATGTTTGCGCGATAGATGAGGGAGATGCTACAATGGCGTTGTCTCACCAATTCTGCTGATAGGGTGTTGCCGATGTATTTCGATGCGTTGACCCTGGCTGCGGTCACGGACGAACTCGTTGCGGAGATTCTGGGCGGGCGTGTCCAGAAGATTGTGTTGATGGATGATTTGACGATGGGAGTGGAGATCTACGCGCCTCCATTGCGGCGATATCTCGTCATGTCCGCTCATCCGCAACTGGCCCGCGTGCATCTGGCCGGCGACAAAATCCGCCGCGGCGTTGAGACCCATTCGCCGTTGTTGCTATTGCTGCGCAAATACGTGCAGGATGCCCGGGTGTCCTCTGTCAGGCAGGTTCCATACGAGCGGGTGCTGCACATCGGGTTTACCCATGTAGAGTACGGAGAGACCGTGCTCGTCATCGAAGTGATGGGGCGACACAGCAACGTCGTGTTGCTGGATTCCGCAGGTATCATCATGGAATGCCTCAAGCGCGTGGGTTCCGATGTCAACCGTTACCGGGTTGTCCAACCGCGCCAACCCTACATCCCGCCGCCTATCCAGGACAAGTTGGAGCCGGATGCGGTGAGCGAGCTGTGGATACGACAGCTGATCGAAGGCGCAGCCACGACGAGACCTGTGTGGCGCATCCTGGTGGATGGCATTCGCGGTGTCAGCCCTCTCTTAGCGAAAGAACTGGTCTTTCGCGCCTACGGCGATGTCGCGCTGCAAGTCGAGGGAATGGTGCGGTTCGCGCCGCTGTGCGCGGAGTTTGATGCGTTGGTCCGGCAGGGTTCGCGGGGTGAATGGGAGCCCTGTGTTGCGTGCGCAGCAGGCGAAATCGTGGCCTTTGCACCCTACGCGTTGCGACATGTTGAGAGCTACCGGTCTGTGCGCAGCATCAGCCTGGCGGTAGAGCAGTATGTCGCGGTACAGGCGAGCCGTGACCCTTACGCTGCTGCCAAACAGCGTGTGGCGACGATTATCCGGGATGCGTTGAAACAGGTGGAGCGCAAACGTTATTCTTTACAGCGTTCGCTCCAGCCGGTCGATGAGCTCGATAGACTGCGCCGTTCCGGCGAATGGCTGTTGGCCTATGCCGGGCAGATCCGCGCGGGGCAGACCACGCTCCGTGTCGATGAGGGATCTCCCGAGTCCGCGCTGGATATCACGCTGGATCCGCGGTTGACTCCATCCGCGAATGCACAGCAATACTTCGACCGCTACACACGCGCCAAGAAGGCGGCGCACGAAGTACCTCCGTTGTTGGAGGAACTGGCCCTCTCCGAGCAATATCTCCAGCAGCTTCTCACCGACGTCGATCTCGCAGACAGCCAGCCGGCAATCGAAGACATCCGGCTGGCGTTAGAGGACGCTGGCTATCTCAAGACATCGCGGAAACGTACCGTGAGCGGGCGCACGAAACCGCTCTCCCTGCAATCCACAGATGGATTTACGATTCTGGTGGGGAAGAACAGCAGGCAGAACGATGAGGTGACCTTCCATCGCGCTGCCGGTGACGATATGTGGCTTCACGCGCGGGGAGTGCCCGGTGCTCACGTCATCATCCGTAGTGGGGGCAGACCCATCCCCGCGGGCACACTGCGCCAGGCCGCTCAACTTGCCGCCTATTTTTCCTCCGCACGCGGAGACAATCAGGTTGCTGTGGACTATACGCAGCAACGCTTCGTCCGGCGGATCAAAGGAGCGGGCCCTGGGATGGTCACTTACCGGGATGAGAGCACGTTGTACGTTGCACCCGAAGGCCCTTGAGCGCAGCGCGAACGCTGTCCGTGGCTACTCGACTTTGATTTTGGTCGCTTTCTTTGGCGGTTCGGGTTCAGCATCCATGTGCTTCACCGCTTCATCGACCAGGGATCTCAGTGCCAGCAGGAATTCTTTCCGAGATGCCCGCATGTGCGCGCAGAACGTTTCGGGAATGATCTTTTTCCTCTTGGCCCGGCTCTTGGCACGTATTCCCTTGAGACCCTCAGCAAGCCAATCTTCGAACACAAACTCCTTTTCATTCGCATGTACATCAGTCGTCATGGGAGCCTCACCTCCTTCCCTCTGCCATTTCCGGCACGTGCCGGTGAGATGACGAAACAATCCATTTTAATTCTACACGTGTTGAGCAGGGATTGCCAATCACAGCAGATGTCCCTGGTATCTCGTTCAGGGCTGCACGAATTCGATCAGAATGCCATCGGGATCTTTGGTGCACACCACTCCGCGTGCATCGGGAGCAATGGCGGGTTCCGAAAGAAACTTCACCCCTTTGGCTTTGAGTTTGGCAACTGTCTGCTCCACGTCTTCGATGATGAAGGTGAGCCAACGGACGCCGGCAGCGAATGTGTCGGGTCGCGCGGGGGGCGGGTTGTCGATTTCCATCAGTTTGATGCGCGTATGCCCCGCTTCGAGTCTGACCTGGCGGAACCCTGTCGGGGCCAACCCGATCGTCGTGGCGAAGTCTGCGGGAATCATGATGTCTACGACGACCTCCAGTTCGAGTATGTCACGGTAGAAGCGAAGTGACTCCTCGAAATTGCTGCAAACGATGCACACGTCGACGGCGGGGTGAGTCATTTTGAACAGCATCTCGCGATTCTCCTTTGGGATATTGATAGGTAGATCGACTATCCACAAGCCCCATCAGCCGGAAGAATGATGCTCCTGATCTGATGCGACACTTGCCCTGCCACTCCGTTTCGGTCTGCTCCTTTCACCTGCGCGGCGCCATACGACGGCTATTCCTTTGCGGCGATGCAGATGATACCGGTCCCGACCGGCAGATTCACCCAGTGCAACAAAGTGGCCTCGACCCAGCCGACTCCGGTGAGCACGGCGTTGACCGGCGGTGAGGTCGGTTCCATTTCGACCTGATATGCGTCGTCGTCCGTATCCGGTGCAGCCAGCTCGGGCGTGTCGCCACGCTCCTGGCGCAGCCGAATCAGCATCGCCGCCAGCGGAAACACGAAGAAATTGTTGAACGCCAGGCGCTTCACGTGGAACCCGGCTTGTGCCAGCTTGGATCGAAGCTCTGCGCTCGAATAGCGCCGGAAGTGATGGTTGATCTCGTCGTTGTGACTCCACAACCATTGGTGGGCAGGCGTTGTAATCACGAGCAACCCGCCCGGAGCACACACCCGGTAACATTCGCTCAGCACGCGGGCGTCATCTGCGCAATGCTCGATCACATCCAGCGCTGTGATCAGTTCAAACGTCCGCTCCTCGAACGGCATGTCTTCAGCCTGGCCGAGCCGCACATCGTAACCGCGCTTCTGGGCGATTGCGATTGGTTTTGGGTTGTTCTCCAGCCCGACCACTGCTCCATACCGGCCCAAGTGATGGAACATGTTCCCCGCGCCGCAGCCGACATCCAGGATCCGATTGTCACGGCGGGGTACAATTCCGTCCAACATACTTAGCAGGGCTCTGGTACGGCTCGAGAACCACCAGTGCTTGTCCTCATCGATCACATGTGGGGGGGATACTGTGTGTTGTTGTCCCATGAATTTCCAACTCCCAGACATTTGTGTGAGATTCTACCGCAAATCAGGACGAAAGTAAAGTCATCCCTTTGGAATAACCGTCGTTATCACCTATAATGTTTGTCGGCCTTGTTGTTTGAGCAGACTCAGGAGGCGCTCATGAACGTTGCGGTTTCCACACGAAAGGACAGGCTGAGCGAACCCATGCCGCTACCTCTGCCGGAGGGTAAAGGTGGTTTCGTTCGCCTGCGTAACCTCGTCAAGACCTACATTAACGCCGCCGGCGAGTTCCCGGTACTGAAGGGGCTCAACGCTGACTTCAACCAGGGTGAGTTCATCGCCGTCATCGGTAAATCAGGCAGCGGCAAATCGACTCTGATCAACATGATAACCGGCATCGACCGCCCGACTTCCGGAGAGATATTCGTCGGCGATGTGGCGGTTCATCAGCTGGGCGAGAATCAAATGGCCATCTGGCGCGGTCGCCAAGTCGGCGTCGTGTTCCAGTTTTTCCAGTTGCTGCCCATGCTGTCTCTGCTGGAGAACATCATGCTGCCAATGGATTTCTGTAACATGTATTCCTCACGCGAGCGGAAAAGGCGGGCGATGTACCTGCTCGAAATGGTGGACATGCAAGAACATGCCAGCAAACTGCCGTCGGCGATTTCCGGTGGACAGCAGCAGCGTGTCGCTATCGCGCGCGCGCTGGCTAACGATCCGCCGTTGCTGGTAGCCGACGAGCCGACGGGAAACCTGGACTCCGTCACGGCGGAGTCGGTCTACCGGATATTCGAGGACATGATCCGGCAGAACAAGACCGTCATTATGGTTACGCACGACAGCAGCCTCGCGCGCCGTGCGTCACGCACGGTGTTGCTCGCCGATGGAGAAATCGTCAACGAGTATGTAGCCCGTGCATTGCCCTTGTTGAGCCATGCGCAAATGCTCAAGGCCACACGAAATCTGCTGCCAATGACGTTTGCCGCCGGAGAGACGATCATCCAACAAGGCACGGAAAGTGATCTGTTCTATATCATCACCAAAGGGCACATCGAAGTCGGCCTCCGGACTCCGGATGGAGAGGATATCGTCGTCGCGACGATGGGCGTTGGTGAGTATTTTGGGGAAATCGAGCTGTTGCGTGGGGGAAAGACCATCGCCACCATCCGCGCGGCCAATGACCGGGCGGTCGATGTGGTTGCGTTGGATCGTGCCACGTTCTGTGCGCTGCTTGGAGAATCTGAGTCGACACGGGCCGCGATCGATCAGGTCGTCGATGTGCGGATTGCGGAGAACATCGCCTCGGGCGGTACGCCAGGTGCCTGATCGGACTTTGCTGGCGTAAAATCCTGGCAGAACGATGAAGCCACAGACTCTGCGGCGTGCCGCTCGTTGCCCCAGTCGCCATCGTTGCCTCTTTGTCCACAGCCATTTCGCTCATCGTCGCTGTTTTCTTTTGGATGATGCTGTCTGCAATAGCGCAGATCATTCCAGCGTGGAGTACCGCCTTATGGATGACAGTCCGCAACGCAGTGGCCTGCGAATCTGGTGACGCTTCACCGGGGCCGAGATGATTGGAGGTTCAAACATGTTGGGAAAGTCAATGGTTTCGCTGGCTGTGTTCGTCGGCCTCAGCGTCCAGCTTGCCGGCTGCGCTCCCGGAGGAGGCAACGGGGCCGATGGCGCTGGGCCAGTCACCGAAATCCCGCCGGTCAAAGCAGCTCCGAACATCATTGCCGAAGGTGT
>CAZPTF010000046.1:0-17265 GCA_964589015.1 uncultured Anaerolineae bacterium
GGCGGTCCCTCTCTTCGGCGGGTGCATCTAAAATTTTGGCGACACAATCGCTGGAGAGCACGCCCGTGGTAGCAGACTGGGCCAATCTCCGCATAGGCCGTGGGGGTGCCTGACAGCCCGTTCACGTGAGTCACCGCGCAAGCGGAATGCGTCCAAGATTGGCACAGTCTTGGCCAACAAGAAGATATTCGTGTGAACCTGGCAGGTTACGTTTTCAGCGTAACCTGTCCATTGCTCGCCGGCCTCTCAAATTCCTGGCTGTCCCCTCTGTGGGGCGGGAAGCTTGCGCTTGAGTCTGCTCTGTTGTAGAATCAATATTCGGTTGAAGGCAGACACGGGACATGGAGGAACGCGCGTGCTGCCGGATGGACACTCAATTCTCTGGGAATGGGAGCAATGTGGTAATGAAGGCACTCGTATTGAAAGAAGCCAATCATCTCGTATGCGAGGAAGCGCCAATCCCGCAGATTGGCGCAGACGAGGTGTTGGTACAGGTCAAAGCCTGTGGGATTTGCGGCAGTGACGTGCATGGCATGGATGGCAGTACTGGGCGGCGTATCCCTCCGCTGATCATGGGACACGAAGCTGCCGGTGTGATCGCTGAAGTGGGTTCCGGCGTGAACGGATGGCAGGCTGGTGACCGGGTTACATTCGATTCCACGATCTATTGCGGCGAATGCTATTACTGCCGCCGCGGGCAGGTCAATTTGTGCGACAACCGGCGCGTGCTGGGTGTGTCTCCTGGTGAATATCGCCAGGACGGGGCCTTTGCGGAGTATGTAGCAGTGCCACAGCGGATTCTGTACAGGTTGCCCGACGGTCTGTCATTTGTGCGGGCTGCCATGTTGGAACCGGTGGCAGTCGCTTTTCACGCGGTCGGGCGCACGCCGATTGTGCTGGACGATACCGCCGTGGTGGTCGGCGCCGGCATGATTGGCCTGCTGGTGGTCCAGGCGTTGCGTCTTGCCGGATGTGGGCAGATCATCGCCGTCGACCTGGACCGGAACAGGCTGGATTTGGCGCAGCGTCTCGGTGCGGACGTCGGGTTGAAGTCCGACGAGGTCGATGTTGTGGCGGAAGTGCTGCAACGTACCACTGGACGCGGGGCGGATGTCGCTGTCGAAGTGGTGGGCATCGGGCCGACTGTCACTCTGGCGACGCAGTGCATCAGAAAAGGTGGAACGCTTACGCTGGTTGGCAATTTGGCACCGAAGGTCGATCTGTTATTGCAGGCTGTCGTCACGCGGCAATTGACGTTGTATGGCTCGTGTGCTTTGAATGGCGAGTATCCGGCGTGCATGGATATGATCGCGCGGGGGGCAATTGATGTGGATACGCTGATCAGTGCAGTCGCACCGCTCTCCGACGGAGTCGGGTGGTTCCAACGCCTTAAGGGTGGAGAGCCTGGGTTGATGAAGGTGATTCTCGAACCGTAGTTCGTTGGACGCGGATCAAGATTTGAAGAGGGACCTATGAGCAATCGAGTCGCAGTGATTTTTGGTAGCCGTTCGGTCGAGCACGAGGTATCGATCATCACCGCTCACCAGGTTATGCGCGCTCTTGAAGCCGCCAGGTATCAAGTGGTGCCTGTCTATATCAGCAAGGAGGGCGGATGGTACACCGGCGATGCATTGCGCCGGCTTGAAACCTTCAAGCGGTTGGATCTGGGAACGTTCTCCCGAGTCCAGATCGTGTTGGATCCTTCTGCCTCGCACCTGTTCAGCACCGCCGGGAAAGGGTTGTTTGGACGAGAACAGACCATCGATGTCGATGTGGTCTTTCCGGTTCTGCACGGAACCAACGGAGAAGACGGGACGGTACAGGGATTGCTCGAATTGGCAGGTGTGCCTTACGTCGGCTGTGGCGTATTGGGGTCGGCAGTGGGTATGGACAAGGTGCTGATGAAGGCGGCGTTCGTGCAGAATGACCTGCCGGTTGTCGAGTACGTGTGGTTCACACGACAGCAATGGCAAACCGCGCCCGAGAGCGTCTTGCACCGGATCGAATCCAGCATACCGTATCCGATGTTCGTCAAGCCCGCGAATTTGGGATCGAGTGTGGGGATTTCGCGGGCCAGGGATCGCGAGAGTCTGGAATTTGCTTTGGATGTCGCCAGCCAGTACGACCGCAAAGTGCTCGTCGAACGAAGCATCGAACAGGTCCGGGAGATCAACTGTGCGGTAATGGGCAATGAGGATGTCATCCCCTCCGCGTGTGAAGAGCCCATCTCATGGGAAGACTTCCTGGGTTACGAAGACAAGTATCTCAGAGGAGCAACTGGCAAAGGTATGAAGGGAGGCCAGAGACGCGTCCCCGCTGAGATCGGGGAGGAGCAGACCCGTCGTATCCAGGAGTTAGCTGTGCAGGCGTTCAAGGCGATCGACGGAATGGGAACCGCCCGGGTGGATCTGCTCGTGGACCGGAATTCGGACGAGGTTTACGTCAATGAGGTCAACACCATACCCGGCTCGCTTGCGTTCCACCTGTGGCAGCCTGTTGGGTTGAGCCCGGCGCAAGTCGTGACAAACCTGATCCAACTCGCGCTGGAAGCCTGGGAGGAGAAACGGCGCACGGTCTATTCCTATGACACGTCGATACTGGAAAAGGCGGATCTCTCTCTGACTCAGAAGTAGATCGTGTCTGTGGATTGCGTGTCCGGCAAATCGTTCTCGAATAGCACCACATCACCAGGGCGAATGAAAGTCTGCAAGTGTCGTGTGGCTGCGTCCAGCGTCTGGACGACAGCGAGACAAGCGGGTGGGAATCCCGCCGCGAGCAAACCATCGGCGATAGCCTGTGTCCGTTTCGGTCCGACCAGAATCACATAATCACATATTTTCGCCGCCAGCGTGCCCATCTGGCGGTGTTCTTGTTGTTCATGCGTGCCCAGCTCGACCATGCCGGGGGTGATTAAAACTTTCCGGCCTCCCGGCACCTTGCCCAGCACGTCCAGCGCCATCCGCACGCCTGCCGGGTTGGCGTTGTAGGCATCGTCGATCACCGTCACGCCGCCCGCTCCTTCTATCCGCTGCAAACGATGTTCCACCGGTTCGAGTGTCGCAACGGCACCCCCGATGTCCTGGAGTGTCAATCCGCAGCGCAATGCCACGGAAGTGGCAGCCAGGATATTCGATACGTTGTGCTCGCCGAGCAAGGCTGTGAAAAAATGGGCCGTCGCTCCTGTTGCAGTGAAGACGTCGAACTCAGTGCCCTGGGCGGTGATCTCCACGTTCGTTGCCCAGACGTCCAGAGGGATTCCGTTCCGGTTCATGCCGTATCTGCATACACGGAAAACAGCCGGACGGTTGGCAAGAGCTGCGCAATGGGGGTCGTCCCCGTTGAAAATACCGCTCCCATCCGGCCCGAGATTCGCCAGCAATTCGTATTTTGCCTCTGCGACACGCTCGATCGTCCTGAACCGCTCCAGATGTTGCGGGCCGATCGCTGTCAGGACGCCGATGTGCGGCGGAGTCAGCTTGCAGAGACGGTCGATTTCTCCGGGTGTATAGGCGCCCATCTCGACCACAAACACTTCATGGTCCGGCTGCAAATCCTCGCGAATTACCTTGCAGATCCCCATAAGCGTATTGAAGCTACGCGGTGTCTTGAGGACACGGTAGCGACTGGAGAGAACGTGGGCAATGATCTCCTTGGTGCTGGTTTTGCCATAACTGCCCGTAACCGCCACAACCTGGATGTGGGGCTGGCGTTGCATAATCCTCGTCGCCGAGCGGACGTAGTAGCGGCGGAACGACGCTTCGATGGGGTACATGACCACGTTCGCAGCGATGACGATGAGCCCGATCCCTTGATCGACGATGAGCGCGAACAGCGCGAGGACTGGCAATGCTGCGACGTGTAGCGTGTTGTCGCGAGACAGCAGTGCTCCGTGCGTTATCAAGAGGCTGGCGATGACGAACAGTGCGCAGGTCAATACACCGCCAGTCACCAACAGGCGTGTCGCCCTGGGTGTCAGCACCAACGGCTTTTTGGCCGGGGGAACCGGTCGAAATGCCAACAACGCACCATAGATCGCCGCCCACAGCAGCAAGAAAGGCGCGGCACAGGCCGCGCTGGTCTCGTAGGGGAGTAGAGCAAGTCCGAGTCCATAGGCGCCAGCCAATCCGCAAACTGAAATGATCTCGGCAGCGGTCAGGACGCGCGTCAGGTTCTGCGCTAACAACCGGGCAAAACGCGCATTGTCGTATTCTTCGATTTGGAAGAACAGCAGATGCCGGAGGATGCGGCGGGTGGCATAGACCATCCACACGGTGGTCGCACCCCAGAACAATGCTGGTAGCAGAAATGTGGGCATCAATTGACCTTTTCCTTCAGAAAATCCCGGACGATGCGGCAAAACTGCGGTAGCCGGTCCATGTACGAAAAATGGCCCGCACCCGCCAAGATCTCCAGGCGCGCATGCGGTATCTCCTGGGCCATCAGTTTGCCGTGCGCGACGGGAACGTCTTCGTCATTCTCTCCCCACACGAGCAGGGTTGGTGCCTGGATGGCGGGGAGAACAGGACGTAGATCTTCGTTGACGACGCGCACGAAGATGTCTCGCAGCGCATTCGCGTTGCGATAATCCGCCGATCCGAAGATGGCTCCCAGTCTTCGCACTGCACCTTTTTTCCAGGAAGGGAACGGAATGAGAAGGATCAAAGACCGGAGCCCCTTGAACGAGTACACGCGCAGTTGCGTGACCAGCGTGCACCTGGGACGAATACCGGCGCTGTCCACCAGAATCAAGCGGTCCACCAGCGCGGGGAAGTGAGCTGCCAGTGCGATGCCAATGCGTCCGCCGAAGGAATGCCCCAAGATGTGGGCTCGGGGGCAGCCGACACTGTCCATGAAGCCAGCTACCCAGTTGGCGTAATCGAGCACTCCCCAGGTGGTTGGTGGTTGTGCACTCTCACCAAAACCGGGAAGGTCCACGGCAAAAGTGGTGTAGTCGTGTGACAGGCACTGAACAATCGGTTTCACGCTTTCGATTGTCCCTCCCCATCCGTGAAGAATAATAACCGGAGGTCCGTTTCCCACTTCATCGTATCGAGAGGTGATGTCTCCTATCGGCAGACGCATGTACGCTTCCCCATCCGGAAGCCCCGGTTGAGACTGGAACCTGCCGGAGCGACGTTAGTATATCACAGGCGAACCGCCATGACAACTGCGTTGCCGCGTGCCTTCCCGGTTGTTGACGGGTTTGGGCGGTAGGACGAGAGCCGGCTGCGCCTTGCACACTGAACCAGATTCCCGTTAACTACTGCGGGAGGCTTGTCTGTGCCAGACGGTGAGTTTCGCTCGGGGGGCTTCTGTGCATTTTCCGTATATCTCCAATTGTGTGGTATAATGTCCAAAATGGACAGGAGGAAGTTCATTCAGATGAAACGCAGCATCTTCATAGCGTTTGTGCTCCTACTCATCCTGATCTCGGGATGTTCTTCTTCGACGGCGCAGCCCACAGGTACGGTCGAGGCGGTCCCCTCCGCTACGGTCGGGCCGGCGGGGGCAGCCTCCACGCCGGTGAGCGAGCGAGTCGTTGCCACGTTCACCCCTGTCTCCGCGCCGAAAAGTGACGCGTCTGCCAAACCAACGGTGACCTCGTCTGCCGTCACGGCAGAGCCAGGGACAGAGCAGAAGAAACCGGCGCTGTTTTTCTTCTATGCGGATTGGTGTTCCGCGTGCAGTCAAATGCGACCGGTAGTTGACAAGCTGGAGCCGGAGTACTCAGACCGCATCCGCTTCATCAAGGTTAATGTCGACGATCCGCAGGCTCGTGAATTAGTTGTGATGGCAGGGGTCCGCGCGATTCCGCTTACGCTGTTTGTCACTTCTCCGGACGGACAGGGCCAGCGGTGGATCGGTCCACAGCCGGAAACAGTTCTCCGTGCAGCATTCGACAATTTCCTGCAGTGACCTCGACAGAGGCCATCGCGATAACAACTGAATCCATTTCGTACGAAGGGGGTAATGGCTATGAAAGCTGTAGTGAAGTATGCGCTGGGTCCGGGGAATGTAGAACTGCGGGAGGTGCCCGAGCCGTCTCCCGGCCCGCGAGATGTCAAGATTGAAGTAAAAGCAGCCGGAGTCTGCGGATCAGACGTGCACCTGTGGCATGGAGAGATTGGGCTGGCAGTGCGCACCCCGGTGATTATGGGCCACGAGTTTTCCGGCGTGATCGCAGAGGTTGGTAACCAGGTTACTCGCTGGAAACCCGGTGATCGTGTGACCTGCGAAACCGCACGCCATGTTTGTGGTAAATGTACCAATTGCCGTACCGGCAATTACAACATTTGTGAGGAAAAACAACTCATTGGCTACGTATTCGATGGCTGTTTCACCAAGTATATCCTCATTGACGAAGACCGTGTGCATCATCTGCCCGATAACGTAGATTTTCTGGCCGGCGCAATGACCGAACCAGTGGCCAGTTGCACCAATGGCGTGTTGGAAAAGACGCCGATCTTGCCCGGTGATGTGGTGGTGCTTGCTGGACCCGGCGGCATCGGCCTGATCTGTATGCAGTTGGCCAAGGCAGCGGGAGGTAAGATTGTCCTGTGTGGGACATCTGTAGACAAAGATCGGCTGGAACTTGGCAAGAAGCTCGGAGCGGATTACGTCGTCAATGTCGAGCAAGAGGATCCGCGCAAACTCGTCGACCAATTGACCAATGGGGAAGGTGCTGAGGTCTTCCTGGAGTGTTCGGGTGCTCCGCCGGCAGTTCTCATGGGGTTGTCGCTGCTCCGCCGCGGTGGAAAATACACCCAGATCGGCTTGATCGGGAAAGCGTTCCCGGTCGCCTTCGATACCATCGCCTACAAAGAGCTCAAAGTGACGGGATTCCTCGGGCAACGCTGGATTTCCTGGAAGCGCGCACTCTCACTTATGGAGAGCGGGGCGATCAATCTGAACGCGCTCATCACCGATGTGTTGCCTATTTCGCAGTGGGAGGCCGCGTTCAAGAAGCACGATGCGAAGAGCGGGATCAAGCTCATCCTGACCCCCGAGGACTAGGCTGTTCTCACTGGCATAGCAAAAATAAGGCTCCCGCGACAGTAAGCCGCCGGGAGCCTGTCCTATTGGTGACCTGCGTTCACTCCGCAAGACGTTTCCCGATAATGGTTTCTTGGCGGTTCCACATCGCCTTCTTCCGGTCATTGGTGTCATGATCGTAACCCAGCAGGTGAAGCACCCCATGCACGATCAGCAGGTCCAGTTCTTCTGCCACGGAATGCCCCGCCGCTCGTGCCTGCTCGATGGCTCGCGGATAGGACACGATCACGTCGCCCAGATACAGCGGCATGCCCGCCGGAAGGACGAACGGATGATCGCTCCCACTTTCCGTCATGGCGAACGACAACACGTCGGTCGGTGCATCGATGCCCCGGTACTGCCGGTTCAGATCCTGTATTTCAGCGTCATCTCCGATGACCAACCCCAACTCGAGCATTTCAGCAGGCAGCGGTTCCTGGGCCAGCGTGCGCCAAACCACACCCAGGACATGCGTGGTGTCGATCTCCTTCTCGAACTGCGGGGCAATCTGCAGTCCGACGGCGATACGCTCGCTGGGCTCCTCGATCCTATTTAACCCTTGCTGTGTCTCCATGTTCCGCATAAGCACATCGTTTATCCTCGACGGAAACGAATTACCCGTTCCTTTCCGGAGAGCCGCTCATCCACATCGTGCTCTGCGCTGTCCTCTTCGGCTTCGGAACCAGCCGAGATCGAATCGTCCATGTCGGATTGAATCATCTTCTCTGCATGGGCTGCCGAGTGCTTCTCCGTGGCCTCTGTTGGTTCGGGCAGAACGGCACCCCGCGTCTCTTCTTCCTTTTTTGTGCCTTTGATCGCCGGCGGATATTTAATGCGCGGGTGAAAAACACCTTGTAGAATACGCAAAAAGGCATTGCGAATCATTTCCAGGTCGCGCATGGTCAGGTCGCTGTCATTGAGTTCACCGGACGTGAGTCTGTCGAGAATGATGCCTTGAATGATCTCATCCATCTTCTCCAGCGAGTTGGGACGTTCTGCACGCACAGCCGCCTCACAACCATCCGCCAACATGACGATCCCTACTTCTTTGCGTTGAGGGCGTGGTCCGGGATACGTGAACCGTTGCACGTCCACGCTGTCGGCGTTTTCGTGCATCTGCGTGGCCTGGCGGTAGAAATACGAAGTAGTGGTTGTGCCATGGTGCTGAGCGATGAACTCCTGGATGACGGGTGGCAAATGATACTTCTGAGCCAGCTCCAACCCTTCCCGGACGTGATTGATCACAATCTGGGCACTCGTCTGCGGGTCCAGCTTGTCGTGTACGTTCTCGCCGCCTGCCTGGTTGTCGACAAAGAAATAGGGGCGGAGCATTTTCCCGATATCGTGGTAATAGGCGCCAACACGTGCCAGAATGCTGTTTGCCCCGATCTGTTCGGCTGCCTGTTCTGCCATGTTGCTGACCAGCAAGCTGTGGTAGTACGTCCCGGGAGCCTTCAGGAGCAACTGCCGGAGCACCGGGTGGGTGGGACGGGCCAACTCCATCAGTTGCAGCGTAGTGGTCTTGCCGACCAGGTTCCCCAGGAACAGCAGTGCGAGGAGAGCGATGCTGGCAGAGAGCACTCCGTTGATCATGCCGAAGGATAGTAACATCGCCATGTTGATCGAGTTGAAGTTTTGCGATGACAGACCGAATGCCAAAATGACGCCCACATTGACCACGGTGACGTACACACCGGACCACAACAATACCGAGAGCCGGTCGATCCGCCCCAGGCTGAGACAGGCTACCAGGCTGCCTATCAGGGCGTAGATGGTTAGCTCCAGTGACCCGTCGGATATGAAACCGGCAACGGCAGCCAGGCAGATCGTCAAACCGACGGCGGTCTCTGTGCTGAAGAATACGGACACCAGAATAGCCAGTGTGGCAAATGGGAACAGATAAGCGATCTCGCTGTGCTCCGCCAACATCAGCTTGGCGCCAAAGATGAACAAGAGGAGCAGGGTGAACAGGAGGGGATAGTCTCGCCTGCTCTGAAATACCTCAGGCGCAAATCTTCGGGTGTAGAGAATCAGGACGGTGGACAGGACCAGGACGAACAGCATCGTGCCGGCTATCATGGGCCACTGGATACGGACCTGCCGCAATTCAAACGCATCCAGTATTTCCACATCTTCGGCGTCAGCGATGTCGCCTTCCCGGAGAATGATTTCACCCTTCTCCACGGTTTGAGAAACAGGGGCCACACTATCGCTCGCCATTCGTTTGGCTTCTGCAGTCTTCTCGGCATTGTAGAGGCTGTTTGGGCCCACGAACTCCCGCGCCAATGCGATGATCACCTCGGCTTGCTCGTCCGTCAGGTCCAAACTAACCAAAGCAGGTATCGCCCGCTTCGTTTCCGCGAGTTGGTTGTCGCGGATTTCCTTGCGCATCGCCTGATCGAGTACGAGCACAACCTGATCGGATACGATTTGCCAACTTTTCGGGCTCAGATCGAGCAAGGTGCTGATAGTTGCTTTCGCTAAATTGAGCCCGGGCATCGTCTGAATGAGGCCGATCTGCTCGTCGCGTGAGGGATATGGGTCATCCCTGATTGAGGAGAAGTAATCGAGCATTTTCTGGGCGTAGGCGATCTGGTCACGAGCGGTGCGGGCGCTCGGTGGGTCGTAAATGTCTCGGACCGACGATTGCGCCCGCTCGCGTTCACGTTCGGTGAGCACCTGGCTGATGAATGTCTTCGGGCCGGGCGCGCGGATATCGCGAGGGGAGACTTCACCCACCTCCAATGTCAATTGGTCGGAGGAAGTGAACTGCATGACCAGAACCAGTGTGGTCAACAATATGAAACCGATACCCAGCAGAACGGCCTGAACCCGCACCCACCACGGGGTTCTGGAGCGTTCCGCCGGATAACCGACTTGTCTAAGGGGTCTTATTCCTCGCATCATGATGAACCGGTCATTCTCTGCTGCGCATCGTGAAAGAGGGCTTTTCTAGGTCACCAGCGTAAGTTGTTGACGAATCCGCTCTCCGGCCAACACAAACCCTGACAAATATAGGGCGCTCATAGCGCCCCATAGTGAATGATTACCTTGTTTTTGGCCTCCAATATTATAGCCGGTCAATCCAGGCACGTCAAATGGCCGATTGACTGCAAAATCCTCATTCTTCGCCGGTGTAACCCCTGCGGGCAAGACGTTCGATTTCCTGTTTGCAGGGCAAGCACACGGTTGTATCGGGTAGTGCCTCCAGGCGTTCCGGGTCGATAGGCAGACCGCAGCGTTCACAAATACCGTAGTTCCCCTTCGTCTGCAAACGGAGCGCACGTTCGATGGATTCCAGTTTTTGCTCGAGGCGTTGCAGTAGAGCCAGATTCTTCTCGCGCTCGTAGACGTCCGGGTAGCCTTCATCCGTTGCCGGTTCCACCTCCGCTTTAAGCGATTCCCTCAAGCTGTTGAGTCGCTCACGCACCTGCTCGTGTTCTGCTTCGAGTTTCTTGATCGCCTCAATATTTGTGTCTGCATTCATCTGATCTACTCCTACTTTCTTGTTGGATCAGTCACGAAAGCAAAAATTGATTGATATCTTATACCACTGTTTGCACCTCTCGTCAATAGCCCGCAGTAATAGTGTGCAGCCAGGATTTTTGGCGACAAGTGCAGCGCCTTTGACACGACCAATGCGCTCGGGAGCACGCCCACTGAGCAGACTGGGCCAATCTCCGCACAGGCCATGCGGGGGTCTGGTGGCCCATTCCCGTGGGTCTCCGCGCAAACGGAACGCGTCCAAGATTGGCACAGTCTTGACCGGCACGCAGATATTCGTGTGAACCTGGCAGATCACGCATGGGATATAACCCGGGCCGATTGGCACAGGCTGGTACAGCGGGCGTACCTTCCAGCGAATTCGTTGTGTAGAAGCGGCTGCAATTGTCGCCTGATATCCTGGAGGGGCTTGACCCCGCGGCACGCTTGATATTTCGGTCTGTTCTGTTATAATCACATTCTTGGATAACGATTGTTAAATCCAGCCGGATCGACTGGTTTTGGGGAAGGGTTTTACGGCACATGACAGAGCGCACAATTTCTCCCGGCCGCCAAACAGCAGAGACCGAGCTTGAGGCCGCCGTCCGCCCACGTCGCCTGGCGGACTTTATCGGGCAGGAGCGGATCAAGGAAAATCTGTCCATTCTCATTGAAGCTGCGCGTGCGCGGGAACATTCACTGGATCATGTGTTGTTGTATGGACCTCCCGGTTTGGGTAAGACAACCCTGGCACACATCATCGCCAATGAAATGGAAACCAACATCAAGATCACGGCAGGACCGGTCATCGAAAAGGTCGGTGACCTGGCTGCGATCCTCACCAATCTCAGGCAAGGTGATGTCCTGTTTATCGACGAGATCCATCGGCTGCGCAGGGTCATGGAGGAAATCTTGTATCCAGCCATGGAGGACCATGTGCTCGATTTGGTGCTGGGTACTGGGCCCAGCGCGCGCAATGTGCGTTTACCATTGCCGCCATTTACGATTGTCGGCGCCACGACCCGACTGGCGCTGATGACCTCTCCGTTGCGTTCACGCTTTGGCGTGACGTACCGGTTGGAATTCTACGATCTGGAATCCATGCAAATCGTAGTCAAACGCGCCGCCGCGCTGTGCGCGATCGAGATCACCGACGAGGGATCGTGTGAGATTGCGAGCCGGGCGCGTGGAACACCGCGAATTGCGAATCGCCTCCTGCGCCGGGTGCGAGATTATGCACAGGTGCGCGCCGATGGTTTTATCACACGCGAAGTCGCCCAGGCGGCGCTGACCCTCCTTGAGATAGATCCGTTGGGTTTAGATGATATCGATCGCAAGGTATTGGACGCACTCATCAATAAGTTTGGAGGTGGCCCTGTTGGGTTGGACACCATCGCTGCTTCGATCTCAGAAGAACCGGATACGATCATGGATGTAGTCGAACCGTACCTGCTTCAACTGGGTTTCCTGGACAGGACGCCGCGTGGACGGGTGGCGTCTCGTCTGGCTTACGAACATCTTGGCATTCCATTCACCGGGAAAGATGATGCAACTGAACAGCCCACGTTATTCTGAGAACTGATATCTTCACAGACCATCCAGGAAGGATTCGTAGGGACTCAGCAATGAAAATCACCTTTTGTGGTGCCGCACGCAGTGTAACCGGGTCGATGCACCTGCTCACCGTCAATGGACACACGTTGTTGCTCGAGTGTGGATTGTTTCAGGGTAAACGGCAAGAAAGCTTTGAGCGTAACCGCAGTTTCCCTTTCGATCCCAAAGCAGTCGATGCGTTGATTCTGTCGCACGCACACATCGACCATTCCGGCAACATTCCTTCATTGGTGAAGGACGGATTCACCGGTTCGATTTACTGTACCTTCGCGACACGTGATTTGTGCAGTGCGATGCTGCGGGATGCCGGACACATTCAAGAGAGTGATGTCGTCTACGTCAATAAGAGGCGAGCGAAAAAAGGAGAGCCTCCTGTCGAACCGCTCTATACCCAACACGACGCGATTCTCAGTTTGCAGAATTTCTTGAGCGTCGGTTACCATCGACCGTTCGTCGTCGCGCCTGGCGTGGAATGTACTTTCTATGACGCGGGGCACATTCTTGGGTCAGCCATCATCGTTTTGGACATCTCAGAGAACGGACGCAAATTCCGTCTGACGTTCACTGGGGATCTGGGACGTCGCCACTTGCCCATTTTGCGCGATCCCGAGGTGTTCCCCGGCACCAATGTCCTGATTGCGGAGAGTACGTACGGCACGCGTACGCACGAATCTCCTCACGACGCACAGCGTGACCTGCGCCGGGTGGTCAGCACCACGTACCGGAGAGGGGGTAAGGTCATCATCCCGGCGTTTGCGGTGGGCAGAACCCAGGAATTGGTCTACGACCTCCACCGCTTGATTCTGGCGCACCAAATCCCTGAAATGCCGATTTTTGTGGATAGCCCGCTGGCGGTCAATGTAACAGAGATTTTCCGTTTGCATCCCGAATGCTACGACGAGGAAATTACCGATTTCATGTTGCACCATCAGGCCGACCCTTTTGGCTTCAGCCGATTGCGTTATGTGCGTGAAGTCGAGGAGTCCAAGGCACTCAACTTCATGCGTGAGCCGGCGATCATCATCAGTGCGTCGGGCATGAGCGAAGCCGGGCGTATTCTGCATCATCTCAAGAACAATGTTGAGGATCCCAAGAATACGGTGTTGATCGTGGGCTACCAGGCCGAGCATACGCTGGGGCGGCGTATCGTCGAACGACAGCCAGAGATCAGAATCTTTGGAGACGCATATCGCCTGCGGGCCGATGTCGAAGTAATAGATGGATATAGCGCGCATGCGGACCGAAGCGAGATCCTGGATTTCGTGGAACGCATCAAGGGTGACACGTTACGAGAGGCTTTCGTCGTGCATGGCGAGGAAGAAGCCGCCGCTTCTGTCGCAGAGGGATTCAGGCAGTTGGGCATTCCGGAGGTGTTTGTTCCCCAGCGGTTACAGGAGTTCGATGTGTAGCTCGGACAGTGCCAGGGAGATTTGTTGGTGCGAGCAAAGCGGGGAATCGCCGGTCACCGGCGATTCCCCGCTGCAGCGTTCGGATCACTGCGGTGTGATCGTTATTCGCGTCATGTTCATTTCAGCTCAGCCCACCGGCACGCGGTGGTTATAGAGCAGCTCGCGCAACGCGATGACCTCACGCCGCGTCTGATCGTCCTCTTCGATGCGGTTGGCAATCTTTTCGTAACCGTACATGACGGTCGTGTGATCCCGTCCCCCCAACACACTGCCGATCTGTGGGAGTGACGCATTGGTCTCTTCGCGCAGCAGATACATCGCGACCTGGCGGGGCTTGATCAAGCGCTTGCTTCGTCGTGGACCGGAAAGGTCTGCGACATCCAGCCCGTAGAAATCCGCCACGATCAACAGTATCTCTTCAGAGTCTTTCGTGCACTTGGGGGTCGCGATATCCTGCAAGGCGTTTTGCACCACATCGACGGTCACAGCAATACCCGTAAGTTTGGCATAGGCCAGCGCTCTGTTCAGCGCGCCTTCCAGCTCACGAATGTTGCTCTGCACCCGATGTGCGATAAGCTCGAGGACATCCGCCGGCACCGAAAGCCGCTGGAGTTCCGCTTTGTTCTGCAGAATGGCGATGCGCGTCTCGAGATCGGGAGGTTGGATGTCTACCAGGAGCCCCCACTCGAACCGTGAGCGCAGGCGTTCCTCCAGAGTCAGGATAGCTTTGGGCGGGCGGTCACTGGAGATGACGATCTGTTTGTCGGCTGAATGCAAGGTGTTGAAAGTATGGAAAAATTCCTCTTGTGTGCTTTCCTTGCCGGCAATGAATTGAATGTCGTCGATCAAGAGCACATCGATGGTACGATACTTTTCACGGAACGCATCTGTAGTCGACCGGCGGATCGAGTTGATCAGATCGTTCGTGAATTCCTCAGACGAGACGTAGAGTACTCGTGCCCCTCTGCGTAGCAGGTGATGCCCCACAGCATGGAGCAAATGTGTTTTGCCCAAACCCACGCCTCCGTGAATGAACAGCGGGTTATATGCGTGAGCGGGATTCTCAGCCACAGCCAGAGACGCAGCATGTGGCAGCCGGTTGGAACTGCCGACAATGAAGTTTTCGAATCGATACTTGGGGTTGAGATGGTGCTCGGTTTGCTGTTGATGTACCCGCACGAGCTGCTCTTGTTCCGGCAGATCGAGCAGGGGGGCAGGGTCTCCGGTTTCTCTGTCCTTGGTCCTCACGATGAATTTGACTTCTACCGCGTGTCCGACAATGTCGACCAGAGTCCGTTTGATGATGCTAAGCAGGCGGTTCTCCAACCAATCCTTTGCGAAGCCATTCTGAACGGCGATTACGAAGGTTCCATCTTCACAAGAAACCAGAGAGGTGTTTTTCACCCAGGTGTCGAAAGTGGCTTTGGTCATTTGCAATTGCAATTCGCCCAAAGCAGCTTGCCAAGTTTGCTCTGCTTTCATGAGTATTCTCCAGACTGCGTGTCGCGTTTTCGATATGAATATGCTATGAAGCGTTAAAGACGTTTGGACAAATCTACAGTGCAACAGAACTATTTGCGTTATCGGTTTCAGTGGTAAGACAAAGCCACTCGAAGAACTGGTATGTACACACTAAGAAGACATACAGCAATTCAAGGTCACGATGATTCGGATCAGCAGGGCCAATTCACGATATCAACAGAAGAAAAGCAAGCACAAATAGCAAACACACGAACTGGCGAGGGCCTGAGAACCTTTGGAGATGATCCATTTCGGTGCAATGCAGCCATGCAGCAAGGTCCCTACTGGGGAGGCGGCACCCTGACTGAACGGACTGATAAAGAAAGATACAATGGCGTTGTCCCGGGTGAGGAAAATCCAGTTGTATCTCTCACATCGCGTCTCTTGTTTATACCAGAAAAGCCTGAAGTGTGCTAACCCAACACATTTCTATTCTACCAAATGTGGAGAAAGTTAGCAAGAGCGGCAACCTTAAAATCCGAGCAAATGCAGGGTTTTTAAGAAGATGTCTTCTGCTGTGAGAACGTCGTGCGGGTCGAGCGCGGGTGATGCTGAAAAGGAGAAGAGGGGATAGGCGGGTACGGCACGATGCGCTGCACTGAACGCCCCACACATGGCAAGTACCTCTGCCCGAAAGGAGTGGACCGTTACGTGGGTGTCGCCGACGGCGTCATGTGTCACGCAACGCGGACAGAAGCACGCGGACCGTTGTCGTTTCTTCGTGTTCCAGGGTGAACAGAATCATGCTGGTGGACTTGTGGGGAAGATTGGCGTAGTCGCAGGTACACGGTCCTCCCCGGCTGCATCCCAGGCAACAGTATTCGCGACCATCCACAACAGTAGGTTGCCAGTGGATCTCTATGTCACAGGTAGCACAGCGGCTTAACATGGGCATCTTCTCCTCAAACACACTCTGGGAATGCTCCAGGCGCGGTCGATAGGCGGCACTTGGGGCGCCACTCTTCGCCGAAACGACGGTTATCTCCCAAAGTCTTCCAGCGTGTTGATAACAACATTCTACCTGGCGGGTATTAGAACAACGCTAGAAATATGTTAGAGAAGTGTTAGAAGATGGCAACCCTACGGGTCAATCAGGACAACAGGTTCTTGCATGCCGTCGTGCATATACCCTCTTGCCATACGCGGAGTATTGAATGCCCAACCCACTCCTCCCTGGTGGTCCAGCAGGATCACTCCGCCCATACCACCCACGCGCCGGTCCAACATGTCGATCGCTTCCTGAGCAGCGTCCATTGGGCCTCTCATTCCATCCAGGAGATCGATGGTGCTCTTTGCCATGACCACGCGGATCATGGATTCTCCCCAGCCGGTTGTCGAAGCACCGCCGTGTCCGTTATCCGCATAGGTTCCGCAACCAATCAGCGGCGAATCACCGACGCGTCCCGGATGTTTGTTGGGACTCCCGCCGGTACTGGTTCCGGCGGCGATGTTTCCCCAGCGGTCCAAAGCGACTGCACCGACCGTGTCTCGTCCGAAGACGGCGTCGGGGTGATCCGATGCACCCGCTTTGAAGGCGTGCCAGCGCGCGAGTTCGCGCTCGGTGATGAGTTCGGACGGATTGCAGAGCCCCATTCCTGCGTTCCGGGCGAACGTTTGGGCTCCGGCGCCGACCAGAATCACGTGTGGGCTGTTGAGAACGTGGCGTGCCAGCGTGATTGGGTTCTTGATACATTGGACGCTGGCAATGGCTCCTGCCTCGAGGGTGCTGCCATCCATGATACTGGCATCGAGTTCGATGATGCCATGCGCATTGAGGAAAGAACCACGTCCAGCGTCGAAGGTCTCGTCGTCTTCCATTGTCCGGATACTCCCTTCGATGGCATCCAATGCGCTTCCTCCTTCTTGTAGTATCTGCCATCCGCTCCGCAATGCCTGATGACACCCCGCAAGGTGGGGCTGAACCACTTCATCAGGGATGTTCCAACTTCCACCATGAACGACCAGCGCGACCATCGTTTGACTCTCTCCTCTCAGTTCGTATTGTCTGCATTATAGAGCCTATCACGGTCCCAAACAAACGCTTGGTCGGCGCGTGTTGCGCGCTACGCTCCAAAAGTCGGTTGGTGAGATTTCCGGATTCTACAATTGACAGTTTTCCTTTTATATGCTAAGCTTTATCGAAACATCGATATTAGGCCTTAAACCTCCCATATTGAAGCCGCAGTCTGCTATTGACAAATTCTAT